>NZ_JBHSOU010000022.1:0-20923 GCF_042656385.1 Pseudomonas sp. GCM10022186
AGCGGGCCTGGAAGTCAGCCACCAACGGGCGCGGCCCCTGGTGGAATGCCGGCGCTCCGCATCTGCAACAAGCGCTGCCGAAGAAGCGCTGGGACGCACTCGGGTTGGTCTCGATACTGGATACGATCAATCGGCTTAGCCGTATGACCTGAACCGCCGTATACGGAACCGTACGTACGGTGGTGTGAGAGGACGGTGGGGGCGACCCCACCTCCTACTCGATTGCCGGGGACATGCATTCCACCTCGCCCTCGTCACGGGCATTGCATAGAATCCGGTACCTATCAGGTTCAGGGAGGTGTGCAATGCGGCGCGTGGTTTTCAATCAGAAGGGCGGGGTGGGCAAGTCCAGCATTGCCTGCAACCTGGCGGCAGTGAGCGCTTCACAGGGGTATCGCACCCTGCTGATCGACCTGGATGCCCAGGCCAACTCTACCCATTACCTCACGGGGCTCACCGGCGACGACATTCCCGTCGGTATCGCCGATTTCTTCAAGCAGACCCTGTCGCCCACTGCCTTCCGCAAGGGCAAGGTGGATATCTACGAAACGCCCTACGACAACCTTCATGTGGTGACCGCCACGGCCGAGCTGGCCGACCTGCAGCCCAAGCTGGAGGCCAAGCACAAGATCAACAAGCTGCGCAAACTGCTGGAAGACCTGGACGAGGACTACGACCGCATCTACCTGGATACCCCGCCGGCCCTGAACTTCTACACGGTTTCCGCGCTCATCGCCGCCGACCGCTGCCTGATCCCCTTCGACTGCGACAGCTTTTCGCGCAATGCCCTGTACGGCCTGCTGGCCGAGATCGAGGAGCTGAAGGAAGACCACAACGAGGACCTGGAAGTGGAGGGCATCGTGGTCAACCAGTTCCAGCCGCGTGCCTCGCTCCCCCAGTTACTGCTCGATGAACTGCTGGAAGAAGGGCTGCCGGTGCTGCCGGTGAACCTGATGATGTCGGTGAAGATGCGCGAGTCGCATCAGGCCTGCAAACCACTGATCTACCTGGATCGCAGCCACAAGCTGACCCAGCAGTTCGTCGAACTGCACGACCTGCTGGAGAGCTAGAAAGTCCGGCGATGGGTAGCGCTTCGCAGAGCGGAGCGCCCCATCCCATCCTGCAGCCCGGCAGGCCTGCCCCCACAGCGGCATGGTCCGGGCGCTTGCCGGGCCGACCTCCGCTATCCCCCTTTTTCACGAGTGTTATCCGAGGTTCCCTGTAGGCCCTTGCCTACGCGTCTGGAACAGATTCCTACATATATTTAAGTCATTGATTTTACTAATAAAATCACTAGTTCGTTTCAATTTTGAAGCAGGGCGGTCCTCTCCTATGGTCGGTGGCGCTTGTTCAAGCACAACCCGAAAAAGGAGAACTCACCGATGTTGTTACGACCATCGATCCGCCAGGCCGCCGGCTTGCTCGGCGCCTGGGTGCTTGCTCTCTCGACGGCCATGGCCGCGCCCCTGACCCGCGACAATGGCGCGCCGGTAGGCGACAACCAGCACTCGCAGACCGCCGGCCCCGCAGGGCCCACGCTGTTGCAGGATGTCCAGCTGATCCAGAAACTGCAGCGCTTCGACCGCGAACGCATCCCGGAACGGGTGGTCCATGCCCGTGGCACCGGGGTCCATGGCGAGTTCGTCGCCACCGCCGATATCCGCGACCTGAGCCGGGCCAAGGTATTCGTACCGGGTACCCGGACGCCGGTCTTCGTCCGTTTCTCGTCGGTAGTGCATGGCAACCACTCCCCGGAAACCCTGCGCGACCCGCGCGGCTTCGCCACCAAGTTCTACACCGCCGAGGGTAACTGGGACCTGGTGGGCAACAACTTCCCCACCTTCTTCATTCGCGACGCGATCAAGTTCCCGGACATGGTCCATGCCTTCAAGCCGGACCCGCGCAGCAACCTGGACGACGACGCGCGCCGCTTCGACTTCTTCTCCCATGTGCCCGAGGCGACCCGGACCCTGACCCTGCTGTACTCCAACCAGGGCACGCCCGCCGGCTACCGCTTCATGGACGGCAACAGCGTGCACGCCTACAAGCTGGTCAACGCCAAGGGCGGCGTGCACTACGTGAAGTTCCACTGGAAGAGCCTGCAGGGTACCCGCAACCTGGATCCCAAGGAGGTGATGGACGTCCAGGGCCGGGACTACAGCCACATGACCGACGACCTGGTGAAAGCCATCGCGCGGGGCGACTACCCCAGGTGGGAGCTGTACATCCAGGTACTCAAGCCTGAGCAACTGGCCAGCTTCGACTTCGACCCGCTGGACGCCACCAAGATCTGGCCCGGCGTGCCCGAGCGCAAGATCGGCGAGATGGTGCTGAACCGCAACGTGGACAACTTCTTCCAGGAAACCGAGCAGGTGGCCATGGCGCCGAGCAACCTGGTGCCGGGTATCGAGCCGTCCGAGGATCGCCTGCTGCAGGGCCGGATCTTCTCCTACGCCGACACCCAGCTCCATCGGGTCGGCACCAATGGGTTGAGCCTGCCGGTGAACCGTCCGCACGCCGCGGTGAACAACGTCAACCAGGACGGCGCCATGAACGCCGGGCACAGCAGCGACGGTGTCAACTACGAGCCGAGCCGCCTCAGCCCGCGTCCGCAGGACCCGGCCGCACGCTACAGCCAGCTCCCGCTCGGCGGCAGCACCCAGCAGGCGGGCATCCAGCGCGAGCAAAACTTCAAGCAGGCCGGTGAGCTGTACCGCTCCTTCAGCAAGAAGGAACGGCAGGACCTGGTGAACAGCTTCGGCCAGTCGCTGTCCGGCGCGGACGACGAGAGCAAGCACATCATGCTCTCCTTCCTCTACAAGGCCGACGCCGACTATGGCACCCGTGTCACCCGGGTCGCCGGGGGCGATCTGAAGCGGGTGCGCCAGCTCGCCGCCAGGCTGCAGGACTGACCCGTCCCCGCCGCGCCGACTCGTCGGCGCGGCGTTCCCATCTGCCGCGGATCGACTCGCGGCGGTTACTGGTCCCTATTTGACCAGCAGCAGGTCACAGGGCGGGTTCTGCAGGTAGCGCAGGGCCAGGCTACCCAGCAGGGCCTGGGAAATCAGGCTACGGCCGTGGCTGCCGAGGGCCAGCAGTTGCGGCTGTTGTGCCGCGATGGCCTCGTCCAGGGCTTTGGGGAGCGAGCCGCGCACCACTTCCAGCTCGACAGCGGGCGCCCGGCCCTCCAACCCCGCCAGTTCGTCTTCCAGCAGCGTGCCCAGCAATTCCCTCTGGGTGGCGAGCAAATCGGTCGAGCTGCCGTTCTTCGACAACAGGCGGCCGCCCAGCTCCAGCACGTTCAGCGCCGTCACGCGGGCCTCCGGCCGCAGCAATGCGCAGGCCCTGCGCAGGGAGTCGCAGGCGCAGAGGGAGAAATCCAGCGCCACGGCGGCCTTCTGGTAGGGCTGCTCCGCCTGTTCATTCACCACCAGCAGCAAGGGCGCACTCGAGTGGCGGGCGACGCGTTCGAGCGTGGTGCCGATGAACAGCTCGGGGGCGTTGTGATGGTGCCGGCCGATCACCAGCAGATCGGCCTGGCTGTCGTTGATTTCTTCGAGGATCTGCTGGGCCGGTCGGCCCTTGCGCAGCAGCAGCTGGCAATCCTCGGCGCCCAACTGCTCCAGGCATGTGCCGAAGTGCTGCTGGGCCGCTTCGCGCAGGTTGCCCTGCAGCGCATCGGGCAGGTGATCCTCCAGCACATGCAGCAGCGATAGGCGTGCACCGTGCTGACGGGCGAGCTGGACGGCGCGGCGGAGGGCGGTGTCGGCTTCGTGGCTGAGGTCGTGGGCGACCAGGATGTGCGTGGACATGATGTGGGCCTCCTCTGGAGCCCACACTCTGCGGCCTTTCAGCGCCCCATGGCTTGATCCAGGGCAAGGCCGCTCAATGTGCCCGCATCTGGTAGAGACCGCGGCTCTCGGCGACCACTTCGCCGCCGGCGTCCAGCAGCTGAAGTTCCAGCCAGTAGTCGGCCTTGCCGTTGGTCTCGGCTTCCCGCTGGATGCGGGCGATCTCTTCCGCGCCCAGGCGCGCGTCCACGGTGATGTCGCCCTTGGCCGGGCGGCGGAAGCGCAGGTTCATTTCCTTGACCACAGGGTAGAAGCGGCGGCTGTCGAAGCTGGTGAGGAACAGCGCGCCCCCGGGCATTTCGGCAAGGGTGAAGAGGGCGCCGGCATAGAGGGTGCCGATATGGTTCTGGTTGCCTTCGAAGGGCATGCGCAGGCGCACATGGCCAGGTTCCAGGACTTCGGCGCGGAGGCCGCTGCGTTTGACGAAGGCGATCTGTTCCTCGGTCAGCTGGCGGACCAGTTCGGTGGGCATGGACATGGCGGGCTCCGGCGCGGGGGAATGGCCAGAGCCTAGCGGGCTTGGCGCGGGCGGCAATGACCGGGACGGCCAGCGGCGCTGACCGAAACGCTCAGGGCCCAGGGGAGGGGTTGTAGGAGCGAACTCTGCTCGCGAAATTTCGCGGCGGGGCCCTTCGCGAGCAAAGCTCGCTCCTACGAGGGCAGCCCGTGGCTTTCGAGCCAGGTCAGCAACTGCGGCAGCGGCAGGGCGCCGCTCTGGCGGGCGACCTCCCGGCCGCCCTTGAACAGGATCAGCGTCGGGATGGAGCGGATGCCCAGTTGGCCGGCCAGCTGGCGGTTGGCCTCGCTGTCCAGCTTGCCCAGGCGGCAACGCCCCTGGAGCCGGGCGGCGGCCTGCTGGTAGGTGGGGGCGAAGGCCTTGCAGGGGCCACACCAGTCGGCCCAGACATCCACCAACAGCGGCAGGTCGCCACGCAGTTGCCTGGCGAAGCTGGCTTCGTCGAGATCGAAGGGGGCGGCGGGCAGCACGGCGGCCTTGCAGTGGCCACAACGGGGCGAGTCGCCCAGGCGGGCAGCGGGGATGCGGTTCAACCCTGCGCAGTGGGCGCAGGGGATCATCAGCGGGTCGGTCATGGTCAGGCTCCAGTGGCGGACACCGCCTATCTGGAGTCGCAGCGGGGCGATATCAACCCGCGAGGGCGTCTCAACGCAGGCTGATGTAGATGTTGTAGGTGCTGATCAGGGTGATCAGGGTGCCGACGATGATCAGCAGGGTGCGCGGCGACAGCTTCTTGCACAGCAGGGCGGCGAAGGGCGCGGCGAACAGGCCGCCGAAGACCAGGCCGGCGACCATCTTCCAGGTGTCCGGCTGGCCGGCCAGGAGAATGAAGGAAGTGGCGCTGGAAATGGTCAGGAAGAACTCGGCGAAATTCACCGAGCCGATGGTGGTGCGCGGGTCGCTGCCCGAGCCGATCAGGCTGCTGGTGACCACCGGCCCCCAGCCGCCGCCACCTGCGGCATCGACGAAACCGCCGAACAGGGCCAGCTTGGCGACGTGATTGGGCGCGCGGCGCTTGATCACGTGGCGGTAGGCCTTGCTCAGGATGTACAGGCCCATCAGCAGCAGGTAGGCGGAGATGAAAGGCTTGAGCACGGCGCCATCGAACTGGGTGACCAGCACCGCGCCGAGGATGGCGCCGATGATGCCCGGCAGCAGCAGGCGCAGGAACAGCGACTTGTTGACGTTGCCCAGCTTCACATGGGAGATGCCCGACAGGCCGGTGGTGAAGACCTCGGCGATGTGCACGCTGGCGCTGGCCGCGGCGGGCGAGGCACCGGCGCTGAGGAGGAAGGTGGTGGCCGTGATGCCGTAGGCCATGCCCAGGGCGCCATCGATTACCTGGGCGAAGAAGCCCACCGCCACGGCGCTCCAGAAGCCCCTGCTGGTCAGGGCGTTCTCGATGATTTCCAGGCCGCTGCCACCGCCGTTGTCGTAGAACAGGCGCCAGGCGAGGAAACCCAGCAGGCCGACCAGGATAGCTACGGCAACCCACATGGCCGCTCGCAGGACGGGATGGTCGTCCGGATGCGAGACGAAATCTTCGACGGGCGGGATCCTCAGCGCTTCGTGTTCGGTATTGAGCGAACTCCGGCTAAGGTCGAGATTGCGAATCTTCATGCGGGTACAGCGCCTGACAGTGGGTGGTAGAACAGGCTGGAATAAGCAGGGGGCCGAAGATAATGCGCTTTGCTTAGAGAGTCTAAGAATATTTCCGTAGGTTTATATTCCATTTGGTGCTGTTCGCCGGCCGCACGTCAGTGGGAATCAGCTTCGGCTTCTGTACGCCTCGGTTGCAGGACAACTGTATTCCCGACCCGCGGCCGGCTCCGGCTAGGCTGTAGGCTTTCCAGGCGAGAGGTGGCGGCGATGAGGACTCTGGGCGTACTGGGTGGCATGAGCTGGGAATCCACCGTCACCTATTACCAGTTGCTCAACCGAGGCGTGCGTGAGCGCCTGGGCGGGCTGCATTCGGCACCCCTGTTGCTGCATTCGGTGGACTTCGCGCAGATCGCCGCCCAGCAGAAGGCTGGCGAGTGGGCCGCCGCCGGCCAGGTACTGGCCGAGGCCGCGCGTGGCCTGGAGGGCGCCGGCGCGACGGCCCTGCTGCTGGCCACCAACACCATGCACAAGGTGGCGACGGCCATCGAGGAGGCTGTGGATATCCCGCTCCTGCACATAGGCGACGCCGTTGGCCGGGCGTTGCAGGAACGGGGTGTCGAGCGCGTGGCGCTGCTCGGCACCCGTTTCACCATGCAGGAGGCTTTCTATCGCGAGCGCCTGGAGCAGCGTTACGGCATCCAGGTGCTGCTGCCCGGGGCCGAAGCCATGGCGGAGATCGATCGGGTGATCTTCCAGGAACTCTGTCTCGGCCACTTCCTGCCCTGCGCCCGGAGCTTCTACCTGGACCAGCTGGCGCTGTTGCAGACCCGGGGCGCCCAGGCCGCCATCCTCGGCTGCACCGAGATCGGCCTGCTGCTGGAGGGCTGCGAGTCGCCGCTGCCACTGGTGGACAGCACCGAGCGGCATGTGGCGATGGGGCTGGAGTGGATCTTGGGCAACTGAAACCCGCCGGCCTGATGCGTAGGGGGATAGCGCCTTTCCTATCCACCTTCGCAGTCGAACCGGAGCACTGCTGGTGGACCGGTGAAGCGTGGTCTGCGCTACGGGGTTGAAGGCTGGAAGCTGGAGGCTGGAGGCTGAACGAATTGTCCCCGTGCGTAGGGTGGATGTCGCTTTTTACATCCACCAGCGATGCCCGACCGAGCCTTTCGCCAATGAATTCGCTCCCACATCCCGCTTTTCGTCCAGCCTCCAGCCTTCAGCGCTCTTGTCGGCTTTTCCTACAATCCGGGTGGACCCCGCTCAGGACGAACAGCTGATCTCCAGGTGCTTGCCCCATTCCGGCGGACGCTCGGCGTAGCGCTCCATGCCGGGCTGCTCATCGAAGGGGCGGGAGAGTACGGCATGCAGTTGGCGCACCTCGGCGTAGTCGCCTTGCTGCGCCGCCTCGATGGCGCGCTGGGCCAGGTAGTTGCGCAGGACGTACTTGGGATTCACCGCGTGCATGCGTGCGCGGCGTGAATCCTGGTCATCGCCGTCCAGCGCCGCGCGGGCCCGGTAGTCGGCGGCCCAGGCGTCGAAGCCGGCCAGGTCGACGAAATCTTCCCGCAGCTTGTGCAGCGCCTGTTCGGGGGCCTCTTCCCCCAGGCGGCGGAAGAACTGGCTGTAGTCCACGGCGCTGCCCTGCATCAGTTGCAGCAGGCGCTGCACCAGGGCCTCGTCCGAATCCATGGCCGAGGTGAAGCCCAGCCGGCGGCGCATCAGGTCCAGGTAGTGGGCCTGGTAGAGCGGCAGGAAGAGATTGAGCATTTCCCGCAGTCGTTCCACCTCGACGAATGGCGTCAGCGCCTGGGCCAGGGCTGCGAGGTTCCAGTGGGCGATGGGCACCTGGTTGCTGAAGCTGTAGCGGCCGGTGTCGTCGGAATGGTTGCAGATGTGGTTGGCATCGAAGTCGTCGAGGAAGGCGTAGGGGCCGTAGTCGAAGGTGATGCCGAGGATGGACATGTTGTCGGTGTTCATCACGCCGTGGCAGAAGCCGTAGGCCTGCCAGAGGGCGATCAGCTCGGCGTTGCGCTCCAGTACCTCGCGGAAGAACGCGTCCCAGGGTTGCTCCTGCCCCAGGCACTGCGGGAAATGGCACTCGAAGACATGGCGGCCGAGGGCTTCGAGCTGCTCGTGCTGGCGCGTGTAATAGAAATACTCGAAGTGGCCGAAACGCACGTGGCTGGGTGACAGGCGCAGGAGCATGGCGCCGGTTTCGCGGGTTTCCCGGTAGACGGGTGTCGACGAGCCGGTCACGCAGAGCGCGCGGCTGGTGGGAATGCCCAGGGCCTGCAGGTGCTCGCTGGCGAGGAATTCGCGGATCGAGCTGCGCAACACCGCGCGGCCATCGCCCATGCGCGAGTAGGGGGTCTGCCCGGCGCCCTTGAGGTGCAGGTCCCAGTGCTCGCCGGCGTCGTTGACCACCTCGCCCAGCAGCAGCCCGCGCCCGTCGCCCAGGCGCGGGTTGTAGACGCCGAACTGATGCCCGGAATAGACCATCGCCCGGGGTTCGGCCTCGGACCAGAGCTTGTGCCCGGAGAACAGCTCGGCGAAGACCTGGCTCTCGGCCTCGGCCGGGGCCAGGTCGAGCAGCGCCATGGCGGCGGGGCTCGCCACCACCAGGCGCGGCTCGGCGATGGGCTCGGGCAGCACCTCGGTGGAGAACGCGTCGCCCAGGCGGGCGAAGCGATTGTCGAACTGCAACTGGTCGAGTGTTTTCATGGGTTCAGCTTGTCACGCCAGCGGCGGCACTGGAAGTGCAGGGGCGTCTCGGCTCATCTGACCTCCGGTGCTGGCGCCTTTTCCTTGGCCGTGGGTGCTTCGGCTTCGGCCGCGGCTTCGACGTGCTGCTCGACCCTGCGGCTGAGGGTGACGTCCATCTTCGGCACGCTGGAGATGTTGATCTCGTGCTCCTGGAACAACTGGTCGATGCGCCGGTTCAGCTCGTCGGTGGCCAGGCCGCGATCGCCGAGCTCGCGCACATAGACCTTCAGCTCGTGCTCCAGGGCGCTGGCGCCATAGGTCTTCAGCTGCACCGTCGGGGCCGGGTCGCGCAGTACGCGGGAGTTTTCCTGGGTGGCCTGCAGCAGCAGCTTGCGCACCAGTTCCAGGTCGGCGCCGCGGTTGACGTTGTAGGTCAGCACGATACGGGTGACGGTGTCGGTCAGGGTCCAGTTGATCAACTGGCTGGTGAGGAAGGTCTGGTTCGGCACTATCACTTCCTTGCGGTCGCTGTCGGTGATGTGCGTGGCGCGGATGCGGATCCGGTTCACCGTGCCGGTTACCGTGCCGATGGTCACCAGGTCGCCGATGCGCACGGGGCGCTCGAACAGCAGGATCAGGCCGGAGATGAAGTTGGCGAAGATCGCCTGCATGCCGAAGCCGATACCGACCGACAGCGCGGCCACCAGCCATTGCAGCTTGTCCCAGCTGACGCCGAGGGTGGACAGCGCCATGACGAAACCGAAGCCGGCGATGGCATAGGACAGCAGCGTGGTGGTGGCGTAGGCGCTGCCCTGGGCCAGCTTCAGCCGCGACAGCACCAGCACCTCGAGCAGGCCCGGCAGGTTGCGCGCGAGTGCCGTGGTGATGCCGGCGATGATCAGCGCGCCGAGCACGTCCAGGAGGCTGATGGGCACCAGGGTGGCGGCATCGCCGGTACCGCTGGAGTACTGGTAGAGATTGACCTGGTCGAGATAGGCCAGGACGCTGATCAGGTCGGCCCAGACCAGGTACAGGCAAGCGATGAAGACACCCAGCAGGGCCAGGCGGATCAGGCGCAAGGACTGCTGGTTGACCTGCTCGATGTCCAGGGTCGGCTCTTCCACCGCCACTTCCTCGCCTTCGGCGTTCTCCTTGGTCTGCGCCTGACGCTTGGCGAGCACGCGGTGGTAGGCCAGGCGGCGGGCGGCCACGCCCAGGCCGCGGACGAAGGCGGCCTCGACCAGCAGCAACAGGATCAGCAGGTAGAGGGTGTTGATCAGGCGGTCGGTGAGCTTGAGCGAGGTGTAGTAGTAG
This sequence comes from Pseudomonas sp. GCM10022186, assembly GCF_042656385.1. Taxonomy (NCBI): domain Bacteria; kingdom Pseudomonadati; phylum Pseudomonadota; class Gammaproteobacteria; order Pseudomonadales; family Pseudomonadaceae; genus Pseudomonas; species Pseudomonas sp. GCM10022186. The sequence goes on from NZ_JBHSOU010000022.1 coordinate 9,991, forward strand.
CCGAAACCCACGGCGACTATGAAGGCCAGCGGCAGCAGGGTGAAGGCGACGCCGATGAGCAGGCGGAAGGGCGACGTCTGCTCGCGCATCGGCTCGGCCAGCAGGAGGTTGCTCAGGACCAGGGTCATCAGGGCGTAGCAGCTGAGTACCACGATCACGCCGATGATGTCGTCGGCCAGCGCCGCCGGCTGGTGCTCGGCCACGGTGACAATGGCCACCAGGGCCATGACCACGCCGCCGAGGCGGCGGATCTGGCTGCGCAGGAAGGCGACTTGCGGGCGGTCCCAGTGGAAATGCAGCTCGGCGATGCCGCCGGGGGCGAGTATGCGGTAGAGGGTGTAGAACACCAGCCAGGCCTGGGCCATTTCCATCAGCGCGGCGCCCAGGGTGGCGTTCTGGCCGCGGGCGTCGATCAGCAGGGCAAAACCGCCGAGGGCGAGGAACAGGCTCACCGGCAGGGCCAGCAGCACGGTGAGCAGGAGCGCCAGCGGGGTGTGCAGCTGGCTGTCGCGCTTGAAGTGGCCGACGTCCAGGTTGATCTCGTTGAGCTTGGCGTAGAGGTAGCGGCGCTTCCACAGCAGGGCACCGATCACCAGCAGCAGCGGCAGGAATAACCAGGGCCGGTCCACCAGGCCTTCAGCCAGTTCGCGCACCCCGGAGCCCCAGGGCATCTCCGTCAGCTGGCGTTCCAGGAGGTGCGGTGCGCCCTTCAGCCAGTTGAGGTCCAGTGGCTTGTTGCTGGGAATCCAGAACATCTGCTCGTCGAGGGTATTGCGCAGGGCCAGGGAGGTTTCCTGCAGCTGCTTCTGGTTGAGCTGCAGGGTGATGGATTCGTTGAGCAGGGTGTTCAGCTCGCGGCTGAGGCGATCCAGCAGTTCGGCGCGGGTGCCGACCAGGTCCGTCAGGGTGGTGCGCAGTTCCGGCGTCACCTGCTCCGGCGGTTGCTGGGCCAGCAGGCCGTCGACGTAGCCCTGGGGATTGCTCAACTGGTCGCGCTGCTGGTTCAGCTCGAACTGATAGAGGCGGATATCGGCGATCTCGTCGGCCAGGTTGTTGTCCAGGTCCAGGTGGGGCAGGGCCTGTTTCTGCTGGTAGAGGATCTTGGCCAGCAGCAGGCTGCCCTTGAGCACGCTGATCTGTTCTTCAAGGGCCTGATCGGCCTGGCTGAGGTTGTCCAGCTGCTGGCGGGTCTGCAGGTTCTGCCGGGTCAGCTCGTTGAGGCGGTCGGTGGCACGCAGCAGGTAGTCGGACATCTTCAGGTTGATGGAGCTTTCCTTTGCCAGCAGGCTGTCCGGCGTGCCGCTGTCGGCCTCGCGGGAGAGTTCGGCGACCGTCTGCTCCGAACTTTCCCGGCGCATCTCGTTGATCAGCGACTGCATGTCGAGGGTTTCCTGCTCCAGGCGGCGGATACGCTCCACCAGCAGGTCGCGGCGGGCATTGCCGAGATCCTGCAGCAGGCTGTTGCCGGCGAGCTCCTCGCGGCGCAGTTCGGTCTGGGCGGCAAGGGCGGCCTGTTCGGCCTCGAGCAGGGCGCGCTGCTCTTCGCTGATGGCCTTGCCCGCGTCCTTGCCGGTCTTGAGGATGCCGTTGATCTGCTGGGTGCGAGTCTGGTTGCTGCTGATCTCGGCCTGGGCCCGCTCCGGACGGGTCTGCGAGGTGATGATCAGGCTGTTGGCGTCCGCCAGGGACTTCTGCAGGTTGGCCAGTTCGTTGCTGCGCTGCTCGAGCAGTTGTTCCAGCTGGGGCAGTTCGGACTTGCCATAGCGCTGCTTGGCCGGTGTCGGCTGGCTGTCCTTGAGACGTGCCAGTTCGCGCTGGGCTTCGCCGATCAGTTTGGGGGCGTCGTTCAGCTGGCGCTTCAGGGAGGTGAGGTCTTGCTGGCTCTCTTCCTGGCTGGTGAGGAAGGCCTTGGTCTGTTCCTCGACCGAGGGCTTGGCCGCAGCCTCGCCTTCGGCAGGCTTGGCGTCGGCCGGTGCGGCAGCCGGCTTGGGCACGACGCCGGCGGTGGGAGCAGCCTGCAGGTAGGCCGGGGACAGGCAGAGGCCCAGCAGGGCGGCAGCGAAAAAGGTGCGCAAGGAAGCAGTCATCGCGATCAGGCAGCTCGGGTTCGAATGCGGCTAATGATATGCCAGGGCGGCCGTTGCGGGGCCGTCCGGCACGAGCGGTTGTGATCTCGGTTCGCGCATTGGCGATCCGTTGGTTTCCATGGCGGGGGCCCGAAGGTGCGAGAGGGTCGTCCTAGACGGGTTCCCTAGAGGAACAAGCCGGGGCGGCCCTGACCTTCGGGGAATTTGACGCCTACTTTGCGCACCTTGTTCCCTTCCATCAGAGCAACGGTCCAGGTCAGGCCGTTCCATTCCACCTGGTCGCCCACCACTGGCTCGCCGCCGATCTCGTGGGCGATGAAGCGGCCCAGGGCTTGCTGACCGTCCTGCTCGCCGAGCTTGAGGCCGTAGAGGGAAGCCACTGCCGCGAGCTGGGCATCCCCTTCCAGCACGAAGTCACCGAAGAAGCGCAGGTCCAGGCCCCGCTGCGGCGCCTGGCTGAACAGCTTGCCGAGGGCCGGCAGGTCATGTTCGTGGCCGACCACGCAAAGGATGTCGCCGGCCTCGAGGGTGGTGCTGCCCGAGGGGTGCAGCAGTTCCTTGCCGCGAAACAGTGCCGCGATGCGGGTGCCTTCGGGCATCTTCAACTCGCGCAGGGCCGCGCCTATGCACCATTTCTCGGCACCCAGGCGGTAGACGAACAGCTCCCATTCGCTGGTGGGGTGCACTTCCAGGCCGGTCCGGGAGATGGGCGCCGGCTCCGGTGGCACGGTCACCCGCAACAGCTTGGCGGCCCAGGGCAGGCTGGTGCCTTGCAGCACCAGCGAGACCAGCACGATGAAGAAGGCCAGGTTGAAGAACAGCTGGGCGTTGGGCAGGCCGGCCATCAACGGGAACACCGCGAGGATGATCGGCACCGCCCCGCGCAGGCCGACCCAGGCGATGAAGACCTTTTCCCGGCCATGGAAGGCGCGGAAGGGCACCAGGCCCACCAGCACCGAGAGCGGGCGGGCGAAGAGGATCATCCACAGCGCCAGGCCCAGGGCCGGAATGGCGATGGGCAGCAGGTCGTGGGGCGTGACCAGCAGGCCGAGCACCAGGAACATGCCGATCTGCGCCAGCCAGGCCATGCCGTCGAGCATGTGCAGGATGCTGTGGCGCGAACGGATCGGCCGGTTGCCCAGCACCAGACCGCACAGGTAGACGGCGAGGATGCCGCTGCCGTGCAGGGCGTTGGTCAGGGCGAAGACCAGCAGGCCGCCGCTGACCACCAGCAGGGGGTAGAGGCCGTTGGGCAGGTTGACCCGGTTGATCATCTGCAGCAGCAGCCAGCCGCCGGAGAGACCGAGCACGGAGCCGATGCCGAACTCCCTGAGGAAGTGGGTGAAGAAGCTGAGGCTGAACTCGGTCTGCCCCTTGGCCAGCATGTCGATCAGAGTGACGGTGAGGAACACCGCCATCGGGTCGTTGCTGCCGGATTCGATTTCCAGGGTGGCGGTGACCCGTTCGTTGAGGCCCTTGCCGCCCAGCAGGGAAAACACCGCCGCGGCGTCGGTGGAGCCGACGATGGCGCCGATCAGCAGGCCCTGCATGAGGTCGAGGTCGAACAGCCAGGCGGCGGCCACGCCGGTCAGCCCGGTAGTGATCAGCACGCCGACCGTGGCCAGGGACAGCGCCGGCCACAGCGCCACGCGGAAGCTCGACACCCGCGTGCGCAGGCCGCCGTCGAGCAGGATCACCGCCAGCGCCAGGTTGCCCACCAGGTAGGCCAGCGGGTAGTTGTTGAAGGTGATATGGCCGATGCCGTCGACGCCGGCGAGCATGCCGACGACGAGAATGATGACCAGGATCGGGATGCCGAGGCGCGACGAGAACGAGCTCACCAGAATGCTTGCGCCGACCAGCAGTGCGCCGATCAGGAACAGGCTATTGATGGCTGCTGCGTCCACGTATTGAAGCTCCTGGCGTGATGTCTGGGTGAAACGGGGAGGGAGTGCATGCAGTGTGCATGCCAGCCGGATTCTAACCTGTGACCTGCAAAGGATCGCAAGCGTTGATCGGCACAAATTCCGAGGAATTTCCGCGTTGCGCCGGGCGGCTGTCCGGGAGGGGAACTGAAAGCGCTGCTCGCGGATCGATCCGGCGTTGCCGGCGGCGCGTCACGGAGCATAAAAAAGCCCCGCATGTGCGCGGGGCGTGAAGAACCCTGAGAAAGGGTCAGAACCAGGTGTCCTGCATTTCCAGGCAGGTGTCGTCGCGGGCTTCGAGCAGGGCCAGTTCATGGTGGCAGCCGGGCACTTCCCAGGTGAGGAAGTAGCGCGCGGCCTGCAGCTTGCCCCGATAGAAGTCGGCGTCCGCCGGATTGCCCCGGGCCAGGCCCTGCTCGGCGCGGATCGCCTGTTCCAGCCAGCGCCAGCCGATCACCGCATGGCCGAAGACTTTCAGGTAGAGCGCCGAATTGGCCAGGGCTTCGTTGACCTTGCCCTGCATCAGGTCGCCCAGCAGGCCCAGGGTGACGCTGGAAAGGCGCGCCATCAGCTGCTCCAGGGGCTGGCGCAAGGCATTCAGTGACTCGTATTCGCTGGCGCGCTGGCAGCACGCGTTGATCAGCCGGGTCAGTTGCTTGAGGCCGGAGCCCTGGTTCTGCGCCAGCTTGCGGCCCAGCAGGTCGAGGGACTGGATGCCGTGGGTGCCTTCGTGGATCGGGTTCAGGCGGTTGTCGCGGTAGTACTGCTCCACCGGGTATTCGCGGGTGTAGCCGTGGCCGCCGAGGATCTGGATGGCCAGTTCGTTGGCCTTGAGGCAGAACTCCGAAGGCCAGGACTTGACGATGGGGGTGAGCAGGTCGAGCAGCTCGTGGGCCTGCTGGCGCCCTTGCTCGGTAGCCAGGGTCTGGGTGTCGTCGAACAGGCGAGCGGCGTACAGGCCGAGGTCGAAGGCGCCTTCCACGTAGGCCTTCTGGGTCAGCAGCATGCGCCGTACGTCGGCGTGCTGGATGATCGAGACCTGTGGCGCGGTCGGGTCCTTGCCGTCGGGCAGGCGACCCTGGGGACGCTCGCGGGCGTACTCCAGGGAATAGAGGTAGCCGGCGTAGCCGAGCATCACCGCGCCCATGCCGACGCCGATGCGCGCCTCGTTCATCATCTGGAACATGTAGGACAGGCCGGCGTGGGGCTTGCCCACCAGATAGCCGACACACTCACCGTTATCGCCGAAGTTCAGCGCGGTGGAGGTGGTGCCGCGGTAGCCCATCTTGTGGAACAGGCCGGCCAGGACCACGTCGTTGCGCTTGCCCAGGGAACCGTCCTCCTCGACCAGGAACTTGGGCACGATGAACAGCGAGATGCCCTTCACCCCGGGCGGGGCGTCCGGCAGCTTGGCCAGGACCATGTGCACGATGTTCTCCGCCAGCGGGTGGTCGCCGGCGGAGATGAAGATCTTGTTGCCGCGGATCCGGTAGGTGCCGTCGGCGGCCGGTTCGGCGCGGGTGCGGATGTCCGACAGGGACGAACCGGCATGGGGCTCGGTCAGCGCCATGGTGCCGAAGAAGCGCCCGTCGATCATTGGCTGGAGGAAGCGCCGCTTCTGTTCCTCGCTGCCGAAGCTCTCGATCAGGTTGGCCGCACCCATGGTCAGGAATGGGTAGGCGCTGCTGCCGACGTTGGCCGCCTGGAAGTGGGCGAAGCAGGCCTGGGACAGCAGTGTGGGCAGCTGCATGCCGCCCTGCTCGAAACTGCGGGTGGCGTTGAGGAAGCCGGCTTCGAGGAAGGCGTCGACCGCCGGTTTCACCTCGGGGATCAGGGTCGCAGCGCCGTCCACGTATTCCGGCTCGTGCTCGTCGCCCTTGCGGTTGTGCGGGGCGAAGAACTTCTCGGCGATGCTGCGGGCGGTGCCCAGGGCGGCGTCGAAGGTTTCGCGATTGTGGTCGGCGAAACGCTCGCGCTGGGTCAGGGCTTCGGCGTCCAGCACTTCGTAGAGTTCGAAGGCCAGGTTGCGGGAACTGAGCAGGGTCTCGGACATGGTGGCTCTCCGGTGGGATTGCGCCAGTCTAGATTGGTGAATGAAGAGCGCCTAGCAACATCGATGAGCGTGATAAAGGGGGTGCAGCCGCGGTGAGCCGCCGACTGGTAAACTGCGCACCTCGCGAGGACCCACTATGAATTACCGCCATGCCTTCCACGCCGGCAACCACGCCGATGTGCTCAAACATTTCACCCTGGCCCGCCTGATCGCCCTGCTGTCACGCAAGGAGGCGCCCTTCGCCTACCTCGACAGCCATGCCGGCGTCGGCCTCTACGACCTGCTGGGCGACCAGGCCAGCCGCACCGACGAGTGGCGCGAGGGCATCGGCCGCCTCTGGGACCTGCCCGACCTGCCGGCCCCCATGGCCGATTACATGCAGGTGATTCGCACGCTGAATCCGGATGGCCGCCTGCGCTACTACCCCGGCTCGCCGGAGCTGGCGCGGCGCCTGACGCGGCCCCAGGACCGCCTGCAACTGAACGAGAAACATCCGGAAGACGGCCTGCTGCTCAAGGACAACATGGCCGGCGACCGCCGCGTCGCCGTGCACCTGGGGGAGGGGTGGCACCTGGCTCGGGCACTGTTGCCGGTGGCGGAGAAGCGTGCGCTGATGCTGATCGACCCACCCTTCGAGAAGGCCGACGAACTCGAGCGTTGCGTCACCGCCCTGAAGGAAGCCATTGGCCGCATGCGCCAGACGGTGGTGGCCATCTGGTACCCGATCAAGGACCAGCGCCAGCTCAAGCGCTTCTACCAGGGGCTGCAGGACAGTGGTGCGCCCAAGCTGCTGCGCGCCGAGCTGCGGGTGCATTCGGCAGACAATGCCCTGGGGCTGAACGGCTCGGGGCTGGCCATCGCCAACCCGCCGTGGGGCATCGAGGACGAGCTGCGCCAGGTCCTGCCCTGGCTGGCCGAGCGCCTGGAGCAGAGCAAGGGTGGTTGGCAGCTGGATTGGTTGGTCGAGGAGAAAGCTGGAAGCTAGAAGCTAGAAGCTAGAAGCTAGAAGCTGGAGCGGGACGGGTCACTTCCAGCTTCAGGCTTCCAGCTTCCAGCTCCGGCCGTCAGGCCGGCAGACATACCCCGGTGCCACCCAGGCCGCAGTAGCCGCCGGGGTTCTTCGCCAGGTACTGCTGGTGATAGGCCTCGGCGTAGTAGAAGGCGGGCGCTTCGCGGATCTCGGTGGTGATGGCGCCGAAACCGGCTTTGGCCAGTTCGTCCTGGAAACGTTCCTGGCTGGCGCGGGCGGCGGTCAGCTGGGCCTGGTCGTAGCAGTAGATGGCCGAGCGGTACTGGGTGCCGACGTCGTTGCCCTGGCGCATGCCCTGGGTCGGGTTGTGCGCTTCCCAGAACACCTTCAGCAACTCGTCGAAGCTGGTTTCTCGCGGGTCGAACACCACCAGCACCACTTCCGCATGTCCGGTCAGGCCTGAGCAGACTTCGTCGTAGGTCGGGTTCGGCGTGAAGCCGCCGGCATAGCCCACGGCCGTGGTCCAGACCCCCGGCTGTTGCCAGAAACGGCGCTCGGCGCCCCAGAAACAGCCCAGGCCGAACTGCGCCACCTGCAGGCCGGCGGGGAAGGGCCCCTGCAGCGGGCGGCCGTTGACGTAGTGGCTGTCGGGTACCGGCATTGGCGCTTCACGGCCGGGCAGGGCCTGGGCGGCGCTGGGCAGCTCGATCTTGTGGGCGAGTATTTGCGAACGCAGGACCATCAGCCTTCTCCTCGGGATTGCAGTGGACTCCGATGTTACCCCGATTGCACAGGCGTTTTTCAATGGCTGCTCAGACGCCTTTGCGGCGCGGGTAGCGGCCGAGGTTATCGAGCAGGTACTTGCCGGAAATCGGTTTGTCGAACAGATAGCCCTGGCCCACATCGCAGTGCTGGCGGCGCAGGAATCCGAGTTGGGCGGCGGTTTCGATGCCCTCGGCGACCACCTTCAGCTTGAGCTTGTGGGCCATGGCGATCACCGCGGAGGTGATCTCCTTGTCGTCCTGGCTGTCAGGGATGTCCTTGATGAAGCTGCGATCGATCTTGATCACGTCGATGGGAAACTTCTTCAGGTAGCTGAGCGACGAATAGCCGGTGCCGAAATCGTCCATGGCCAGGGTCAGGCCCAGGTTTTTCAGGTGGTTGAGCTGGTGGCGGGTATCGTCAGTGGCCTCCAGCAGCAGGCCTTCGGTGAGTTCCAGTTCCAGATGTTTCGCTGGCAGTCGTTCTTCCTGGAGGATGGCGGCGATGGAGCCCACCAGGTCCGGGTCGCTGAACTGCTTGGGGGACAGGTTGATCGCCACCTGCAGGTCGCCCAGCCCGGCGGCGGCGAGGCGTTTGCTCATGCGGCAGGCCTCGCGTATCACCCATTTGCCGATGGGGATGATCATCCCGGTCTCTTCGGCCACGCTGATGAACTGGTCCGGACTGATCATGCCCTTTTCCGGGTGGTGCCAGCGGAGCAGCGCCTCCATGCCCAGCAGTTGGCCGCTCTTCAGGCACAGCTTGGGCTGGTAGAAGACTTCCAGTTCGTTCTGTGCCAGGGCGCGGCGCAGGTTGTTCTCGACGAACAGCTTGTAGCTGGCTTCGGCGTTCAGCGCCTCGGTGAACAACTGCAACTGGTGTTTGCCGTTGGCCTTGGCCTTGTGCAGGGCCAGGCCCGCATGTTTCATCAGGGTCTGCGGGTCGCGCCCATGCAGGGGCGCGCAGGCCAGCCCGAGGGAACCGGTGACGCTGATCAGCTGGTTGTCGACGAACAGCGGCTTGTCCAGGGTCTGGAGGATCTGTGCGGCGATGTGTTGGCCGCTCTCCAGGTTGGCGCCGTCGAGCAGCACGGCGAATTCGTTGCTGGCGAAACGCGCCAGGACGCCATTGGGACTGAGGCTGTTGCGCAGGCGCCGGGCCAGGCTCACCAGCAGCTTGTCGCCGGTCTGGTGGCCGAGGCTGTCATTGATCCGCTTGAAGTTGTCGATGTCCACCAGCAGCAGGCAGAGCGGACTGTCGCGGTCGCTGTGGAAGCGCTCTTCGAGGGTGCGGATGAAGTAGGGGCGATTGCCCAGGCCGGTAAGGTTGTCGGTGTAGGCGAGTTTTTCTATGCGCTGCTGGGCCAGCTTGCTCTGGGTGACGTCCTCGTAGATGCCGATGTAGTGGGTGAGTTCACCGTCCTCGCCGAATACCTTGGAGATCGACAGCTGGCCCCAGTAGGGTTCGAGGTTCTTGCGGCGGCTGCGGAATTCCCCCTGCCAGCTGTTGCAGGCGGCGAGGCCCGAGCCGGTGTCGAAGAGCAGTTCGCTGAGGTTCTCCAGGGCCGGCAGGTCCGCCAGGCGGCGGCCGTGCACTTCGTCGGCGCTGTACTGGGTGATGGCGGTGAAACTGGGGTTGACGTATTCCACCAGCCCGTCGCGGTCCACCAGCAGGAAGGCGCTGGCACTCTGTTCCACGGCGCGCTGGAACAGGTGCAGGGTACTGGTGGCGTGGCGCCGCTGCTGGTTCACCAGGACCTGGGCGAACTGGTCGGCCAGTTCGCCGGCGAAGGCGATCTCGTCGGTCTGCCAGACCCGCTGCGCACCGGTGTGTTCCAGGCAGAGCACGCCCACCACCTCGCCACCGATGCGAATGCTGGCATCGAGCAGGGCGGTGATGCCCCGGGGCTCCAGGTAAGCCTTGGCCAGTTCGCTGGTGCGGGGATCGTTCCGGGCATTGTGGGCGTCGATGGCGCGGCCGCTGTGCAGGGCTTCGAGGTAGCGCGGGAACTGGCTCATGTCCATGGACCGCGGGTGTTCATGGTGATCCTGGTCGCGACGGAACAGGCTGATGGCTACCAGTTGCGTGCCTTCGAGCAGCCAGATGCCGGTGCGCGCCACGTCATAGGCTTCGCAGGCGGCCTGGGTGATGAGCTGTGCCGCTTCCCCGGCCGGATCGCTGGAGGTGTAACGATGCCGCGCCAGGCGCACGATCAGGCTCTGCTGGGCGCGGGAACGGATCAGGTGCTGCAGGTGATCGTCCTGGGAGCGCTGGTAGAGCTCCAGGGAGGTGCGCAGTCGGCAGTTCTGGGCTTCCAGGTCGAGGTTCTTCAGGCGTTCCTTGTGTTCGGTCGCCTCGCCCGCCACCAGCAGGTAGCCGCGCAACAGCTGCCGGCCATGCTGCTGGAAGGTTTCGCCCACTTCCTGCATGCGTAGCGGCCCGCCGGGGGTGTGAAGGGTGTACTGGATGGAATAGTGCGGTTGTCCGGTCAGCTGCAGCTGGACGTCATCGTGCAACCGATAGCGGCTTTCCGGCTCCATCAGGCTGGCGTAGGGCGCGTCGATCAGGGCGCAGAGTTCGCTGGCCGCAAGGCCGATCCTGCGTTCGCAGGAGGGGTCGAGGAAGAGCATCGCCCAACTGGCCTCGTTGAGCCGTTCGAAACGCATCAGGCCCAGCCGCGAGGGGACGGGCAACTGCGTCACTATCTCGGCCACCGTACGGCTGGCGGCATCGGGATGGCTCTTCATCGGGGGCTGGGCTTCCACCTTTCCGACCGGCAGGGCGGCCGGCCTACTTCTTGAAGGGATCGGGCAAGGGTGCATCATGATGATGGCACTGGCAAGCGCGCCGCACGGCGCTTTTCGCGAGCGGGGTCGCAGCCTTCATGGCGCGCGGGAGCAGGGCGATCGCGGCCCGGTCAGGGGCTGATTTCGCCGGGGGGGCAATTTTCGGGCAAAAAGAACCCCGCCTCAGGGGGCGGGGTTGAGGTACGAGCGTGGCGTGCTCGCGAATAGCAAGGGTTACAGCAGGATGGTGCGGATATCCGCCAGCAGGTCGGACAGGCGCTTGGTGAAGCGCGCGGCTGCGGCACCGTTGATCACGCGGTGATCGTAGGACAGCGACAGCGGCAGCATCA
>NZ_JBHSOU010000023.1:0-11404 GCF_042656385.1 Pseudomonas sp. GCM10022186
TCCCAACAGCATGACCTTCGGGGACTTCATCCTGGCGAGCTGAGGACTCGCAGGTTGCGGTAGCGGAAAAGGGGGGGAAGCGCCAGGCGCTTCACCCCCCTTTTTCATGGCGGAAAACCTGTCCCCATAACAATCGGCAGTAGACATCGGCGCTCTGTCACGGTCACCGATCCGATTGCAGCTCGGTATGCAAGAAGGATGCCTCCGAAATGCCCGGTTTCCTCACTTGAATCAACGGTTGCATTCAGCTGATAAGTGGGAGCGCCACTCGAGCCGCTCTGGAGCGGGGCTTTCGTCGGTGTTGGCAGCGGCATGCCAGGGCGGTAAGGACAGTATTACTGCATGTTTAGGCGTATCTGGAGTGATTGATTCTTCTTATTTTTAGTAAATTCAAATATCTATAGTATTTTTACATTTTGAAACATGTCGCGACGTATTCTTGACAGTGTCTGGGCGTGGACCTTTAGTCAGGAATGAGAAATTGTTATTTCTCGGCAGACTGCATCCAGGACGGGACGTTGCAGCCTTTGGCAGCTTGATCTGCTGGGGAGAACGTCATCATGGATATCGAGTGGTCGCGGCATCGCGTGCTGGAATGCCCCCCGATTTGCACACGCATTTCGGGGAGGTTCCACGGGCCGCCTACCGCGTGCATCTGACCGCCGCCGACTAGGGCGCGGCGCGTCACTGATCCGAATCATTCCCCTGATACCTGAGCCCTCATAAGGGCTCGGTGTTTTCGTTCATGGATTCGATTCGGTCTTTTCATCGGCTTCTTCGTTGCAAACGTGGAATCGCTCCCGCGTGGGCGTGATTCAGCCTGACTTTTTGCTGCCGGAACTGAGGAAATAAAAATGGCCAACTTCATTCGCTCTGACCTCGAGTTCATTCTCCAGCAGATTCTCATCGCTGAAGCCAACGCGGCGGGCCGGGACCTCACCGCCCTGTTACCCAACAGCCAGGTGCCCTTCGGCTTGCGTACCGTCGATGGAAGGTTCAACAACCTGATCCTGGGCCAGTCCCTCCTCGGTGCGGCCGATCAACTCTTTCCGCTGTTCCTCGACCAGTCGTTCCGCAACGATCTGGATGGCGATACCTTTGACCTGAACGGTCCGGCGCCAGGCGGTGAGCTGACCAATACCAATTTCGCTACGACCGGACCGCTGGGCGGCAATGTGGTGGATGCCGATCCGCGGATCATTTCCAACTTGGTCGCCGACCAGACCAGCAACAACCCGGCGGCGGTCCAGGCGTTCGTCGAGGCTGGACTAGGGGCCATCTCCGACGGCACGCAGATCGATCCTGCGACAGGGCTGCCATTCGTAATTGGAACCCTGCTGGACCAGAACAATACCCCGGTTCCCGCTGGTACGCTGCTGACGGTGCTCAACACCACACCGGACGAGGGCCTGTCGGCTCCGTTCAACACCTGGTTCACCTTCTTCGGCCAGTTCTTCGACCATGGTCTGGACCTTATCCAGAAGGCCAACAACGGCACCGTGTTCATTCCGTTGCAGCCGGATGACCCCTTGTTCGTGCCGGGTGGTACGAGCAATTTCATGGTCCTCACCCGGGCCGACAACATCGCCGTGGGGGCCGGCGCGGACGGGGTCCTCAACACTGCCGACGACGTGCATCGTCACCTGAACACCACGTCGCCCTTCGTCGACCAGAACCAGACCTATACCTCGCACCCCTCGCACCAGGTGTTCCTGCGTGCCTATGAGCTGAACGCGGCCGGCCAGCCGGAGGCCACCGGCAAGCTGATCACCAACCGCAATCTGGGCGCCGATGGGTTGTTTGGCACCGCGGACGACGTGGAACTCGGCGGCATGTCCACCTGGGCAGTGGTCAAGGCCCAGGCCCGCGACTTCCTCGGGATCAACCTGACCGATGCCGACATCAATAACATCCCGCTTCTGGCCACCGACCTCTATGGCAACTTCATCAGGGGGCCGAATGGCTTCCCGCAGGTGGTGATGAGGGGGTTCGATGACATCGCCGGCACCACCGATGATGTGCTGGTGGAAGGTAATCCGGCAGTGCCCATCAGCCTGGCCAACGCGGTGCGCACCGGCCAGGCCTTCCTCGTCGACATCGCCCATATCGCCAATCCCTTCGACAGCGTGACCGGGGCACTGAAAATCGCGGATGCCGATGGGGTCGTCGGTGTCGATGATGGTATTGCCGGCACCTATGACAATGAACTGTTGGATGCGCACTTCATGGCCGGCGACGGCCGGGTCAACGAGAACATCGGCCTGACCGCCGTGCACCATGTGTTCCACTCCGAGCACAACCGCCTGGTGGATCACACCAAGGACGTGGTCCTCGCCTCCAACGACCTGGCCTTCCTCAGCGCCTGGCTGATGCCGGGCACCGCGCCGGCCACCTTCCCGGTCACGCCGGAGGAAATCGCCGCGCTGGACTGGAATGGCGAGCGCCTGTTTCAGGCCGCCAAGTTCGGCACCGAGATGCAGTACCAGCACCTGGTGTTCGAGGAGTTCGCCCGCAAGGTACAGCCCAACGTTGACGCGTTTCTGGCACCGGACGGCTTCGATGCGACCATCGACCCGGCGATCCTCAACGAGTTCGCCAGCGTGGTGTTCCGCTTCGGTCACTCCATGCTGACCGAGACCATCGACCGCCTGGATCCCAACTTCGCGTCCAGCGATATTGGCCTGATCTCCGCCTTCCTCAACCCCCTGGCATTCAATCAACTCGGCGGCGTGACCGTCACCGCGGAACAGGCCGCTGGTGCCATAGTGCGGGGCCTGACCCGCCAGCAGGGCAATGAGATCGACGAGTTCGTCACCGAGGCGGTACGCAACAACCTGCTGGGGCTGCCGCTGGACCTGCCGGCCATCAACATCACCCGCGGTCGCGACACCGGCGTACCCTCGCTGAATGCGGCGCGCCGCGAGTTCTACCAGATGACCGGCGACAACCAACTGAAGCCGTATGCCAGCTGGGTCGAATTCATGGGCAATCTCAAGCATGAGACTTCCCTGATCAACTTCATCGCGGCCTATGGCACTCACGCGAGCATTATCGGGGCCACGACCCTGGTCGCCAAACGACTTGCGGCCATGGAACTGGTATTCGGTACGGATCTGAACGGTGACGGCTTGCTGGCGGCCGACCGCCTGGATTTCCTGAATAGCACCGGAGCCTGGGCCAGTGGCGCGAATGGCGTCACTACCACCGGGCTGGATGCCGTCGACTTCTGGATCGGCGGCCTGGCCGAGAAGCAGATGCCCTTCGGCGGCCTGCTCGGCTCCACTTTCAACTTCGTCTTCGAGACCCAGCTGGAAGCCTTGCAGAACGGTGACCGCCTCTACTACCTGGCCCGTCTCGCGGGGTTGAACTTCCTCACCGAGATGGAGAACAACTCCTTCGCCAAGCTGGTGATGCTCAACACCGATGCGCGGCACCTGCCGGCGGACATTTTCTCGACTCCTGCATTCATCCTCGAGTCCAACCCCCTGACGCAACGCACCGGCCTTGACGAGCCCGGACCGGATGGCGTCCAGGGAACGGCCGACGATGTCGCCGGCGTCGATGGCCTTTTGGGTAACTCCGACCCCTTTGGCGGCAGCGGCTTGATCCCACTGGTGATCCGCGACGACCCCGCGACGCCTGTCGTCGACACCAACTACCTGCGCTACACCGGCGAAGACCACGTGGTGCTCGGTGGTACCGACCTCGATGACACCCTGATCGCCAGCATCGGCGACGACACCCTCTGGGGTGACGCCGGCAACGACCGCCTGGAAGGCGGCGATGGCGTCGACAATATCGAGGGTGGCGACGGCAACGACATCATCACCGACCGGGGTGGCGACGACGTCCTCAAGGGCAATGCCGGCGACGACGTCATCCACGGCGGCAACGGCGAGAACCTGATCCTCGGCGGTGACGGCAGCGACTTCATCGTCACCGGCGAAGACATCTCCGAGACCTTCGGCGGACAGGGCAACGACTTCATCCTCGGTGCCCAGATGAACCTGCCGACCTTCGGCAACGAGGGTGACGACTGGATCGAGATCGGCACTTCGGACGGCGCCGCTGGCGACAACTTCGACCCGCTGGAAGCCAGCACCATCCCAGGACATGACGTCTTCATCACCGGCGGCGGCTTCGACGAGGCCGAGGGTGAGGGCGGCGACGACATCATGGTGATGTCCGACGGCGAGGATCACCTCAACGGCGGTGGCGGTTTCGACTGGGCCAGCTATGACAACGATCTCCTCGGCGTGTCGGCCGACCTGCTGGTCAACGACCTTATCGAGCCTCCGGTGGCGCCCTCGAACCAGGGCATACTCGACCGCTTCGCCTTCACGGAAGGCCTGACCGGCTCGCCATTCGCCGACGTGCTGCGTGGCGATCACGCCGACGCGGCGGAGATCAACGTACCCGGGCCGCTGAACGGCGGACTCAACGCCGAGGGCATCGCCCGCATCACCGGCCTGCAGGATTTCCTCAACCAGATGCTGGGGACCGATGCAGTACCTGTGGTGACCTCCTTCGCTTCCGGCAACATCATCCTTGGCGGCGGTGGCAGCGACATCATGGAAGGCCGTGGTGGCGATGACCTGCTGGACGGCGAGCGCTTCCTCAACGTGCGCATCGCGGTGGCCGGCCACGTGCCGCAGCCGGGGCAACCGGTCATCACCACCGCCGACAGCCTGGTGGAGCTCGTGCCCTTCCTGCTTTCAGGGGAAATCACCCCCAGTCAGCTGAGCATCGTCCGTGAAATCAATACCGCCGCCGTTGCCGCTTTCGATACGGCGGTGTTCTCCGACGTCCTGGCCAACTACAACGTGACCACCGATGCGGTCACCGGCGTGACCACGGTCGAGCACCTGGTGGTGGACGTCGACGGCAACGTAGTCGCAGGCCCCGACGGTACCGACCGCGTGGTCAATATCGAGCGACTGCAGTTCGCTGACCAGGCCGTGGTGCTGGTGGCCGGTCTCAACGCCGAGCCGGTTGGCCAGTTGGCGATTGATGACACTACGCCGGCGGTGAACCAGGTGCTGACCGTTTCGGCGGCAGGCATCACCGATGCCGACAATCCCGGGACCGGCGCGATCACCGGCCCCATCAGCTTCGTCTGGCAGGTCGAACGTATCGCCGGCACGGGCGTTTTCGAGGACCTGCGCGTTGAGGGAGCCAACAATCCGGCGACGGTCCATGGCAACACCTTCCGCGTCACGCCCGATCTAGACGGGCTGGCACTGAGGGTCAGGGCGGTCTACCAGGATGCCAACGGGACGCTGGAAAACGTGTTCTCGGCGGCGACCACGCCGGTCACCGGCGTCATAGTCGTGGCCCCGCCGGCGCCGATTCCGGAGGAGAGCCCCACTGTCAGCCCGGGTAACGGCCTGCACCTGATCCGCAGCGACCTGCAGTTCATCCTCGATCAGATCCTGATCTCGGAACAGCATGCGGCCGGCGCGGACCTGCTGTCTCTGCTGCCGAACTCGCGGGTGCCCTTCGGCATACGCACAGTGGACGGCTCATTGAACAACCTGGTAGTGGGGCAGACCGATTTCGGTGCCGCGGACCAGGACTTCCCGCTGCTGGTGGACCAGCAGTTCCGCAATGACCTGGACGAAGCTCCGTTCAATGGCATCACCAACACCAACTTCGCCACCACCGGACCTGTGGATGGCAACGTGGTCGATTCCGATCCGCGGATCATCTCCAACCTGATCGTCGACCAGACCATCACCAACCCGTCGGCGGTGCAGGCTTTCCTCGAAGCGGGGCTGGGCACCCAAGCGGTGGATCCGGTCACGGGTGCGCTGCTCTTCAATGCCGATGGCACGCCGATCATTCTCGACCTCGATGGCGTGGTCATTCCACGGGGTCAGACCCTGACGATCGGCAACACGACCCCTGACGAAGGCCTGTCGGCGCCGTTCAACGCCTGGTTCACCTTCTTCGGGCAGTTCTTCGACCACGGCCTCGACCTGGTACAGAAAGGTGAAAACGGTACGGTGTTCATTCCGCTACAGCCTGACGATCCGCTGATCACCCATGGGCCTGACGGTGTCGCCGGCACCGGCGATGAGCTGACCGATCCGGCCCTGCAGTTCATGCTGGTCACCCGCGCCACCAATACCCAGGTCCTGCCTGGCGTGGACGGCATCCTGGGGACCGCCGACGATGTGCATACACAGAACAACCAGACCACGCCTTTCGTCGACCAGAACCAGACCTACACCTCGCATCCGGCGCACCAGGTCTTCCTGCGTGCCTATGAACTCGTTGGCGGCGTGCCGGTTGCAACCGGCCGGCTGATCACCAATCGCGACCTGGGCGCCGATGGGCTGTTCGGCACCGCCGACGATGTGGAACTTGGCGGCATGTCCACCTGGGGCGTGGTCAAGGCCCAGGCACGCGACCTGCTGGGAATCGAGCTCGATGACTTCGATGCCCTCAATGTGCCGCTGGTGGCGGTCGACCCGTACGGCAAGTTCATCCCTGGCGCGAACGGTTTCGCCCAACTGGTGATCGATCTCGGCCCTGACGGCCTGCCCAACACGGTGGACGATGTGCTGGTGGAAGGTAACCCGGCCGCGCCGATCAGTCCCACCGCGGTTGGTGCCCTGCGTACCGGCCATATGTTCCTCGCCGACATCGCCCACAGCGCCAACCCCTTCAGCGCCTTCGGCGTTCCGCTCACGCCGGACGGCGACGCCGTTGCCGGTGTCGACGATGGCCTGGGGACCACCTATGACGACGAACTCCTGGCCGAGCACTTCATGGCCGGTGACGGCCGGGTCAACGAGAACATCGCCCTGACCGCCGTGCACCACGTGTTCCACGCCGAACACAACCGCCTAGTCGTGCACATCAAGGATGTGGTCCTTGCCAGCAACGACGTTGCCTTCGTCAACCAGTGGTTGCGCACGCCGATCACGACCCTGCCCACCACGCAAGGGGAGATCGATGCCCTGCAGTGGAACGGCGAGCGCCTGTTCCAGGCGGCGCGCTTCGGCACCGAAATGCAGTACCAGCACCTGGTGTTCGAAGAGTTCGCCCGCAAGGTACAGCCGCAGGTGGACGTGTTCCTGACCGAAGGCCAGGGCTACGACGCGACCATCAACCCGGCGATAGTCGCCGAGTTCGCCCACGCGGTGTATCGCTTCGGCCACTCGATGCTGCTCGACACCGTCGACCGCCTCGACCCCAATTACGTCTCCAGCGAAATCGGCCTGGTGCAGGCCTTCCTCAACCCGCTTGCGTTCGATGCCAACGGTACCCTCACCGCCGAACAGGCGGCGGGCGCCATCGTGCGCGGCGTGACCCGGCAGCAGGGCAACGAGATTGACAATCATGTCACCGAGGCGCTGCGCAACAACCTGCTCGGCCTGCCGCTCGACTTGCCGACCGTCAACATGACCCGCGCCCGTGACACCGGCGTGCCGTCGCTCAACAGGGCGCGCCTGGACTTCTACACCGCCACCGGCGATGCCCAGCTAAAGCCCTATGCGAGCTGGGTCGACTTCGCGATGAACCTGCGGCACGAATCGGCGATCGTGAACTTCATCGCCGCCTATGGCACTCACGTGAGCGTCACCAGTGCGACGACGCTCGCTGACAAGCGCCTGGCCGCCATGGAGCTGGTCTTCGGCACGGACCAGAACGGGGATGGCGTGGTGGCGGCCGACCGCATCGAGTTCCTGAACGGCCCGGCGGCAACTACAGGCGTCGATGATATCGACCTCTGGGTCGGCGGCCTGGCCGAGCGGCAGATGCCCTTCGGTGGCCTGCTGGGCTCCACCTTCAACTACGTGTTCGAAAACCAGATGGAGAAGCTGCAGAATGGCGACCGCTTCTACTACCTGGAGCGCACGGCGGGGCTGAACTTCCTCACCGAGCTGGAGAACAACTCGTTCGCCAAGTTGATCATGGCGAACACCAACGCCACGCACCTGCCGGGTGACGTGTTCTCGACGCCAGCCTTCATCCTCGAAGCCAATGCCCTGGTACAGCACACCGGCCTGAACGAGGCCGGCCTGGATGGCATCCAGGGGACGGCCGACGATGTGGCGGGTGCCGACGGCCTGTTCGGCAATTCCGACCCGCAAGGCGGCAGTGCCCTGCGTCCCCTGGTGATGCGTGATGACCCGACAACCCCGGGAGTCGATGCCAATTACATGCGTTATACCGGCGAAGACCATGTGGTCCTGGGCGGTACCGCGGGCAATGACATTCTCATTTCCAGCATCGGCGACGACACGCTGTACGGCGATGCCGGCAATGACAGGCTCGAGGGTGGCGATGGCGTCGACATGATCCAGGGTGGCCCCGGCGACGACATCATCACGGACCAGGGTGGCGACGACAACCTGCAGGGTGGCGACGGCAACGACGTGATCCATGCCGGTAATGGCATCAACCTGATGCTCGGTGGCTTCGGCAAGGACTTCATCATCACCGGCGAGGACGAGTCGGAGAGCTTCGGTGGCCCGGGCGATGACTTCATCCTGGGCGTGCGGCCGAACGAAATGGTGTTCGGTAACGAAGGCGACGACTGGCTCGAGCACGGCATGGCCGACGGCAGTGCCGGCGAGAACTTCGATGCCCGTGGCCTGGACGCCATAGTCGGCAATGACGTGTTCATCGGGCAGGGCACCATCGACCGGATGGAAGGGGAGGGCGGCGACGACATCATGGTCGGCAATGGCGGCCCGACCGACCGTTACATCGGTGGCTCCGGCTTCGACTGGGCGTCGTTCAAGGATGACCCGGGCGGCGTGAATATCGACATGCGCTTCCGCGCCTTCAATGAAGCACCTCTCGGCGCCTCCGCGGCGTCGGTACTGGCACGCTTCGAATCCACCGAAGGTCTGTCGGGGTCGGCATTCAGCGACATCCTGCGTGGCGATGATTTCGACGCAGCGGGCATATCCGTCTCCGGCTTCACCGGCAGCGTGCTGACCAACCTCGACCTGATCGACGGCCTGCGGTCATTCCTGGGCTCTGCCGGCGTAGGTCCGGATGGCATCCCGGGTAATGCCGACGACAGCTTCGGCGCCGGCAATGTCATCCTCGGCGGCAATGGCAGCGACCTCATTGAGGGTGGCGGCGGTGATGATCTGATCGATGGCGACAGCTGGCTGAACGTGCGCATCAGCGTTCGCCAGAACATCGATGGCACCGGGCCGGAAATCGCCAGCTTCGATAGCTTGACGGCACTCGTGCCCTTCGTCACCACGGGCGTCTACAACCCGGGGCAACTGGTCATAGTGCGCGAAATCCTGCTGGGTTCGGGTTCCGGCTTCGACACTGTCGGATTCTCCGGCAACGCCGCCGATTACACGGTCAGCATCAACGACAACGGTACCCCGCTCGATACCAGTGACGACATCGTCACGGTGACCGACGTGGAAGTTGGGCGGGATGGTGTGGACCGGCTGACCGGCATCGAGCGCCTGCAGTTCGCCGATCAGACGATGGACCTGGTCTCCACCGGCAATACCGCTCCGCAGGGGCTGCTGACGCTGAACGATGTGACACCTGAGGTCGGTACCCTGATGAAAGTATCGATCGAAGGCGTCACGGATGCCGACAATCCTGGCGGATCGGTCAGCGGTCAGGTGGTCTACTCCTGGCAGGTGGACAATGGCGATGGCCTGTTCCAGGACATCATCCAGATCGATGTCGCGGCTGCGGACCAGGTGGCCAGCGGCGCCAACTTCAGAGTGACGGCTGATCTCGCCGGCCTGGCCCTGCGGGCCAAGGCGATCTACAAGGATGCCAATGGTGTGCTGGAGACCGCGTTCTCGGCACCTACCGCGCTGGTGTTGGCTACTCCGGTTCAGGACACGGCCACCGGCGAGCCGGCCATAAGCGACTTGAGCCCGACCCAGGACCAAGGCCTGATAGTCGGGCCGGGTACCATCGATGACCCTGATGGCCTTACCACCTCGATCTTCAACTTCCAGTGGCAGTCATCGAGCGATGGGGTCACCTTCACCAATATCGCCGGGGCGACCAACCGTGGCTTCACCCCGACTGCGACTCAGGTTGGTCAGCAGTTGCGGGTAGTGGCGAGCTTCACGGATGACCTTGGCGGCGCGGAAACGCGGACGTCGGCGGCAACGGCGGTGGTGGGGGTCATGATCCTTGGGACCCCTGGCGCGGACATCCTTGTTGGCAGTGTCGGCGGCGACATGATCAGCAGCGGTGACGGCAGCGACACGCTGGTCGGTAGCCTGGGCGATGACACCCTCGTTGGCGAGGTCGGTGACGATCTGCTGATCGGTGGGCCTGGTGCGGATGTCATGGTCGGCGGCGTCGGCAACGACATGTACGTGGTCACCGAGGCCGGCGACACGGTGACCGAACTGGCCGCCGGCGGGCACGACACGGTGTCGACCGCCCTGGCCACCTACACCCTGGGGGCCAATGTCGAGGGGCTGTTCTTCGGCGGCAGCGGCGACTTCGTCGGCATCGGCAACGCGCTGGACAACGTCATCGCCGGCGGTGCCGGCAATGACGTGCTGGTCGGTGGTGCCGGAGCCGACACCCTGGTCGGTGGCCTGGGCAACGATGCGTACAACGTCGACAACGTCGGGGATCTGGTGATCGAGGCGGATGGCGGCGGCGTGGATTCGCTGGTGACGACCCTGGCCAGTTACACCCTGGGTGGCACCATCGAAAACCTGGTCTTCGACGGCGGCGCCGATTTCACCGGTATTGGCAATGGGCTCGACAACGCCCTCACGGGCAACATCGGCAACGACCTGCTGATTGGCAATGGCGGTGCCGATACCATGACCGGCGGCCTGGGTAACGATATCTACGTGGCTACCGAGGTCGGTGATCTGGTGGTCGAGCAGGCCGGCGAGGGGCATGACACCGTCGCCACTTCGCTGTCGAGCTACACCCTGGGGGCCAATGTCGAGGGCCTGTTCTTCGGCGGCAGCGGTAACTTCACCGGCATCGGCAACGCGCTCGACAACGTCCTGGGCGGCGGTGCCGGCAACGACCTGCTGATTGGCAATGGCGGCGCCGATACCATGGCCGGTGGCCGGGGCAACGATATGTACGTGGTCACCGAGGCCGGCGACCTGGTGGTCGAACTGGCCGGTGAGGGGCACGACGGGGTGACGACCTCGCTGTCGGTCTACGCGCTGGGGGCGAACGTCGAAGACCTGTTCTTCGGCGGTGCCGGCAACTTCGACCTGGCTTTCGGCAACGAGCTGGGCAACACCCTTGTCGGTGGCGCCGGTCAGGACGCGTTGTTCGGCCTGGGCGGCAACGACTACCTGGTGGGGGGCACCGGTAACGACATCTTCGTCTTCGGTGCGGGGTTCGGTCAGGACATGATCGCCGACTTCACCCTGGGCCAGGACCGGCTCAACCTGGAGAACCTGGGAATCAC
>NZ_JBHSOU010000024.1:0-563 GCF_042656385.1 Pseudomonas sp. GCM10022186
AGGCCGAAGATGTCGATATCGTCGCCATAGGCGAACTTGTAGTTGGTGGTGCGGATGGAGTTCTGCACGTTGGCGATGGGGCCGTTGGCGCCGCGCGCCGTCAGCCCGGTGCCATCCAGCACGGCCTGCGGCAGGATTTCCGAGGTGTTGCGGTAATAGGCGCCCAGGGTGCCGTCCAGCCACTCGGGCGACCACTTGAGCATCAGGCCCCAGTCGCCGCGCTTGTCCGGGGTGATGTCATGGCCACGGCGAATGGTGGTGAGGGTGCCGTTCGGCCCCGCCAGGCCCGGGCCGCCGGTATGGCCGAGGAGGAAGGACTGCGCGCCCTCGCCCACCAGGTCCGAGCTGCCGTAGTAGGTGCCGGCCTCGGGCAGGCGTGCCTCGTCCCACTCGAGGAAATACTGCGCGGCGACCGTCAGCTCGGGGTTGATGGTGAAGGACGTGGAAATCTGGTTGCGCGGAACGAACAGCTCCTTGGCCTCGGTGCCGGGGGCGGCGGAGAGTTTCGCCAGGTCCAGGCCGGACTGGCCGTAGCTGATGCCATGCACCGGGTTGAGGATGGT
>NZ_JBHSOU010000025.1:0-64341 GCF_042656385.1 Pseudomonas sp. GCM10022186
GCCGCCAAGGCCGAGGCCCTGGGCCTGCCGGTGCTGGCGCGGATCAAGGGCTACGCCAATGCCGGCGTCGACCCGGCGATCATGGGCATCGGCCCGGTGAGCGCTACCCGCCGCTGCCTGGAGAAGGCCGGCTGGAGCCTGGACGAACTGGACCTGATCGAGGCCAACGAAGCCTTCGCCGCCCAGTCCCTGTCGGTGGGCAAGGAGCTGGGCTGGGACATGGCCAAGGTCAACGTCAACGGCGGCGCCATCGCCCTCGGCCACCCCATCGGCGCCTCCGGCTGCCGCGTGCTGGTGACCCTGTTGCACGAAATGATCAAGCGCGACGCGAAGAAGGGTCTGGCGACCCTGTGCATCGGCGGTGGCATGGGCGTGGCCCTGGCCATCGAGCGCTGATTCCCCGAAGGGATATGAAAACGCCGGCCCAAGGGCCGGCGTTCTTGTTTTTGCAGGCGATTCGAAACTCCGGCAAGGGTCCGGACGTTCCCGGTAGCGCCCGGAAATGCCATTCGATATGCAAGGTCGGCTTGTTCACCGCACCGTACTTCTGCCGCCAGTACCCATAGCCGGGGCCGACCAGGACCTTTCCCTCTGCAGCCGGACACAGAGGTCCGAAGTATCTCGATGTATCCGGAACTCATGTTGGGGAACTGGCATACAAAGACGCCTGCTATCCGATACGTCCAGGACACATGGTCAGGGCCAAATGGCCAAACCCGAACGAGGTTGGCCCTGGCGCCTCGCTCCAGGGTTCCAACGCCCTTGTGGCATGACCCGCGTGGCCCGGCCGCGCACAGCATCCGGAGAAACACCATGTCCCGTAAGCAGATCTCGAACAAGACTCGTATCGGCCTGATCGCTGCCGCCCTGGCTGGCGGCATGAACCTCGCTTCGTCCGCCGCCTTCGCCGTGGAGGCGCTGCCCCAGGGCTACCTGCTCGCCGCGGCCGACAAGGCGGGTGAAGGCAAATGTGGCGAAGGCAAGTGCGGTGCCGCCGAAGCCAGCGACAAGGCCACCCAGGCCGAAGGCAAGTGCGGTGAAGGCAAGTGTGGCGATGCGTCCTTCGCCCGCACCGACACCGATGACGATGGCCTGGTTTCCCGCAAGGAACTGCTGACCGTGGCGCCGAAAGGCGAAGCGGAGTTCATTGCCATGGACACCGACAAGGACGGTTTCCTGTCCGAGGGCGAGGTCTACAAGTTCCGTAGCAACCAGTACCTGTCCAACGGCAAGAAAGTACCCACCGAGCTGTTCACCAGGATGAGCAAGGCCAAGAGCTGATCCGGCCCCTTGTTCCACCCTCCCCGTGAATCTGTCGGGGAGGGCTCCGTTCCCCCCTGGAGAATGCCGATGACCACCGATTCCTTCCCCCATGGTGCAGGCCTGGGCTTGCGTCGTGCGTTACTGCCCGAGTTGCTGGCGATGGATGCCGGTGCCGTGGATTTCCTGGAGTGCACGCCGGACAACTGGATCAACGTCGGTGGCCGCCATGGCGACGGCCTGGCCAGTCTCGCCGAGCGCTTCCCGCTGGCCTGTCACGGCCTGTCGCTGTCCCTTGGCGGCCCGGCACCGCTGGATCGCGAGCTGCTGCAACGCACCCGCGAATTCCTCGACAGTCACAATGTGGCGTTCTTCAGCGAGCACCTGAGCTATTGCTCGGACGATGGCCAGCTCTACGACCTGCTGCCGCTGCCCTTCACCGATGAAGCGGTACGCCATGTCGCCGCGCGCATTCGCCAGACCCAGGACGCCCTGGAGTGTCGCATCGCCGTGGAGAACATTTCCTACTACGCCGCGCCCTACCAGGCATTGCAGGAGATCGATTTTCTCCGCGCGGTACTGGACGAGGCCGACTGCGACCTGCTGCTGGACGTCAACAACCTCTACGTCAACTCGATCAACCACGGTTACGACGCCGCCGAATACCTGGCCGCGCTTCCGCTGGAGCGGGTTGCCTATATGCATGTGGCCGGCCATTACGACGAAGCGCCGGACCTGAAGATCGATACCCACGGCGCAAGAGTGAAGCGTGATGTCTGGTCCTTGCTGGAACAGGCCTACCAGCGCTTCGGTGCGCTGCCGACCCTGCTGGAGCGCGACTTCAACTTCCCGCCCCTGGCGGAATTGCTGGCCGAGGTCGAGCAGATTCGTGTGCGGCAGCAGGCGGCCCTGCACTGGCCGGAGGTGCGCCGTGCATGACGTACTGCATGACCAGTTGATGAGCATGGCCCGCTATGTGCGGGACCCGCAGCACAACGCGCCGCCACCCGGTATCGAGGCGCGGCGCCTGGCGGTGTACCGGCAGCTGTTCTTCGGCAATCTGGAGTCGTTGCTTTCGGGTGGCTTCCCGGTGATCCGTGCCAGCCTCGGGCCGAAGAACTGGCAGGCCCTGATCCAGTCCTTCTACGCCGACTACCGCTGCCAGACGCCCCTGTTCACCGAGATTTCCGGGGAATTCGTCGCCTTTCTCGAAGCGGGTGGGGGCGCTGGCCCGGACCTGCCGCCCTGGCTGGCGGAGCTGGCCCATTACGAGTGGGTGGAGGCGGCGCTGCTGCTGAGCGAGGAGCGCGAGCCGGCCCATGAGCCCAAGGGCGATCTGCTGGACGGAGTTCCCGTGCTGTCAGATCTGGCCTGGCCGTTGGCCTACCAGTGGCCAGTGAGTGAAATCGGCCCCGACTACCTGCCGCGCCAAGCCCCCGAGCAGCCGACCCTGGTGCTGGCCCGGCGTGGTGCGGACAAGAATGTGCATTTCTCGCGCCTGGCCCCCCTGGCCCATGCGCTGCTCGTTTCGATCCAGGAGCGGCGTTGTTCCGGCCGGCAGCACCTGGAAGGACTTGCCGAGGCAATCGGTGTGGATGGCGCGGCCATCCTGCCGCAAGGCCTGGCCCTGCTGGAAAACCTGCGCGCGCAGGGCGTGGTGCTCGGCACCCGCGTTTGACGCTCGCCCCCAATGCCGGCTTGCGCCGGCGCATTTCCCCTCCCTGAGGAGACTCACTGATGACCGCAGTACTGGAAAAAAAACTCTATACCGCCCAGACACGGACCACCGGCGGCCGTGATGGCCAGGGCAAATCCGCCGACGGCGGACTGAATGTGCGCCTGAGCCCGCCTGGCTCGGGGCGGCCCGGGACAAACCCGGAACAGCTGCTGGGTGTGGGCTGGTCGGCCTGCTTCATCGGTGCCCTGCGGCGCGCCGGCCAAGCCCTGTCGATCCGCGTGCCGGAGGATCTGGCGGTGGCTGCCGAGATCTCCCTGGGTAACACCGCTGACGGTGGCTTCGCCCTGGCAGCCAGGCTGACCGTCGAATTGCCGGGAGTTGCCGCCGACGATAAGGTCCGCCTGGTCGAGGAGGCGCACCAGCTCTGCCCGTACTCCAAGGCCACGCGGGGCAATATCGAGGTGGCTTTCGACATTCCCTCCGAGTGATCGTCGGGCCGGGCACGGAGCGATGTAGGGTGGACCACGCTTCACCGGTCCACCATCGGTGCCTGGCCGGGACCCGAATGGTGGAAATGAAAAGCGATTTCCACCCTACGTCGTAGCCCGGCAGGACCGGAGCTGACCAGGTAGGGTGCGCCGCGCGCACCAAGGGTCGAGCGCGGCGCAGGGGCTGATCCCGCGATCGGTGCGCATGGCGCACCCTACGGTGGGGCAAGTGCAGTCAGTCGCCCGGATGAAATCCGTGGAAAGTCCGAGCGCCGCTCCCGGATTGCATCCGGGCTACGAATTGTCAGCCTGATTCGAGGACTCGCCATGCCCCCCTTATCGGGCTCGGATCAGAACTTGTCGACGTCCAGTACGGCCTGCGCAAATGCTTGTGGAGCCTCCTGCGGCAGATTGTGTCCGATGCCGCCCTCGACAGACCGGTGCGAATATTTTCCCGGGAACTTCCTCGCATAGACGCTGGGGTCCGGTCGCGGTGCACCGTCGGCGTCGCCCTGAAGGGTAATAGTCGGCACGGCGATCACGGGGATCGCTGCCAGCCGCTTTTCCAGCTCAAGTGAAGCGGCCAGAAATCGGCGCCGGCTGAAGCTGAATAGTTGTGACATGGCTGTCTCCGTTCGGGTTCAAACAGTGCCCCTCACAACGCCATAGCCTGAGGAGCACCAGAAGATCTTCGACGGTCTCAATCTTATGCGTCGTGCAACTATCGTAGGCGCGCAGGACAACCCGGCAGCGCTGAAGCATCGGGACGACCAGCGCCTGATGAGGAACCGGGCCTTGTTCCTGCGAGGGCCAGGCAGACCGTCGCAATGGTTTTACGTCGCCAAGTCTTTCAGCCTTTGAGGTGCACCCTGTTACGCAACAACAAGGCATCGAGGCTGAGGCGTCCGGCACCCTTGAACAGCAGGGGCAGGGCGGCCACAAGGTAGATCAGCGGCAGCTTGTAGTTGCCGTAGCCCTTGTCGCTGATGGAGTAGCCCATGGCCAGTTCCGACAGGCTCGACCAGTGCGCCGGCCAGTGCACGGCGGCGATGGCGACGACTGTCAGCACCATCAGCGCCAGGGTGGCGAAGCGGGTGCCGAGCCCCAGCAGCAGGAGCAACGGTGCGATCAGCTCGACCCACATCGACAGCTGCCAGCTCAGCTCAGGCGGGAGCAGGTCGAAGGGGAAGGGAAAGGCGGACTGTATATCGACGAACCAGTTCTGGCCGTTCCATTTTTCCAGCCCCGACTCGTAGAACTCCCAGGCGAGGAATAGCCGCAGGGGAACATCGGCACTCCAGGCGCCCAGGCGGTCGAGTTGGGCAAAGGCGTTTTGCAAGACGGCGACGGCAGGGCGGCTCATGGGGCGGGCTCCTTTGACCTGGCGCGGCTGGCGGGATGCCGCCGCGGCTCATGTGCCCATGCTGACGAGGCAGCTTGTCCCGGATGTGTCTACCTATGCCCGTTGTGTATCCCTGTGTACGGCCCCTCAGGCGGCGCCTAACATGGAGGCATTCCGAGCGCGGTTGCCTTCCCTGGGCGACTACACTTGGTTCTGTTTCATATTTCGGTACCTGGTCGCGGCCGGCGATGGTGCCTGGAGCCTTGACCGCCGCCCGTGCCAGGGCAAGCCGGGCTGCGATTGGGTTCAGGCCGGCCCTGCCAAGCTGATCGCGGGGGATGCGAGGACTCCCTGATGACGCACACCGATGCAATACAAATCCCGATACCCGACCGCGCCGCCGCAGGTCGGGCCCTGGTACCGATGCTGCTTGCCTACCGTCAACGCCCTGAGGCCATCGTTCTGGCCTTGCCGCGAGGTGGCGTTCCGGTGGCCTACGAGATCGCCATGGCCCTCGAGATACGGCTGGACCTGATGCTGGTTCGCAAGCTGGGCCTTCCATCCCACGAGGAGCTCGCCATGGGGGCCATCGCCAGTGGTGGTGTACTGGTTGTCAATCGTGACGTGGTGAAGATGCATGGCATCGATGAGGCCACGCTGAATGCGGTGGCGCAGCGAGAGCTACTGGAGCTGCAACGTCGAGAGCGGGTCTATCGCGCAAAGCACCCCTTGCCGGACTTGCGTGGACAGCAGGTGATTCTGGTGGATGACGGACTGGCTACCGGCGCCACCATGCGGGCGGCGGTGCGGGCGGCGAGAAGCCAGGGGGCGGCGCGCATTGTCGTTGCCGTACCTGTCGCACCGGACGACACGGTGGCCGAGCTGCGCAGAGAGGTGGATGAAGTGGTCTGTCCCTTCGTCCCTGATTGGTTCGTCGCGATTGGCCGCTGGTACGTGGATTTCTTCCAGACCACGGATCAGGAGGTGATAGACCTGCTGCAGCGTGCCTGGGGCGCTGGGCAGCATGGAACGAGTTGAGTTCCGGTGGCGCAATGCTCTTGCGGCAAGGCAGGGAGCAAGGTGACGAATTCATATCAGGACGGTCGCGATGCCGAGGTAGATCAGGATCGACAGCAGGTCCTGGACAACGGTCGCCAGCGGGCCGCTGCCGAACGCCGGATCCATTGACAGGGTGCTGAGCAGCCAGGGCAGCGCCATGGCCGCCAGGGTGGCGGTTCCGCAGGCGGCGAATACCGCGAGGCCGACGCAGAGGGCCATGTCCGCCTCGCTCCAAAGCAGCCATACCGCCGGGCCGGCAACCAGCGCCAGAGCGAGCCCGATGGCCAGGCCCACCATCAGCTCGCGGCCGAGCATAGTGCGCATGCCGATGCCCACGGAGAGGCCACGGACCACGACGGTTTCGGTCTGGGTGCCGACAGCATCCGCCAGATAGACGATCCCCGGAAGGAAGAACGCCAGCATGACCCGCTCCTGCAACTGTGCCTCGAAACGGCCAACGAAGTTCGCTGCCAGCAGGGATCCCGCGAGCCCCACCAGCAACCACGGGATGCGATGACGAAAACGTCGCTTGACCGGCTCCTCGCTGGACGCGCGTGCAGCCTCGGTACCCTTGATGAACCCACCAAGGCGGGTGAGATCCTCCTCGTGTTCGCTGAGCAGCACCGCCAGCAGGCGATGCGGTGGGATCACGCCGATCAATCGCCCGTCGCCGTCAACGACGGCGAGCGCCGCTTCCCGATGGCGAACGGCACGCCAGGCGGCAATCTCCTGATCTGCCCCCGGCGCCACTATGGGGGCGTCGCGATCCATCAGGGCATCCAGGGTGATGTCCGATGGTGCGCCAAAGAGGTCCTCGATCCTGACCATACCGAGGAAGCGCTGATCGCTGCAGACCACGATGTGGCTCGCGCATTCGTAATGCTGGCGCATCAGGGTCGCTCGGGCTTCACCGACCTGTCGTTCGGGCGGGAATACCGGAACGCGGCCTGTGGCATGTTGTGCCGCGGTTTCGAAGCTGATGCGCTCTCGGGTGACTTGAGAATCCGACGGCATGGCATCTCCTGGCCTGCTGCAGGCGAGGCAGGGGCCTCGTCATCTGTCTGGAATATAGGCCGAATCGCCTGTGGTGCCTGCCGCGCATGAACGGCCGGACCTGCTCGTGGCCTTCTTCCGATTTTCTTGATGTTGATCAAACCGGGCCGGAGGCCGGCCGCCTAGCCTGAGGCCAATGGGGTTGGTCGAGGGCAGGTCATGCGCAACGACGCGAACACCTCTGGTCGGCACTCGGCAGGCACAATGCGAGTGGAAGGTCACTCCGGCTACCGGGCAGGTTCCCATGCGTGCCTATAGCCTCGAACGGCCCGAATTGCTACGCGACCACCTGGCCAGGCAGCGCCGGGTCTTCGAACTGCGGCCGGACACCAACGGCAACTATGCCTGGCAACAGGTCGGCGCGTACGATCCCCGACCTTTCGCGCCCCCGGCCGACCCGCCCGCCTGTTCGGCCAAGGCCTTCTTCTTCCCCCTACGGGAGCTGTTGTTCCGCTTCGAAGGTGGATGCTTCTATTCGGAGCTCCCGGCGGTCACACCCCAGGTGCTGTTCGGCCTGCCGGCCTGCGATCTCCAGGCTGTGGCCTACCAGGACCGTTTCTTCTCTGCCGACCCTCACTACCAGGCGCGTCGCGTGGCGACGCTGCTGGTGGGGTTCGAATGCATGCACAGTTGCCGCCATGGCGCTTGCAGCCTGTTCGGATGCGGCCCCCGGGCGCAGTCTGATACCGCCGATCTGGTCCTGGTATCCCGGCCTGGCTGTACCGCTCGCTATCTGTTGGTCACTTCGGCCGCTGGCGAGGGTGCGCTGTCCGGTCTTGAACTGGAACCCGTGGACAGCCATTGGCCCCTCGAACGGCAAGTCCGCTGTGATCAGGTGATGCACGAGCAGGGCGAAACCGACGCCATCATCGAAGGCATCGCGGCCATCAACGCGGGCTGGGTCGAGCGGGGCACCTGGGAAGAGCTGGGCCAGCGCTGTCTAGGCTGCACCGGATGCACCAGTGTCTGCCCGACCTGTTCGTGCTTCTCCGGGCTCGACGTGCCTGCAGCGGACGCCTCCATGCAGCGCATGCGTGTGTGGGATTCATGCCTCGTCGAAGATTTCCAGCACGAGGCTGGCGGGCGCAATTTCCAGGTGAGCCCGGGGCAGCGCGTGCAGCGCTTCTGGACCCACAAGCTGGGCGAATCCTTTCGCGCCCGCATGGGCGGCTATGGTTGCGTCGGTTGTGGCCGCTGCGATCGCCAATGTCCCGACGGCATGGGGCTGATGGGTGTCATGCGCAGGTTGGGGCAGCCATGAATATCCTCACGCCACGACCGATGCAGCTGCTCAGCCATTACGAAGACGGCGAGAACGCGCGGCATTTCAGTTTCCTCATCGAACGACCGCTCCGGCAAGACCTCGAGGTCATTCCTGGCCAGTTCTTCATGCTCAGTGTGCCGGGATACGGTGAGGCTCCTTTCAGCTACGTGAGCCTGCCCGACCAGGACGGGCACTTCGACGCCCTGATTCGCCGGGTGGGCAGCCTGTCCGCTGCCTTGTTCGAGCAGAGCGTGGGGGCACGCCTGGGCTACCGCGGCCCCTTCGGCAGGGGGTGGCCGTTGCTGCTCAGCCACCAACGCCTGCTGGTGGTGGCAGGTGGGTGCGGGTTGGCAGCTCTGGCCGGAGTACTGGAGGAGGCGAGCCCGGCGCGCCTTGGCAGCTACGTATCAGTGCTTTACGGATACCGCCATCGCCAGAGCCGGATCCTCGACAAGGAGTGCGACCGCTGGAAAGACAGCATGGACGTCCTTGAAACCTGCGATGACGAATCTCCCGCCCAGTGTCACGGCAATCTCTTGCAGCATCTCAAGGTTCGACTGGAAGCGCAGCGCCCGGACGCGGTGTTCTGCTGCGGACCAGAAGCCTTCATGCAAGCCGTGGCCGACCTGTGCCTGAAACACGGCGTGCTGCCCAGCCGCATCTGGCTGTCCGTCGAGCGCAACATGGCGTGCGGCGTTGGCCTGTGCGGGCACTGTTACCTGGGGTCCAGCTACGTCTGCACCGAGGGACCGACCTACCGCTACGACCGTTACCGGCAACTGCTAGGCATCGGTAACGCGCATCCGCCGACCTTCAGTGGCGAGCTCTGTTGAAAGGGGCGAACAGCAGCCTTGGGGAAATGCCGATGTCACGATCTCCCATGGCCAAAGGCGGGTGGGAGCAGAGTGCAGCCGCCATTCAGGCGGACATACCGCCCAGGCGACACAAGGCTTGCGGGTCGAGTATGCGAAGTTCCCGGCCGGAACTGTCGATCAGGTTCTGATCGCGATAGCGAGTGAACAGCCGGCTGACGGTCTCGGTGGTCAAGCCCAGGTAGTTTCCAATTTCACTGCGGCTCATTGGCAGAAGGAAATTGACCGGGGAAAGGCCGCGCCTGCCGTATCGCTGGGACAGATTGAGCAGGAACGATGCCAGGAGTTGCTCCGCACTTTCACGCCTGTGACTGAGTTGCTGTTGGTCCGCCTGGATTTCCTGGCTCATGATCCGGAGGAGCTGCTTCCTGAGGCTCGGTATCATTCCGGCCAGTTCCTCCAGCTGATGGATCGGGATCGCGCAGACCATGGAGGTCTCCAGCGCTTCGGCATAGCTCGGATACTGCTCGTAGCCGACGCCATCCAGGCCGATCAGCTCACCTGGCAGGTGGAATCCGATAATCCGCTCGGTACCGTCATTGTCCAGCAGGTAACCCTTCATCGCCCCTGAACGCAGCGCATACACGTACTGCATTGGCTCGCCCGCCCTGAACAGATAATCATGCTTCTGCAGTGGGCGATTGCGCCTGATTATGTTTTCCAGTTGCGAGATTTCCTCATCGTTCATACTGTCGGGCAGACAGAAACGACTCAAGGTACAGTCGCGGCACTGAATGTGAGTTTTCAAGGAGGAGGGAGGGCGCTTGCCACGCTCGTTTGCAGCCATGAGCGAGGTCACCTCTGGTCAGTTTGAAATTCAAGTCTAGGTCGCATCGATGACAACGGAGCGTGTGTTCCGTCGGATCACGTATCACCGTTAACGGTAGCTGCCATTTCATTTGAACTTGGGAAACCACGCCCTGAGGACGTGGTCATGAGTCAGCGGCTCTGCCTGCGACGATTCGAATACCCAGGCTACGATGGGGTAGGGTGCGCCGTGCGCACCGGCGGTTTGACATGGTGCCGAAGCCGATCCCGGAATCGGTGCGCGCAGCGCACCCTACAGTCCAGTCAGTATCCCGGATGAAATCCGGGAAAAATCCCACCGCTGCTCCCGGATTTCATCCGGGCTACGATTTTCCAGCCTGCACCGAGTTCTAGGAACGTGGATGTTTACTCCCTGGTTCCAGGCTCGCGGCGGTTCGGACTCCCCCTCCGTACATCACAAGGGCAGGGGCGTGAGTGGCCCGGGTTGCCGGCAACTCTTGAGGCGCCATAAGGAGAAGCACAACAACTTCCTGCCCTGAGGTCGGGGTTGCGGGGCCTGATGATTGTCGAGTCAACGCAGCGGTAATGTCCCCGCCAGAGCCGGGATCATTCCTGTGCGCTGAACCTGTAAGCGCTGCCCCCAGCAGCCTTGGCCCTGTACATGGCGGCATCCGCCCGATCGAGCAGCGCCTCCGCCGTGTGCCCGTTTCGCGGATAGAGGCTGATGCCGATGCTGATATGGGTTTGCACCAGTTGCTCGTCCAGCATGAAGGGCTGTTCGACACTGGCAATCAGCAGATGCGCCATCGACTCGAGCACCTCGGCCCGCTCGAGGTTGGTGACGAGAATCGCGAACTCATCGCCACTGAGTCGCGCCACGACATCGGTCTTGCGCACGGAGCGCCCCAGGCGTTCGGCCACGGCCACCAGCAGCTGGTCGCCAATCGCATGGCTGAACCGGTCATTGACCCGCTTGAACTGGTCGAGGTCGAGGAACATCAGGCCCAGGATCGAGCCTTGCCTCTCGGCATGGTTAATGGCCTGGCGAACCAGATCGAGGAACAGCACACGGTTGGCCAGCCCTGTCAGCCCGTCGTGGTAGGCCAGCTTGCGCATCTGGGCACGCTCCTGATCCGCCATGGTCAGGCTGTGCTGGATAGCGACAAAGTGACTGATGCAACCGGTGTCATCGAACAGCGGCGTGATGACCTGGCTGACCGTGTAGCAGCTGCCGTCCTTGTTCCGCTCGATCAACTGGCCCTGCCAGACCTGGCCGGCAAGGATGGTTTGCCAGAGGTCCTGGTAAAAGGCCAGGTTCTGGTGGCCAGAATGGAGAAGGTGGGGTGTCTGCCCTAAAAGTTCGTGGCGCATGTAGCCACTCAAGCGGCAGAGGGCCGCATTGGCCCAGACGATGCGGCCGGTGCGGTCGGTGATCAGTACGGCGTTCGCCGCGGCTTCCAATGCCTTTACCAACAGCTGTTGGTCATGTTCGTTCATTGGAGCCCCGGCTGATATCGGAGATCTGGTGTCGATAACACCACGTTAGTCCGCAGGGCTGCTAAACCCATTGATCAGGATCAAACGATTTTGGGGCCGTGGCCCGGCTGGAGAAATCTCGATGCGACTGACATTCCTGGGTGCTGCCGGCACAGTGACTGGCAGCAAATACCTCGTCGAAGACGAGCATAGACGTGTGCTGATCGATTGCGGGTTGTTCCAGGGCTACAAGCAATTGCGCCTGCGCAACTGGGACCATTTTCCAGTGCCGATCGAAGACCTGGACGCCGTGGTACTGACCCATGCCCACCTCGACCACAGCGGCTACCTGCCAGTGCTGGTGCGGGAAGGTTATCGAGGTCCCGTCTATGCCACGCCGGCAACCTGCGAGCTGGCTCGTATCCTGCTGCTGGACAGCGGCAGGCTCCAGGAGGAGGAAGCCGATTACGCCAACCGGCGGGGCTATTCCAAACACCATCCAGCGAAGCCGCTCTATACCGAGGCCGATGCCGAGAATGCACTCAAGCTGTTTCATCCAGTAGAACTGCACCACCCGCAGGACATCATGCCCGGAATGCGCCTCTTGCTGCGCTCTGCCGGACACATCCTGGGGGCGGCGACCGTCGAGCTGGAGGTCGGCGGCGTCAAGCTGGTGTGTTCCGGTGATCTGGGACGGTTGCAGGACCCGATCATGCCGGCACCTGAAGCCATCGACCAGGCCGATTACCTGCTCGTCGAGTCGACCTATGGCGACCGCAAGCACCCGCCGGAGTCCGTCGAGACGCAACTGGCGGAGGTGATCAACCGAACCGCCCTGCGCCAGGGCATCACGCTGGTGCCTGCCTTTGCGGTGGGGCGTGCGCAGCTGCTGATGTATTACCTGTACCGTCTCAAGGAGCAGAAGCTCATCCCCGATCTGCCGATCTTTCTCAACAGCCCCATGGCGACCGATGCCACCTCCCTTTACCACCGATTCCGGAGCGAGCATCGGTTGACGGCGGCAGAGTGCGAGGGAACCTGCACCGTGGCCCATATCGTGCGGTCGGTGGAAGAATCGAAGGAACTCGATGACCTGCGCAAACCCGCGGTGATCATTGCCGCGAGCGGAATGGCGACCGGCGGGCGGGTGCTCCACCACCTCAAGACCCTGGCGCCGAATCCTCGTAATACCCTGCTGTTCTCCGGCTTCCAGGCCTGCGGTACGCGGGGCTCGCTGATCGTCAGCGGTGCCGAGACCGTGCGCATACATGGCCAGGAAGTGCCGATTCGCGCAGAGGTCGCGCAGATGGAAAACTTGTCCGCCCACGCTGACGCGGACGAAATCATGCAGTGGCTACGGGGTTTCAAGGTCCCGCCCAAGCACACCTACGTGGTGCACGGCGAACCCATGGCGGCGGATGTCTTGCGACGGCGGATAAGCGTAGAGCTGGGCTGGTCGGTATCGGTGGCGGAGCATCGGGAGCAGGTCGAACTCAAGAAAGAGTAAGGACCAGGGCTCGCTCCGCACTCATCGCCGCTGTCACTCCGAGGTTTGCTCGACGAGATTGCGAAAGACCTTGCCTTCCTTCTCCAGCTCACGCTGCACACCTGTCACCGCATCACCCAGCTGGATAGAGAGGCGACCTGCCGCGATCGCCTCGATAGCGGCGAACTGGACCACATTGACGATGTTGCCGCCGGACAACTCGAAGCGGGCGAGGAGGCTCGCCAGGCGTTCACGGCCATCCTGCTCCGGGAGGGTACGAGTCCAGATCTCCCGGCGTTCCGCCTCGCTGGGGAACGGGAAGCGGATGATGGCATTGAAGCGCCGCTGGAACGCATCATCGATGTTCGCGTGGAAATTGGACGCCAGGATCACCAGGCCGTCGAAATCCTCCACCCTTTGCAGGAGGTAGCTGATCTCCTGGTTGGCGTAGCGGTCATGGGCATCCTTGACGCTGGTGCGCTTGCCGAACAGGGCATCGGCCTCATCGAAGAACAGGATCCAGTCGCGGTGGCATGCCTGGTCGAATAGCGTCGCCAGGTTCTTTTCCGTCTCGCCTATGTATTTGGAGACCACCGCGGACAGATCGACGCGGTAGACGTCCCGCCCGGTTGCCTTGCCCAGCAGGCTGGCCGTCAGGGTCTTGCCGGTGCCCGGCGGGCCATGGAACAGCGCGCGATAGCCTCGGCGCAGACGCCCTGCCATGCCCCAGTCCTGCATCAGGGTGCGACCGTGGCGGACCCAGTTTTCCAGCTCGGCGATGCGCTGGTGCACCGCGGGTTCAAGGACCAGGTCATCCCAGTCGAGCGCCGTGGTGATGCGCCGTGCGGGGAAGCTGGCGCCGAAGGCGGGCGCCTGCGACGAACCGAGGGTGAAGCGCTCTACCCAGTCGCGTGCCATGACGATGCGCCCGGAAAGGATCGGCGCGCCGTCCTTGGGCTCCTCCAGGCGTAGCAGGCCCTCCCGGGCGAACCAGTGCTCGGGGGAGAACAGTTCTTGTACCTGGAAGCGCACATCGAGATCGTCGCCCGCCAGTAGGAAAGCAGCGGTCTCACCGGTGGGCAGGAAGGTGCGGCTGTCGAGGTCGCGGATGCCGCCGATTTCGGGAAAGTCACCCTCGCGGGCCAGCGCGGCGCGGATCTCGCCGTCCAGCAGAGCCGGTCGCACATGGGGGGCGAGGGCTAGCAGGAGAACCGTGTACTCGGCGAACACCGGGGTGCGTTCGGCGATCAGCCTGGCCAGCTCCGAGCCGTCCTCGTAGAGCTCCAGGCCCAGGTCCGCAGCCTGGTCGCCGGCGAGGCGGGCACGGATCAGCGCACGAAGGAAATCCAGGCCGCGATAGAGGTTGCTGATCGGTTTGTCCATGCCTGCTCATCCCCCTATTTCAGCAGCAGCTTTCCGCCCTTGATCGCCGCCTTGACCTTGTCCAGCCGGGCCTCGTAGTTCTCCACGCCGCGCCGGGTATCGCCGGTGGTACGGTTCAGGTACCGGTCGTTCATCTTGCGGGTGAAGTTGGCCTGGGTGGTACCGAAGCTGCCGCCCAGGTCGTCGCGCAGATTGAGGATCAGCACGGCGAAGCCGCGATCGACGTCGGCCGCGTCGGCGATTTCTCCGGCGGTGGTGTCCGGGTCGTTGATGTCCGGGGTGACCGCGGTGAAGGTCGGGTAGGGTGGCGACGCGCTTCGCTGGTCGATCGGCGCGCTCTTGCGCACCCACTCCTTGTCGGTCGGGTTGCGCTTCTCGTAGGTGCCCCATTCGGCCTTGAGCAGGCTGGGCCATGGCGACTCGCCGCCGCCCCCGGCGAGCGGGTGGTAGCCGATGGTGAAGCTGTACCAGATCGGTTCGCGCTTGGCTTCAGGCCCCTCGACCGCTTGCTGCTTGGCGCTGTGTTCCACCGAACTGCCAAAGGGGATGTTGTACTTCGGCCCGTTGGCCGGGGTCAGGTTCGAGTCCACCGCATCCCCACCCAGCTTGTGCGGCAGCAGGTGCATGCGCACGTAGGTCTGGTTCTCGCGCAGCGGCTTGGGAATTGCCGTCCAGCCGTGCAGGTTACCCTTGTGGGCGGTGGATGAAGTGCCGGTCTGCACCGGGTACTTGTAGCCCTTGGCGTTGACGATGTAGTCGGCGGTGAAGCTGCGTGCCTTCACGTTGTCGGCCATCACCGGCAGCTTCGGCGGTGGGAAGTCCTTGGCACCGCTACCGAACATGTGCCGCAGGTAGGTGGTGCCCATGTGGTCGAGATGCTGCTGCAGGTCGTTGACCAGCTTCTTGTTGTCCTCGACGGACTTGGTCTTCTTCGCCGTGGACGAGCCGCTGTCGGCGGCGGCCAGGGCGTTCTGCGCGGGCACCACATGGGTGGTGTAGTAGCTCTGTGCATCGGTCACCAGCTTGAGTTCCGGGCTGCCTGCCTTGGCTTCGCGGCGGCGCTGCTTCAGGAAAGGTTCGATATGGGTCGGGTTCGAGCTGGCCACGTAGAGCTTGGCCGCCTTCTTCTGGCCCTTGTAGGACAGGGTGTGGGATTCGCCGGAATCGTCCTTGAAGCCGGAGCGGGTCTTCCACCAGTCGATGAGTTTCTGCACCGTCTCCTTGGCCTTCTCCTTCACCTTCTTCGCGCCGCTCTTGACCTTGGCCACGATCTTCCTGGCGAAGGCGACCACCTTGTCCACCACCCAGTCGATGGCCTTGTTGACCGGCTTGGTAATGGTGCCGATGATGTTCTTCACCTGCTTGGCGATGTTGCCCAGGCCAAGTACCGAGGCGAACAGGGAGATCAGCACCGGCACCGATCGGGCCAGGGCATTCTCCACGGCCTGGGTGACCTTGGCGAAGTTGCCCGCGGCGACTTCGGCGACGGCCTCGTAGACCGAGAGGATGAACTCCTTGATCTGCTGGTAACGCTCGATCAGGAACATCACCAGGTCGTACACCAGCTTGATCGCCTTGACGATGGCCGACGCCGGGTTGGTCAGGGACAGCAGCCAGACGATGCCCTCCTTGATCGCGGTGACGATCAGCCAGTTGCGGATGGCCGCCATCACCGTTTCCTTGAGGTTGGACAACTGGCCCTTGATCTCTTCCCAGAGCGCGGCGGGACCCTCGGTGATCACCTTCTGCAGCAGCTCGTAGCCCTTTTCCACCAGGTCGAACACCGGCGCGACGGCAGGCACTTTCTTGATCACCCGCGCCTTGATGTTGGCGTAGGTCAACCCCAGCACCTGCAGCACGATATTGAGGATGCCGCGCGGGCTGAACTCGAACGGGCCGGTGAGATTGACCTCGCCCAGCGCGCCGGTGAGCCAGCCGACCACACCGTCGATGAGGTGCTTCTTGATGTTCTTGAAGAAGTTGCCGATGCCGTCGCCGACCGCGCCGAAGAGTTTCTTGATGAAGCCCACCGGGTCCTCGAGGATCGACATCACCGCCTTGCCGGCGCGGTCGAAGAACTCGAACACCGGCTTGGAGTCGACGCCGGCAATCTCGCAGGCCCCCTCGATGGCCGCCCGCAGGGCCTCGGCGAAGTCGCCCTGGAGCACCGCGCCGGCCACCCGCACGGCGGTCTTCAGGGCGGTCTGGAAGGTCGAGAGAATCTTGTCGAGGGTGGCGGCGAGGGCGTCGGCCAGCTTGGTGATGCCCTCGATGGCCGCGTCGGCCACGGTGTTCACGCCGTCGATGGCGGCGTCGGTGACGGTGTCTATGCCGTCGTTGATGCGCCTGGCCAGGCCCGGGAAGCTGTCCTTCAGGTAGGTGTTGACCTTGTCCTTGGCCCAGTCACGGAACTTGTCCAGCTTGTCCACTACCCAGTCGCGGGCGGCGTTGATCAGGCCGATGGCGGCGTTCTTGGCTTTCTCGATGATGGTCTTCACCGCGTTGCGCACGGCGGTGAAGACCGCGTCGATGGCGTCGGTGATGACCTTCACCGCGCGCTTGATGACATTCTTCGCGCGGTCCCACCAACTACCTTCTTCCTGTTTCTTCTCCAGCTCGGCCTTCTTCTCGGCGGCCTTGCGCTCGCCTTCGGTCTTCTCCTTCTCGGCGTCCTTCTCGCCCTGGTCCAGTTCGGTCCTGGCCTTGCCTTCCTCGCTCTTGACGTGCTCGCCGATCTCCTTGCGCGCCTTGCCCTGTTCGGTGGCGGCGTCGGTGCTGAACGCGTTGACCTGGTCGTAGGCCTCGCCGATCCCTTCGCCTTGCAACGTGGCCACCTTGCCGCGATTGTCGATCACCAGCTTGCGCTGGGCGGCGTCGGTATCGGCGTTGAGCTGGGCGGCGGCCTGCTGGGCGGTGTCGATCTCGCGGTCCTTGTCGGTGTCGCGGGTCGTGGCCGCATCCACCGTCTGGCTGCGCGCTTCGGCGAGGTTCGGTGTCAGGGTCTTGGCAATGCGGGCGTCGGCGTTGTCGCGCACATCCTGGGGCAGCGGCGCGGCGGCGTAGGCGGCGACATTGTCGTCGGCCTGCGGATCGATGGTCGCGGCGGCTTCGGCAGAGACGGCGACCGGACGCTGCTCGTCGAGCTTGCGCGGTTGGATGTTGGCCTGCCCCGGATTGTTGCGGAACGCGGTGACCTGGGCATCGCGCTGCTCCTTCAGCGCGGTGGTGCCTTCCTCGCGCGGGGTATCCATGCGTTCGGGGGCGGCCTCGCCGGAGAGCGCCACGTTCGGCCGCTCGCCGGCCGAGGTGTCGATACTGTCGTCCGTGGTGCGGATGCCCTTGACGAACTTCTTGAGGAAGTTCATGAAACGGTCCCAGAACGAACCGGAGTCTTCCTCCTCCAGCTCCTTTTCGCGCTCGGCGTTGCCGCGGAACGGCTGCGGCGTGCCTGGCGTAACCGTCTGCAGGTCGCCCGGATCGGGGCCACTCACGCCATCGCCAAGCTCGGCATCAGCGGGGATCGGGATCTCCTCGGCACCTGAGAGCGGCACCTCCACGCTGCCGGAAGTCTTGGCTTCCAGCACCGGCGGGTTGTCCACGAGATCCTGCTGCTCGGCCTTCATCTTGCCGTCGATGGTTGGCCCGAGCTCCGGCTGGGTGACGGCCATGGCCGAGGGGCTGGCGTCGATAAACCGGGTGGTGGCCTCGTCGGAGCTACCGGACAGCTCGACTTTTTCCACCACCGCCACTACCTCGGCAGGGCCGGTGTCTGCCGGTGGCGGCAGGCTCAGGTCCGGTTCGGGAAGCGCCTCGCCCAGCAGATCGCCGGGCGGCGCAGTCACTTCGCTGTCGAGGTCGACGCTGTCCAGGGTCGGCCCGCGCTCCGCCGCAGCTGGCGCGCTCGCTTGTGCGGCAGGAGGGGGCGCGGCGCTTTCCGCTTGTACCGGTTCCGGCTCGCGGCCGACCGTGACCATCGGCGCTTCCGGCAGGCTCAGCTTGCCCACCGGGTCGAGGAAATGGTCCCAGTGCCCCAGCTCGTGCCAGCGTTCCTGCACCTGGCCGCCGAGGTTGTCCTCGCCCGCGGTGTTGCCGTTGATGGTGGCGACACGGGTCAGCTTGAGCGGCTTGCCTTCGGCATCCTTGCGACTTTCCAGGCCGGTGACCATGGCGAAGTGGTTGTTGGGCAACACGTCGATGGCGATGTCGCCCTTGCGCGGCAGCTCGCCGGCCGGGCGCAGCTTCAGCGCGTCGAGGGCGGGGGCGCCGAGTTTCCAGTCGGGAATCGGCAGGCCGGCCTTCTTCATCGCCCACCAGGTGAAGATGCCGCACCAGCTGGGCAGCGCGTCCATCCGCGTCTTCTTGCCGTCCTTGTCGGTCTTTTCGATGGTGGTGATGCGGTCGATCACCTGCTCGCTGACCACGGGGCCGCCGAAGGCCGTGGAGAAGTATTCGCGCAGGCGTTCCCAGCCGATGCGCTTGCCGTCGGCGCCGCTCTTCTTGGCATTGACCTTGCCGATCTCGCCGCGCGCCAGGCGGATCGCCGCGACGATCTCGGGACGGACCTGGTAGCTGTCGGCGCTCTCACTGGGAGAGAGGCTCAGCACATCCCTGTCGCCCGTCGCGGGTTCCGGTTGTACTGCGCCCTGCTGGATGGTGTGGGTCAGCTCGTGGGCGAGCAGGTGCTGGCCGGCGCGGGAGTCCGGGGCGAACTTGCCCTCGTTGAAGAAGATGTCGCTACCGTGGGTGAAGGCCTGCGCCTTGAGCGCCTGGGACAGCAGCACGGCGGGTGCGTCAGTGTGGATGCGTACCCCATCCAGCCTGGCGCCGAACTGCGCTTCCATCTTCTCGCGTACCGGGCCGGGCAGGGGATTGCCGCCACCGTGGGCGGCGCGGATCTGCCTGGCCACCTCGGCGGAAGGAGAGGTGCCGCCCTGGCCGGCGCGAGCCTGCACCTCCTCGTCTTCTTCCTTGGCCTGGGCCTGCTCCTCTTCCGACCGCTCACCCTTGGCCTGGAGTTCGTCCTGGTCTTCCGGGGCTGCCTTGGCCTGTAGATCCTGCTCCTTGTCGTCGGACCTGGCCTGGAGCTCTTCCTTCTCCTGGTCCTTGGCCTGGACCTCGTCAGGCGCCTCCTCGGCTTTCGCCTGGACGTCCTGCTCCTCCTGCGCCAGGTCCTGGACTTCCTCCGGTTCGGCAGCCCTGGCCTGCAATTCCCCTTCCGGCTCGGCGACGCGCTGGGCCAGCGGGGTGACGCCCGCCGCCAGGCCAACGCCGGCAGCCTTGCCGTCCACCACCTGGTCGGCTACCCGGTCGGCCTCCAGCTCATAGCGGTCGCCGGGCCGACCAACCTTCATCCGCGCCTGGGTTTCATCCTCCCGCGCCTGTGCCTGGGACATGCTGAAAAACGGCTTGCGGGCCGCGCCGCCACCCTTGGCTTCGCTGGTCGAGGCTTTGCGTTGCGGCGCGGCGGCGGTTTTCATGGCTGGCGCCAGTCCACGCTGAGAATGGATTGCATGAACGGCGTACGCACCCGCGACAGCGTCCATGGCAGGTGCGACAGCAGTATGTCGACGCCACTGGGTTCGACGCTGAGCAGCCAGTTTTCACCCTGGCGCTGCAGCCGTCCCGCGCGGGTGAGGAAACCTTCGCGCAGACCGGCGGGAGAGGTGTTGCCCAGTCGACCCCAGTGCTGGATCACACTGCGCAGCAGGGCATCGGCTTCTTCGCGCTCCCGTTCGCTGAGTTCGACACGGCGTGGCAGCGGTTCATTGAAAGGCAGGCCGCAGAGCAGCTTGAACAGCGCGGTTTCCGGCTCCGGCACGTCCTCGGTCCCGATGGCCAGGTAGTGGCCGAGCAGCACCGCGCGGCATTGCGCGGAGTAGTCGCGGAAGCGGCCAGGGCCGGCGAGCAGGTCGAGGCGCTCGAAGAAGGTGGCGAGGAACGGGTGCAGCAGCACCGCGCCGGCCGCATGCACGGGACGGGGGGTGGCTTGCACGGCCGCCGTCGGGTTGGTTTCCGCCGAAACTGGCGGAGCGGCCGGTTCCAGCCTGGTGGATGGCCGCGGCAGTGGAGGCACGGCCAGGCGGCCATCCAGCGCGATATACAGGCCGATCACGTCCGCCAGTTCGGGCTGCCGGATACCGGCGGCAAGGCTGCGGAACATCTCGCTCAGCGCGGCGACCTGGGTTTCCGCCAGCGGACTCGAAGAGGCGCCCGGCATCGCCGCATCCTCCCCCAAGGCCGCTGCCAAAGGTAGCGCCAGTTCATCCGGCAGCAGGGCGCGCAGCAGGCGGCGCAGGAGTGCCGCGGGCAACTGGCGCGCCAGCCGTTCACTGGCGCTGCGGCGGATCAGCAGCGGACGCAGGCGCTCGGCAAGGTGGCGCAGGGCGCGGGCATCCAAGGCCAGCAGATTGGCGGCGAGGATCGCCAACGCCTTGCCCGGCTCGACCCAGGGCAATTCGCCGCTGTGCAGGAAGGCCAGCAGTTCTTCGGTATCCGGCGGTCCATCGGAATCGGGCGGCGGCGGGACCAGCGCGGCGGCCAGCTGTCGTGCCAGGCGCCGGACCAGCTCGTCGCCATCCAGCGCCGCCGGGTCGAAGGCGCCCAGGTCGATTTCCACCCGGTCGAAGCGGATCAGCTCGCCGGGGCGGTCAATACGGTCGAGGGCGGCCTGCAGCGCCGGCAGGATCAGAGCGTCGAAGCGATTGCGCAGCAGGGCATCGAAGCCGCCCAGGGCAGCCGGGTCCGGCGCGGCGAGGTCGAAGACCAGGCGGCCGATGCGGTGCTCCGAGCCGGTCATCGGCCTAGCCCGCCACGAGT
This sequence comes from Pseudomonas sp. GCM10022186, assembly GCF_042656385.1. Classification (NCBI taxonomy): domain Bacteria; kingdom Pseudomonadati; phylum Pseudomonadota; class Gammaproteobacteria; order Pseudomonadales; family Pseudomonadaceae; genus Pseudomonas; species Pseudomonas sp. GCM10022186. The sequence goes on from NZ_JBHSOU010000025.1 coordinate 20,946, forward strand.
TGCAGGCTGATGTTGACGCTGGCGCCGGCCTTCAGGGCGATCTCCACCGGCGCCGACTTCGCCGTGCCGCTGGTGGCGACGAAGGCATACTTGCTGCTGGGCAGGTCCAGGGTCAGGGTCGCTTCCGGCATCCTGCGCTCGCTGCTCTTGCCGGTGGCGAGATCGGTGATCAGCAGGATGGCGCCCTGCACCGGCACCCGCCGCGGGTCGCCGCTGAGCAGGCTGACCACCACCTTGCCGTTGGCCGGTGCCGGTGTGGGAGTGGGTGTCGGCGTGGGGCCGCTGGCCGTTCCGCCCCGTGTCGGAGCCGGGGGCGGGGTGGGCGTGACGACCCTGTCCGCCGGAACCGGGCGATTCGCCACGTTGGCCCTGAGGGTGCCGATGCCCTGGTTGATCCGCCGGTTCACCTCGACCTCCGTGCAGTCGCTGTCGCAGCACAGGTAGGGCAGGCAGAAATCGCCGAGGACGACGAAGTTGTCCAGCACGTCTTCGCTGCGCGGCCTGCTGCTCTCGAGGATCCGCTTGATCGATTCATCCGGGGAAAGGTCGGGCACGCGGGCCTTGAGCAGTTTCGCGAACAGGTCGCCGATTCCGCCGTTGAGTTTTTCCAGGGCGATGCGCATGCCGGCATCCAGGTCCTCGCGTCCGGCGTAGAGCAGCACGAAGGTACCGCCCAGCGGTACACCGGCCTTGTGTTCCAGGCCGGGGTGCTTGCGCGCGAAACCGGGAAAGGTCATGTCTTCGAACATGTCCCCGAGGCGCTTGGCCAGCTCCTGGGTGATGGTCGCGCTGGACACCTGGGTAGCGGCCGCGGCGACCATGTCGCGCTTGCCGACTATGGCCAGGTTGGCGGTGGCGATTTCCGTGCCGGCCCTGGCGGAATCGGTTTCCGCCTGCGCCACGTAACTGGCGTAGGCATCGCTGAAGCCGCGCAGGGCTGTATCGAAGGCATCGCCATCGAAGTCGGCCAGGGAGTCGGCGCTGGCGACCTTCATCATCTCCTCGGCGCGCGCCATCAGCGCCACCGAGGGATAGATGGCCCTGCTCAGCTCCTCGCGCTCGCCGGGTACGCCGAGGGTTTCGGTGGCGGCACGCACGCGCTCGAGCAATTCGCCGCCGATGGCCTTGTCGCGCACCTTGTCGTAGACGCTGGCGACCGCCACGGTCGCCAGCGGCTGTTCGGCGACGGCGCTCTGGGCGATGAACTTCACGGTGTTCCCGGCAAGGACTTTCTCGCTGCGCGCGCTGCTCAGCAGTTGCTCGCTGATCAGACGGGTCTTCTGTTGCTCCTTCGGCTCAAGGTTGAGCACGGCCAGGTTGGCGCTCAACACCAGCCCGCCGGCAGCCCCGGCAGCCGGCGGCGCGGTGACCGCCGGCGTGCGCCGGGTAGCCTTGGTCGCGTCCAGGCGGCCGAGCACCTGCACCAGCCAGACCATGAAGGCGAAGATCGCGGCCATGATCATCAGGAAGATCACGTCGAGGTCGCGCATCTGACACATCAGCAGCTTGCGGATGGCCTCCTGGGCGCGATCCCGGGCTGCGTTGTTCTGGTCGGCGTTGTCACCGAGGGCCAGCCACACCGGCTGGATGGAGAACGACAGGCCGAGGCGGCGCTTCTCGCGGATCAGCTCCGCCATGACCGAGCCGAGCGGCCTGCCGAGCACGCCTTCGATGCGGACGAAATCCTCGCCATCCTGGCGCAGCAGGAAGGGGTGGGGATTGGCGGCGGCGCTGAGCTGCCAGGAGAAGATCGCGTCGAACCGGTTGGCCCGCGCCTTGCGCCACGACCAGTTGGCGAACAGGTCGCCGACCGGCTCGAAGCGGTAGTAGAAGGGGATCGCCCTTTCTCCCAGCGGTGCGGTACCGTCCCGCGACGGGGTCAATTCGACATCCGCCCCGAGCAGGGTGCGCGTGGCGTAGGTCTGCGCCAGCAGCACCATGCGAGCGAACAGCGCGCGCAGCTCTGCGGCCCTTTCGTTGCCGGCGTCCGGTGCCGGGGAGGGCACGAAGTGGTGACGGCGCTGGGCCGGCGCGCCCTCCGGGGCGGCACCGCCCTTGGCGGCCAGCGCATCGTAGGTGGCGAATTCGGCGAGGGTCCTTGGCGCGCCGGCAAAGGCCAGCGGCCGGGGTTCCACGTCCCCCGCCAGCACATGGCGGGGGAAGCGCGCCGGGTCGGGCGCGCATTCGGCGTCGAACAGCGCCGCGCAATCGAGGAATTCGTTGTAGCTGCAGAGGATGTCGTGCAAGCCGCCGTACAGGTATTGCACCAGCACCGGTGTCTCCGCCAGTGCCGCCAGCATGTTGAGGAAGTGATGTTTCGGGATCGGCCCTTCGGGGAAGCGATCGGCCGGGTACAGGTCCTGCAGCAACGGCTGGTAGGCGCTCCACGCCGCGTTCATCGCCGGCATGAGCTGCGTCGCGGCCCGGGCGATGCAGGCGAGGTAGCGGCCGTAAAGGTCGGCCAGGGATACCAGGGTGCCGCCGGCGGGATTCACCTTGTCCATGGCGAGGCGCGAAAGGCCGAGGCGCGGGTGGTGGGCGCGGTCCACCGGGCGGCCGGCGATGGCCTGTTCCTGGGCGAGGATGGTGTCGGCGACGCTTCGCGAAACCAGCAGGCGGCGCAGGGTCAGGTTCATCTCCGCACCCTTGTCCGAGCAGTCGTTGATATCGCAGTTCTTCAGCGATTCGAGGCTGGTTTCGAGGAACAGCAGCAGCGTCTTGTCGGCGACGAAGGCGGCATTCAGCGGTGTTGGCGCGGCCTCGCCGGGCGCCGGCTGGAAGTCCGTGGGCAGCAATTCGAAGGCCTGGCGCTGGGTGTTGCCATCGAACAGGAAGGGGTAGCGCGCCTTGGCCTTGTCGTCCGCCGTGGCCGTGGGCGCGGAGGGGATGGGGACCTCGTAGGAGCGCACCCGGTCGAACACCGTGGCATCTTCCACGATCAGGTGCCCCACCGAGGTGATGGCGACGCCCCGCGACAGCGTCAGCGTGGCCGCTGTGGCGTTCCAGTCCGGACGCAGGCCGCAGAGGATGCCGATGCCACTCAGGTTGGCGCGGGTAGTGCGGTCCTGGGGTTCGAGGTAGTCGATGATGTCGTTCAACTGCTCGGAAGTGAGCACCTGACCGGTCTCGAAAACCGGGTAGAACGTCTGGATGTCCATCTGCCGCGCTCCCAGAGAGTGTTCTAGAAGATGCCGAGGGCCGTCGAGCCCAGCCGGACTATGGGTTGTTCCTCGCCCGCGTCGCAGTCGTGCAGCGATGCGGCGGGGTAGACGGAGGTGAGCGATTCGAGGATGTCGATCAGCGCCCGGGTCCGGTCGCCGATCTGCAAGGGATCGGGCCGGGGCGCGGCCCTGGCCTCGAGCCAGGCGCGATAGGTCCGGTCGAGGTCGATCATCTGCCGCTGGCCGATCCAGCAGATCTTCACCTGCACGTGGGCGGGGGCTTCCTCGCGCAATGTGCGTTCCAGCAGCGCGCGGAAGTTGAGGTCGCGAAATCGCTCCGGCCAGTAGGGCAGTACCACCGAGACGCGGAACGAGTAGGGGTCCTGCTCGCCGCAGAAGGCGCAGTCGTCGCCAAGGCACACCTGCAGCAGGCGGTCGCCCTTGGCTTGCGGGCGCAGCAGGATATGCTCGATCAGGTGCATGCCTTCGGAATTGCACAGGTCGGAAGCGAGGATTTCGTCGTAGCGGTCGATGATCGCCCGTGCCGCCTGGTAGGCGCCGGCCTCGGTGTCGAAGGCATTCTTGTGGGTCAGGGGCGTCGGCCCGGAGACGATGCGCAGGGTGAAGGTGGTGGCGCCCTGGGTCTCGACCACCTCCAGGGCGGACTCCTCGCGCAGGCCCGGATAGGCGGCAGCAGCGGCGGCCAGCGCGGCATCGGCGTCGGCGAAGGTTTCCGCAGAGGCGAACAGGAGCTTGTTGCCGGCGTCGCGGATCACCGCCTGGAATTCGCTGCCGCTCTTCAAGGGCCGGAACAGCTTGTCGAAATGCCCGGCGCAGTGCAGCTCGCGGCGGCGCAGGTCGTCGATGCCGAGCAGGCGCCCGGCGCGGCGTTCCAGGCCGGAGATGTTGTCGCTGTCCCACACCCGCGCCGGCTCCTCCGGGCGCAGGTTGGCGGCCTGGCCGCGCTCGCGGGACTGGCGCGGGTATTCGGCGAGGAAGTCGATCTTGTCGTCGATCAGCTGGTCCGAGGTCTTCAGGCGGTCGCCGGAGAGGCGGAAGGACAGCAGCGCGTAATCGGCGAAACGCTCGGCGAAACGGGCGATCAGATGGTCGAGCACGCGGTTGCGCCGTTCGAGGAAGGCTTCCTCGCTTTCGTTCAGGCGCACGCGGCTGATGTCGTCTGCCAGGCTGGCATCGATGAAGAACTCGCTGTCGAAGTCGCCCAGGGAACCGGCGATACCGCTCAGGCGCGGGCTGAACCAGGTGCGGTCGAGGCTCTTGTCGAGGGAGTAGAGCCTACGCAGATTGGCCAGCTGGCCGAGGTAGTCGGCCAGCATCTGGTCGAAGAAGGTCAGGTAACCCTTGAGCTGGCGCGCCTGGGCGATGCGTCCGGCGTCTTCGGTGGGGGAGATGCGCGCCGCGCCGATCTTGTAGGTCGCGGGGAAATCGTGCTGCACGCTGTAGAAGGCGTCGGTGTTGCGCCAGCGCCCGAGTGGCACCGGCAATATCTGGTCCGGCGCCACGTACAGCTCGCGCCGGTCGAGGGCGCGCAGTTGGTCGAGGGTGCGCTGGAACTCGGTGACCTGGGCGCGGTAGGGGATGCCGGCCTTGTGGAAGAGCAGCTTGGAGCCCTCCATGTAGAACACCGGCTGGTGGTCGGCGGGCACCTCCAGCGTCCATTTCACTGCGTTGCCGGCGGGCTGGCCGTCGCTGCCGTAGACCCGCAGCTGCAGGCTGCTGATGGCCTCCACGCCGTCGATATCCACCACCAGGTTGATGATGTCCGAGGCCTGCACCTTGCGCCGCTGTTCGCTGTTGGCGAGGTCCTGGTCAGTGATGAAACCGGGTTTGGTGAACACCGGCTTGCCGTTGCAGGTCAGGGCGAAGTCGATGAAGGGACCGTTGAAGATTTCGTCGGCCTGTCGACCTTCGCGGAGCATCTCTTCCAGGCTGCGGTAGCGCACCGGCGCCGACAGGTATTTCTCGATCCCGTGGAACACCCGCGCCTGCACTTCTTCCAGGTCGGCGTCCGCTGTCACTTCGATGTCGGCGCAGATGCCGATGCGCCAGGGGATCACCGTGGCGATGGAGAGGAAGTCCTCGCACAACCCGCGATGGGCGTGCAGTACACAGCGCACCGCCTGGAGGGACTGCGCGCGACGCTGCTGCTTGCGCCAGAACAGCGGCAGCAGGTCGTCGTCGGCGGCAATGGCCAGCAGCACGCCGCGGATGGCCTGGGCGGTGATGTTCAGTGGCGGGCGGTCGGGACGTGGGCGATCCTCGATCACACGGATGGGGCAGGGCTGCAGGGTGAGGGGCTGGCCGCCCTGCAGGCTGAGGTTGAGGGTGGCGTTGAAGCCGGCCGGGGTGGAGGACACACTCAGCGAGTCGAGGCTGCTGAGGTCGCTGGAGAAGTCGATGGCGCCCGCGAGCAACGCCGCGTCGGCGCAGTCGAAGGAAAGCACCGCCCCCTTCAGCGGCCCGCGACGGATCCGGTAGAGCAGCGCCGTCTCGTTCAATGAGCCGAGCAGGTCGTCGATCTCCAGTTCCACCCGCACCTTGTACAAACCGGAGAGCTTGACCGGGTGGTTGGCCTGGTTCGCCGCGTTCTTCGCCTCGAAGCCGAGGGCATCGGCCAGGCAATCGGCGTACAGCGGCACTTCCGAGAGGCGGTAGTTGGCAGGTTCGGCCGGGTCCTGCATGGGATCGAGCCAGGCGTTGCGCAGGCCTTCGATGCGCAGCAGCAGGCGCCGATAGTCGTGGATCGTCCGTGGCGCGGTGGGCAGCACCTCGTGGGCGGGGACGAGACCGGAGAGGCTGGCCGGGTCCATCTTGCCGTCCGGCCCGGTCATCAGGTCGACGGTGGAAAAGCGCGCGCGGTAGGTCAGGTCGGTCAGCGCGTAGCAGAGGATCTCCAGCGTGGTGATGCCGGGGTCGTGCAGGTTGTGATCGGTCCACAGCAGGCCGGACAAGCGCTGGATGTGCTGCAGCCCCTCGGCGCGCAGGAAGCCGTAATCGTATGGGGGCGCCAGGTCGGGCTGGCGCGGGATGGAGGTTTCAGGCATGGCCGGGCACCTCGCTGATGCTGTGGCGGGCGGCCGACACCAGGATCGAGCGCGCCGTGCTGGCCGCGATCAGCTCCACGTCCACCGGCGACCAGGCGCCGGTGGGAGCGGTGATATCGACCTTGTGGTAGAGGCGGAAGTCGGTGACGTAGTCCACCTGAGGCAGCTCCTCGACGAAATCGATGATGGTGGATTTCCACAGGCGGCCGCCGAAGGTGATCTCGCCGCCGCCGGGGCGCGACCAGGGCGTGAGGAAGCCGACCAGGGCCTTGTTCAGCTCGTCTATGTAGAAGGCGATATCGCCGATGCCGGGCAGGAACTTCACCTTGAACTCCACCTGCACTTCCTCGAATTTCGGGTTCTGCACCTCCAGCCGCACGAAGGGCGAGATGCGCTTGCGCAGGAAGGCATCCACCGCCGCCAGGGTCGCCTGGTCGGTATAGGGGCGCAGCGGGTCGCGGGCGTTCTGGCCGTGGGTCCAGGGCACGGTGACCACGGTCACGGCGCCGGGCATCGCCTCGTTGTCGGCGATGATGGCGTTCTGCGCGTTGCGCTGGAGTTCGGTGGTGCCCAGGCATTTCACCCGGTACAGACGCGGGAAGGCTTCCAGCACCAGCGCCTCGTAGTCCCACAGGGTCACGGCGCGGTCCTTGTGCCGCAGCCGCTCGCTGACGCGGGTGGCGAAGGCCCGCGCGCCCTCCGCCGGGCGGCCGTCGAAGGAACTGTAGGGCTGGCTGATCTTCTTGATCGCCAGTTCCGGTGTCGCCAGTTTCGCGATGGTCCCGGCCGGCAGCGGCGTGGCGAGGAAGGCCGGGTCGTTGCCGGCGTCGACGAAGCTGGCGCGGGCCGCCTGGGCGTCCACCGAAAGCAGGCGGTTGAGCGCCGCCGCGTCCCGGGTGACGGCGATGCGTATCCAGTGCAGGCCGGATGGCAGCACGCGGTGAGTGGTGTCGGCGGCTTCCGGCAGGTTGAGGCCGAGCACGGCGGAGCTGCTGAAATTGCCGGTCTTGTCGTCGATGTCCTGCTCGTCAAGCGCCTGCCAGTCATCCCCTGCGAGGTAGTGGAACTGCAGCGGCGGCGCCTGCTTCAGCGGGTCACCCGAACCGTCCGCCACCTGTACCAGCAAGGACAGGCGGGCGGGCGTGACGAAGTCCTTCACGCCGATCAGCAACGCACCCTCGAAGGGCAGGGCGGGGAACAGGCGGCCATCGGTGGTGCCATCGGACAGGCCGAAAGGGTGCAGCAGGGTGAAGTCTTCCACCGGGTCGCGGGTGGTGATGTAGGCGGCTTCCAGGCGAGTGACCATCGGGTTATAGGGCTCGCGGGGGAGGTTCTGGCTGGTGACGTTGACGCCCGTGCCCTTGGTGTAAGGGGTGCCACCGGACAGGCCGATCAGCGCGAGGGTGTTTTCACGGACGAAGGCGGCGTGACCGAAGTCCCTGGGCAGGGTCAGGCGCACGAAGCCATTCAGCGAGGTGGCGCCAAGCGGCGGATTCTCCAGGGTCTGCGGGGTCAGGCCATCGATCTCGTCGGCCCCTTTCATGGCGACTTCCACATCGCTTTCGCCGAGGCCGATATCCGTATGGCTGGTGGCCTTGCGCTTGCGCGCGAAATGCCGCGCCGCGCGACCGCTGGAGGTGCTCACGAGGTTCCAGCGGCCTTCGCTGAGCACCGCCTCGGTCGGGTTGAAGCTATCGGCCGAGTAGCTCCGGAAGTAACCGGTGCTGCTGTAGCTGCTCGCCCAATCCAGGCGCAGCGCCCATTCGTCGATGGGCTTGGAGAAGATTTCCGCCGAGCCGATGATCCACTGGGCGCCGGTCGCCGGCTGCGCGCCGAACGGGGCGAAGGGCTTGGCCACATCGACCACGCCGCCACCGGCGATCACCATCAGGTTCTTCAGGCCACCGGCCTCGGCGCCGAGGGTCAGGCGGCTCGCGCGGATGTCGCGGAGCACGGCGAAGGCGCGGGCACTGCCAGGGGCATCGAAGTCGAAGAGGATTTCCGCCAGCGGCACGCCCGGTGGGTAGTCACTACCGTGCAGCTTGGCGTCGAGCGGGATGATCGGTGGGTCCTCGGGGTCGAGGGTCAGGGTGATCTCCAGGATGTGCAGCGCCTTGCCGCGGGCCGGCTTGTCGGTGAAGGCGCCGCTCTTCTTCCGCGCATTGCTGGCTGCAGCCTTCGACCGGGCCTTGCTGGCTGGCCGCGTTACCGCCACTTCGGCCGTTTCGCTGAAGCTGTTGTCCAGCACGGTGGCTATCTGCGCCGTGCCCCTCAGTTCGAACCAGCCCTTGTCGCCAGTCAGGCGCACGACCCAGCGCGGGCTGATGGCGGTGGTCGCCAGCGGGCTCTTCAGTTCCGCTCGCAGGCTGATGGTGCGAATGCCCTCGCGGAGGAACAGCTTGCGGTCGGCGACGGCGAAGCCGATGCGCGCGGCCGGGCTCGCCGCCGGACCGAAGGGCGCCCAGCTCGGCTCGTCCTTCGCCAGCGCCACTTCGCCAAGCCCGTCGCGCGAGCGCACCGCCAGCGCGGCCAGTGGCAGCCGTGTGGGCGCGGAGGAGGTGCCGCCGGCGAGCAACTGCAAGCCACGCAGCTCGGCGACGCTGGCACGGTTGACGACGATGTCGTTGTCCAGCGCATAGGACACCGGCCGGCCCAGGGCATCCTTGCCACCACGCAATAGCGTGCCGGCGCGCAGCAGGTGGGCATCCACACCCTTGGCCAGCTCGAACAGCAGGTGCACCCGGTCCGGCTGCGCCGCGCGATTGCCCAGGCGCAGCACGTCGCGGAAGTAGAAGTCCAGGTGACGTTCGGTGAAGCGGTTGAGTACCCCGCGCGCATGCTCGAACAGCTTGAGGAAGGCCAGCCACAGGCCGTAGTTCGGCGCATGTCCGGCGAAGCTGGCCAGGGATTCCTCCAGGTGGGTGCTGGCGTCGCGGCGGATGCGTTCCAGGCCCTGGTAGATGTGTTCGACCGCTGTGCTCAGCAGGTTGTAGCTGAGGGCGTCGTAGATCTGTTCGTAGCGCTGGTTGCCCTGGCCGATGGCATCCACATAGGGCGATGGATCAGCGGCCGTCGCGGCATAGAGCGCTGCCCAGCCGGCGGGAGCGGCCTTGGCGAGGATCGCCGCCGGCACCGGTGCCACGGAGAATGCCGGCTGGCCGGCAATGGCGGCGGCCAGGGTAGCGGACAGGCGCAGGCGCGTGTCGCCCGGTCCGCCGGCGATGTTGTAGTCGGCCGGCAACAGGGGACCGTCGGCGAAGACCTCATTGCCGGCGCCGAGGCTGGCATCGAAGGCCCCCTTGTACCAGCCGATCAGCCCGCCCAGCGGTGCGGCCAGATTGCGCGCGGCGAGTTCGACCAGGGTGGCGCCGAACGGGTGGTCGCTGGGTAGGCGGGCATGATGCTGGCCGGCGATCTGCAGCAGGATCAGCGGCAGGTGGAAGCCCAGCCGGGCGTGGGCGGCGAGCTGCGTCGGGTCGCGCGTCGGGTCGGCCTTCAGCCAGTTCTCCAGATCGAGCTGGGCGCCGCGGAAAGCGTCCACCGGCAACTTCGCCAGCCCCGCCAGGCTCGCCGTCACGTCACCCTCGAAGAACTCGCTCCAATCCTCGGCCTTGGCGTTGCCGGCGTCGTAGAACTGCACATGCCTGGCGTAGCGCTGGCCGAACAGGATCAGGTCGGCGAGGTCGCGCTCGTCGGGGAGGAAGTGGCCGGTGGCGAGTTCGGCGCGGATACGGCCGTCCTGGGTCAGCCCGGAGCGGACCAGGGGATTCCCTTTCGCGCAGGTCACGATCTCAACCCTCGTTCAGGTAGTAGGGGTAGACGAAGTTGAAGCGTGAGTTGGAACCGCGCACCTTGTAGCCGATGGCGATCAGCAGGCGGCCGGCGCTCTGCTCCGGCTCGATGCTGACCTGGTCGGCGTCGATGCGTGCCTCGTGGTAGATGATCGCGGTGCGGATCAGGTTCTCCAGGTAGGCAATGCGTGATGTGTTCATGACCTCGAACACGTTGCCGTCCAGCGCGCACCCGAACAGCGGGTTCATGATCCGTTCGCCGAGGGCGGTGCTGAAGATGATCCGCAGGCTTTCCTCGATGTCGCGGATGCCGCTGCTCATGGTCACGCTGGCGGACTTCTTGTCGAAGGCCGGCGGGAAGCTCCAGCCGCTGCCGATGAAGGGGTCTTCCAGTGCCATGCTCCTGCTCCCTAGCCGATCATCACGGTGAAGTCGCCCAGCACGATGCTGCCGCCGTGGGCTGTGCTGTCGCCCATGCGCGCCGCCGGCTTGCCGCAGATCATCACCGTGGCGGAGCCGGCGACGATGCTGTCGGGCGGGCCGGAACAACTGGCGCTGTCGCCGACCACCGCGGCGGGCAGGCCACCGATCAGCACGCTGGCCACACCGGGACCGAGTACCGGCCCACCCACGTGCGGCACCGTGCCGGTGACCATCGGGCAGACGTGCAGGTCGTTGATGCGGGCGGCGGGTGGCATGGCGTTCTCCTTCAGTTGATCTGCACCAGCGAGCCCTTGACCACGGTGCTGGCGCTGGAGCTGATTTCCGCGCCACCCGAGCCTTTGGCCTTGAGACTGGCGCTGGCCGACAGTTCGATGTTGGTGCCTTCGATCTTCACGTCTCCCGTGGCCTTGAGACGGATGTCGCCAGGGCTCTCCATGGCGATGCCGTCGGCGTTCAGCTCGAACTTGTTGCCGTTCTGGTCCTCCAGCAGGATCGACTTGCCGTCCTCGGACAGCACCAGCTTGTTGCCGGCGGGGGTATCGATGGTCGCCACGACCTTGTCGTCGTCCCAGTGAATGCGCATGCCGGCGCGGGTGACGATGGCCTTCTGGTGGTTGTCGTTCGAGCCGGCCAGCGGGTTGGGCCTGGCGCTGGAGTGCAGCGCGCCGAGGACCACCGGGTGGTGCGGGTCGCCGTCGAGGAAGCCGACCACCACCTCGTCGTCGAGCTCCGGGCGGAACGCGGTGCTGCGCTTGTCGCCGGCATCGAGCAGGGCCTGGCGCGCCCAGACCAGGCCATCGGTCTCGCTGATGGTGGCCAGGCGTACCTGGATGCGTTCCTCGCCGCCCGGGTCGCCTTCCAGGGCTGCCACCACGCCGATCTGCAGTCCGGGTACGGGCGGGGCGATGCCGCCGGCGGCGGGCGCGGCGACGGGATAGCGCTCGGCGTGGGGTTTGGGGTCGGAGCCGATCAGCGCTTCGGTCACCCAGTCGCCATGGCCGAGCCGGTGACGCACGCCGGAGACGAAGCCAAGGCCGTTGAAGCGGCTGCCGAGGCCGCCCAGGTCGATCAGCACGCCGGGCAGCAGCGCGGCGTTGCCCTGCACGCGCACGCGTCCGCGTACCGCCGCACGGCGCGCGCGGCCCATGCCGGCGGCGGCCCACTGGTCGAGCATGGCCTGGTCCAGCGCGCCGGGGTGGCGCAGGGCCGAGTCGACGCCGCCGGCACTGGCGAGTTCGCTGCCGGGAATGTCGCCCGGTCCGGGCGTCGTCACGTCGTCGGACTGGCTGCTGGCGAGTTCCTGGTTGGCCATGTCCCAGGCCCCGGTCTCGACGCTGGTGAGCTGGGTTTCGGCGTCCAGTTCCAGTTCGGCGGAGAACAGGCCCTGGCCGAAGATCGCGGACACCTCCGCCGCACCGGCCACTGCGGGTGGCGCCACGCTCACCTTGCCGTCGATGCAGATCACCGCGAAGCCCGCCAGCTCCGCCCGCATGACCAGGAAGTCCCAGTCGCTGGCCTGGTGCTGCACCACCTGGGGATGCTTGAGGCTGGTCGCCGTCACCTCGGCGCTGAGGCCCTTGTTCAGGCCGATGACCTGCTCCATGACATCGGAGTCGGTGACATCGCTGAAGTTGCGCGAGCGGCGGCCCAGGGTCATGCGGAACACGGGGTCACGCAGCTCCACGGTCAGGTACGAGCCACCGCGTTGGCCCACCTCGATGCGCTGGCGGGTGATGATGCCCTTGAACAGCGTGCTCTCCTCGGAGGAGTAACCACCGAGGATCTCCACCTCGACACCGGGGACCAGCGTCGACTCCTCGGAACGGGCGAAGGTCTGCCTGGCCGCGTCGCCATCCAGCAGGACGATGGTCGCCTTCGGCACGCGGTTCACCTCGCGGCGGATCTCGATGGAGACGATGCCGTATTCCGCCCCCAGTGCCATGCCCCCCGCCTTCACCGTGAAGGTGGTGAGATGGGACGGGCGGCTGTCGAGTTCGGGTAGGCCGGGCATGCCTTCACCTCAGCGGCGGCAGGTAAAGTGCGCTGCCCGGGGCGAGCCTGCGCACGGTGTCGAGCTGGTTCGCCTCGGCCACGCTCATGTAGTGGGCCGGGTCCTTGTAGACGTCGTAGACCAGCTTGGACAGGTGCTCGCCTTCCAGTACCTGGTGGGCGTGGCTGATGTCCGGCGAGGCGAGGTTCTTCAGCAGTTCGCCGAAGCCCTTGGGTGTGTGCTCGCGAAAGGTCGCCGACATGCTGGCCCGCAACGGCAGGCCGGCGGGGGAGAACAGCTTGTAGGCGATGGAGTAGCTTTCCAGCACGGTGGTCACCAGCAGCCGCCCCCACACCAGCATGAGGAAGCGCGGGCGGTGCACGTTGCCGCTGAAGCCGACGGTGAGCTTGAACAGTTCGATCTGCGCGACCACCGACAGGCCGGTCGAAGGCGCCACGGCATCCAGCGCGCCGGCCGGTGGCGGGGCAGGGGAGACGCCCGTGCCGTCGAGCATCAGCTCGAAGCTGTATTTCTTCGGGTTGACCCGCTCGAACTTGGCCTCGGAACCGGCCGAACCCTGGGGCGGTTCATCCGGGCCGTACTTGAATTCGGTGGTGTCGGTGTAGGTCTCGGGGTTGAACTGGACGATGAAGGGTGGCCCGGCGGGCGGCCCCATGGCGCCTTCGGAGTCCTCGAAGGGGATGATGGTCAGCTTGAGCAGGGCACCGTCCATGCATCAGCGCTCCCCGATCCGGTCGAGTTCCCGCTCCAGGTAATCGATCACCGCCCGGGTCACCTCGGCGACCAGGGCCGCGCGGTCGACGGGCGTGTCGCTGGCCTGGGCGGGCTGTGCGCCGGGCGCCGGCTGCGGCTGATCGACGGTACTGCGGATCACCACTTCGTTGATGAAGACGGGCATCGTTCGCTCCTCAGTCGACGCGGAAGTACTGGTAGGCCAGTTCGAGGGTCTCGACGACGATCTCCGAGTTCTCCGCGCTGAAGTCGGAGATCACCCACTTCTTCGGCCAGGCGCCGACCACCGTGTAGGTCTGCAGCGGCGCATGGCTCTCATCGAGCAGCGTCACCCACACGGTCACCGGCTGGATCACCAGGTTGTGCACGGCGTCCAGCACCCATTCGCGCAGCCCGGAATCCACCAGCAGCCCGCGTTTGAGCACCAGGTCGGGGTAGCGTCCGCGCACCGGCAGCTTGTGCGAGAAGCGGTTCTCGCCGCCCTCGTTGTAGGCGAACTCCTCCAGTTCCATGGTCAGCCCGGACACGTCGCGGAAGCGCACGTCGCGTTCCGTCGCGCCGGGCACGTCGAACTTGGCGTTGAAGTGGAAGCCCACCGGCGGCAGGTAGAGGCTCATGGCGGCGCGTCTACTCGTTCTGGATCGACAGCCCGTCGTGGGCCAGTTCGATGGACTCGATGGCGATCTCGTTGCCGTCGGCCTTGAGGTCGGTCGAGCCGATCTTGGTGGGCCAGGCATTCTTGATCTTCCACACCATCACCGGTTCGTGCGCCTCGTTGAGCAGGCTGACGATGATGTCGCGCCGCTCGACGGTGTTGAGCGACACCGTGTTCCACCAGTTGAAGTAGTCGTTGTCTGACTTGAACACACCGCGCTTCATGGTGACGTTGGGATACTTCTGCATGCCCGGAATCTTCATCTTGGAGAATTCCCGCAAGGCGCCGTCGCGGTATTCGATGACCTCGGTCTCGACATCGAGCCCGGAGATCTCCGTGAAGCCGATACGCGCGCCACCCCACTGCACCTGGAAGTGGAATTTCGGAAGCGGATAGTCACTCATCTCGTTGCCTCGCTCTGGTTAGGCTTCGGGCATCTTCTGCATGAAGCGCAGGACGATGAATTCGGCCGGGCGGACGATGGCCAGGTGAACCTCGACGATCATGTAGCCATTGAGGATGTCGTCGGCGCTCATGGTCTGGCCCAGCCCCACCGCGACACGGAACGCCTGCTCCGGCTTGGCGCCCATCAGGGCACCGTCGCGCCACTGGTTGATCAGGAAGTTCTCGATCATGGTCCGCACCTTGACCCAGGTGTTGGCGTCATTGGGTTCGAACACGAAGGCGCCGACGGCTTTCCGTACCGACTCCTCGACGAAGTTGGCGAAGCGGCGCACGTTGATGTAGCGCCACTCGTTGTCGTTGCCCGCCAGCGTGCGGCCACCCCAGACGAGGCTGCCCTTGCCGAAGAACGCCCGGACGGCGTTCACCGACTTGCCGGTGGTGGCATCGATGTTGAGCCCGTCCTGCAGGTCGTTGGTGGCGTTGACCGCGGGGCCGATCACCAGGGCCAGGCCGACGTTGGCCGGTGCCTTCCATACGCCGCGGGTACGGTCGACCTTGGCGTACACGCCGGCGATGGCGCCGGAGGGTGGCACTGTCACGCAGGCTTCGTCGATGAAGGCGCGGATCGCCGCGTAGACCGCGGTTTCCTTGCCCTTGATGTCCAGCGTGGCGTCGTTGAGCTTCTTGCCGGCGGCGTTGGCCACCGCCGCCGAGGTCTCGCTGCCGTTGTCGGCCACCGTGATCAGGTTGAAGGCGGTGAGCGTGACGTTGGCGTCGGCGCTGGCGAACGGCACATTGGTCGACAGGTAGGGGAAGTAGGCCGCGCCGTACTTGAGGAAGTCCACGGTGTTGCTGGTGACCCGGGCGCGGAAGTTGCTGGTCACCTTGGCGTTGTCGTCGGTGCCGCCCGGAACGGCGTTGCGCACGTCGACGATGGCGAAGCGGTCCTGGGTCTTGTTGCAGCTGGCCAGCGCGGCGTCGACCACCGACCCGTAATCGGCGTCACTGAGTTTCACGGCGTCGGGGAACACCAGCAGGGTCGGTTCGTCCACCGCTTCCAGGGCGGTGATCGCATCGGTGAAGGCGACCTTGGTGGCCGTGCCGTAGGCGCCCACCGAGTAGACGTAGCAAGGGCCGCCGCCATTGGCGAAATACAGCTGCATGGCGTAGTGGAGGAACTGCGTCGGCAACGAGGGCTTGCTGGTCCAGCTCACGGCGACGCCCAGCAGTTTGCCGCCTGCGGTGACGCGCTTGTTGACGGTGACCGCCATGTCCTGGACCGGCGGCTTGCCGAAACAGGCTTCGTATTCCAGCAGGGAACTGAGGCGAACGGCGGTCTTCGTCAGGTCTTCCCCCTGTTTGCCGAGGGCTTTTTCGGTGTAGCCGATGAAGGCGGGGATTGCCGTGGCGACCGGCGCGACCGAGGGCGGAAAGACGGGGATTTCCTCGACGTAGACACCTGGGGTGCTGTAGCTGGGCATGATGTGTCCCTTTGTTCGGGCGGTGGGCGGGCTGGGTGGACTGCTCCGGGGCAAGGTCAACTTCGTCGGCGGAACGTGGCGGTGTACTGGCGTCCGGCGGCAGGATCGGGGCCGGGGAAAGGCGCGAGCACCAGTTCGAGCGCGCCGAAGGCGCCACGCCCGGCCAGTTCGTCGCTGACGAACAGAACCGTGGGACTGCCGGAGGGTTGCGGGGTGAGGGTGTAGGCGCTGGCCGCATCCTCCGACAGGTCGATGGCGACGCTGGCACTGCTGGCCCCGGCGATGGCGTTCACCGGCGGGTTGGCCACCACGCGGGTCGGATCGAAGCGGTCACTGACCTTCAGGGTGACGGGCTTGGGCGTGGCACCGAGATCGGCGCGTGCA
The DNA here is from genome assembly GCF_042656385.1 of Pseudomonas sp. GCM10022186. Classification (NCBI taxonomy): domain Bacteria; kingdom Pseudomonadati; phylum Pseudomonadota; class Gammaproteobacteria; order Pseudomonadales; family Pseudomonadaceae; genus Pseudomonas; species Pseudomonas sp. GCM10022186. The sequence goes on from NZ_JBHSOU010000025.1 coordinate 37,075, forward strand.
TTCAGGCGCCGGCCCACGATTCGCGCGGTGTCGGCCCGCTCCACCGTGTTGCCGCGGCTGAGCGAGCCCGATGCCCGCACCGCGCCGTCGTCATCCAGATTGGCCAGGTAGAGATTGGGGCTGGCGCTGGCGTCGAGGTCCGGGTGGAAGCGTTCGAGGAAGTCCGCTTCATCGAGGCGAATGACAAAGACCAGCGAGGTGTGTCGGGTGACCGGCGCGAGCCGCACATTACCTGCTTCCGGATTGTATTGGGCGTAGAGCTGGAAGCCGGCTGCGCGCGGGCGGAGTACCAGGTGCTGGTCGTCCAGGCGGCGCCGCGTTTCGGCCGTGGGCTCGAAGGAGAGGGCGGTCAGCTCCTTGCCCTGGTCATCCTTGACCGTCACCCCGAGGCAGGGGCGGAAGGCGATGATGCTCACTTGATCACCGTGTCCAGTTCGATGGTGGTGATTTCCGGCGCCGGTTCCGCTTGATCGAGCTGTACCTTGACCAGACGGACCTTGTAGACGACCGAGGGAAAGTAGGCGTCGCCGAGTACGCCCCAGAGATTGTTCAACTCCTCGAAGTTCATGTTGACCATCTCGAACACCAGCTTCTCCAGTGTCGCCGGGAATGGCGTGGCGCCCGGGCCGGACTGGGCGAACCAGCGCCTGTGCTGGAACAGCTCGATGGTCCTGGAGAGGTGGACGAGGCTGGTGGAGTAGTTCTGGAAGTTGAAGGCGAACAGCAGGTAGAGGTTCAGGTAGACCGGCGGTTCGACGTAGCGGGATTGCCCCAGGCGCCGTTCCGTATGCGGCGTGTTGCGCAGCGTGGATTCTTCTTCGACGTTGATCAGCGAGATGTAGGCGCCGAGGGCGCTGGCCTCCTCGACCAGCTTACGTGCCGAGTTGGCGATGACTTCCGCATCGGCGACCCCGAGGTGGCTGCGCACTTCCTTGCGAATGAACTCGACAGCGTCAGCGATCATGGACATCCCTGATCCCTCCCTCCCGCATGGATTTGGGTATAGGAGCGGGCCTGGTTGGCGTCAATCGCGTAAAACTCGCAGACCCAGCTAATCCGGGGCTTTGCGGCCATTTGCCAGTATTTCTCGACTCGCTCTTTCGCCCCTGTCCGAGGCCCGCCGGATCAGGGGCGGGCCTGGTGATTCGAGGGTGTTCGCGTTTACATGACCGCTGGTCCGCTGCGTCCTTTTCGATCATCTATCGGACGGGCGGTAGCGGAGGGCACATTCGCAGTCGCTCCCGGGTATCGGGCTGCACCCTTCGGGCACCCGTCCCCGGGGCAGGGGATGGGCAGTTGCTCAGACGAAGTCGCCCTGGTCCAGATCGTACTTGCGCTTGCCGAGGGTTCCCTCGTTGGTCAGTGCCTTGATCTCCCGCCGCAGGGTGGCGAGTCGCTCGCGATACTTCGGCTCGCCGATCTTCAGGAGCTGATCCAGGGGTCTGGCGCTCTGCAGCGCCGCGGCGATGACCGGGCTCTTGGCCCGGCCCTGGTGGCGAATGTCGGCGACGAGGATGCAGACCGAATCATCAGCGCCATCCAGTCCGTACTGCCTGGCGTAACCGGCCATCTTTTCCTTGAAGTGGCTGACGCCCATTTCCACCTGGACCTGTCGGTTGGCAGGATCGTTCTGCGCCCAATGCACGAACTTCGCCGCCTGGATGACTTCCGTATCCTCGACCTCCCTGGCGGACGGATTCAGATAGTCGAGGAGCTTCTCGGTGGAGGTATCGGACTCGAGCGCTTCGATGCCGCTGTCGGTTACCCGGCAGACCCTGCCGTTCTGCAGCGTCAGGTCCGGAAAGTAATCCTTTGCCTGGGGAAGGCCGAGCAATCGGCGCAGATAGTTCACGAAGTCGCCATTGGGAACATGCGCCGCGTACTGCAGGAAGGAGAAGGTGAACTGCGCCCGGTCATAGGTGTTCAGGGTGTGGAACAGCGCACCTTCGGCCATGGCCGTGGGGTGCATGAAGTCCGCCCAGAATCCGAACTGCGGTCGGTACGTCGAGCGCTCATAGCGCTGCTGGGGGGCTCCGCTGACGTTCATCAGGCCCTTGTTGCCCTCGTAGGAAACCCGGCTGCCGATGTAAAAGCGCTGGCCGTCGATCCTTCCGTAGTACTTGTTGCCCTGCTCGAGGGTAAAGCTCACGACCTTCATTTCAGCCTCCTGTGCGGGTGCCGCTTTTCTTGTGGTAACCCCTGATACCGACGACGACCGGTGGGTACCTGTCCCGGTCGATGGCATACGGCGCTATCAGGGCACGGAGTTCCGGGCTACTCGGGCGAGGCCGTTCCGGCGGAGAAATGGGCATGCCCTGTGCTCCTCTGGCAACCCGATGTCTGTCCAGGCGGGACGGGGAGCTTGCAGCTGACACGCATCGAGCGATGGGTGGAGGCAGCTGCTGCAACGGAGGTGTATTCCTTCATCTGCGTGCATCCGACGAGCCCGGCGGACTCGTTCAGGACTTCAGCTCCGGGGCGTACTGGTCGACTCTCGCCTTCACAAGCGAAGCGCCATGGCGACCGAGTACCGCCATTTCCTCCTCGGACAAGCGACGCAGGTTGGTATCGATCGCCGAGGCGAAGGCCGCGTCGCCCGGCTGGGATTCACCTTTTCGGCTGTCGATGGAGAACCACAGGGGCTTCGGCCCCTTGCCCGCCAGATGGCGGTGTTGCAAGCGATCGAATTCCAGGCCGCGGATCTGCTCCATCATGATGTCGAGGCCTTCCTTGAGCACCATGGCCCCCGACTCGGTGGGCCTGACGTCGTTGGCGAAGGGCTTGCCGCCATCGCTGACGATCACATAGTCCAGCTCGTTGCGGTCACGCAGCAGCGGATTCACGCCCATGTTGTCGTAGACCCCGCCATCGGTCAGCGTGACGTATTCCATGGCCGCCGCCGGTGGGTAGATATCAGGGTCGAGGCGCAGTGGCGGAAACACCGGCGGGAATGCCGAGGATGCAGCCACCGCATGGCTGATGGGGTAGTCGGGCGCCAGCACGAAACCAAGTTCGTGTTCGCCGATCTCGCAGGGTTTGCCACCACCGGCGACAAAGGCGAACAGATTGCCCGTCGCCAGGTTGGTCGAGTTGAGGTAGAGGCGCGGGCCGCTACTCAAGGCGGACAGCCTGCTGTTGCGGAACAGGTGCTTGTCGTACGAGTCGGCCAGCTTCTCCAGCCGGGTATTGAACGGATCGAGTGAACCGCCGATTACCGAAGACACGGCAATGGACTGGGTGCGCAGGAAGCGATCGAGGCGATCCAGTTTGTCGGATGCCGTCCAGTTCAGGACGACCGTGGCGCCGGCAATGCTGCCACCACTCACGCAGGTGATCAGGTCCAGTTTGTTCAGCAGACCCCAGGACTCGAGTTGCCGCATCACCCCCAGGTGAAAGGCCGCCGCCCGGAAACCGCCACCGGACAGTGCAAGGCCAATGCGCTTTTCCACACCACCGACCTGGACGGACATGTTCACGCCCTCCGCATCATGAAAAATCTACTGCTGCAGCCAGAGGGCGAAACTGCCGTCCATGGGGCATGAGGGTGAGGCTAGCAGAACATTCCTGTTCGCCAAGGCTAGTCGTTGAGCGGCCCGGCCCGCTGGTGCCGTGCAATAAATGCCATAGCGAAATCTTCTAGGCGATCACTTTGAAATCGATTGCGGCGCGCTCTTGACTGGTATTCAGGTCCGCCCGGATTTCGGTGGCCGATCAGCGTTCACCCGTCCGGGGTCAACGTCACTGCTTCATGCAAGCGTTGCAGTTTTCGCTGGGCGCATGGGCAAGGAGGCATCACATGAGCAGGCCCAGCTATCGGCAACCGGCCATGCGCAAGCTGCGGGTGTACGCACTCGATCCGCAGGCTTCGACGCAGCTGGAAACCGTGCGGATCAATCACGCCACCATCTCGCTGCCCTGGGAGGAACGCTGGGAGGAGCCCATTTCTCCAGGGCCGGTCAACGAATACCTGGAAGTCATCGATGTCGACCCCGCCAGTGGCCAGTTCTACGAGCCGGTGGACCTGAACCATCCACACCTGCTGGCGCAGGATGGCCTGACGCCCTCCGAAGGCGATCCGCACTTCCATCAGCAGATGGTGTTCGCGGTGGCGATGAAGACCGTCAAGTTGTTCGAGCGGGCCCTGGGCCGCAAGGTTTTCTGGTCGCCGATCTGGGATCTGGAGAGGTCCACCTACAAGCCGGTACACAAGCTGCGCATCTATCCACATGCTTTGCGCGAGGCGAATGCCTACTACAGCCCCGCCAAGAAAGCGCTGCTGTTCGGCTACTTCAAGGCCTCGCTCACCGACCCCGGCGTGAACCTGCCGGGTGGCTGGGTCTTCACCGCGCTGTCCCACGACATCGTTGCCCATGAAACGACCCACGCGATCCTGGATGGGCTGCACCGGCGCTACATCGAACCCACCAGTGTCGACAGCCTGGCCTTCCACGAGGCCTTCGCCGATATCGTCGCGCTGATGATGCATTTCACCCTGCCCGAGGCCGTGTCCAGTCAACTGGCCGCCCGCCATGGCAGCCTGTCGGAACGCTCGTGGCTGAGTGGGCTCGCCCGCCAGTTCGGCGAGGCCACCGGACGCTACGCAGCGTTGCGCGATGCGATCGACGACAAGGGCGCGGATGGCCTGCCCGACCCAACCCGCCTGGCCCGCCTGAGCGAGCCGCATGAGCGTGGCGCCATCCTGGTGGCGGCGGTCTTCGATGCCTTCGTCACCATCTACGAGCAACGCACGGTCGACCTGTTCCGCCTGGCCGGATTCGATGGCGATACCTCGCGCGCGGCGCTGCCGCCGGAGCTGGTGGCCCGCCTGGCGCGCGAGGCGGTGAAGTCGGCGGACCACGTACTGCGCATGTGCATCAGGGCCCTGGACTACCTGCCGCCGGTGGACGTGCACTTCGGCGAGTTCCTCCGCGCCATCGTCACCGCCGACAGCGACCTGGTGCCAGACGACCCCATGCATTACCGGCTGGCCATGATCCAGGCCTTCAGGCGGCGTGGCATCCTCCCCGAGAAGTGTCTGTCGCTGGCGCCGGACAGCCTGCTCTGGGAGTCTCCGCTGGAAAATATCAATGCCCACGATCTACTCAGCTTCCAGCGTTCGCCGAGCCGTGATTGCGTTGGCGGGCGCCTCGACCTGACGCCGGAGTACCAGCGCAGCAGGGCTTGCCTGCAGGCGGAGGAGAATCGTCGGGTCGTGTGGTCGTGGTTGATGCAACCCACTCCGACCGACGCCGAATGGGAGAGGGCGCTTGGCGTGTTCTTCATGGCCGAACATGCCAGGAACGGCGTGTGGGGCTCGCTGTTCCCCAGCTCCGATTCGAAGCAGCCGGCCGTCGAAGTTCACTCGGTGCGCACCTGCCGGCGCGCCGGGCCGGATGGCCAGGATTTGAGACAGCTGGTGGTCGAGATCACCCAGCGCCGTCGCGGCTATCTCGATGAAGAGCAGCAACGCCAGCAGGACGGGCAGCAATTGCAATGGGACGGAAATCACCCGGAGGATTTCATGTTCCGTGGTGGCGCGACACTGATCATCGACTTGCGCGATGGCCTGTTGCGCTACGTGATCCGCAAGCGCATCGATGACCACGTCCGCCTGGCCGGCCAGCGGCAGTTCCTCCAGGCCGGCCGCACCAGTCTCGCCATGACCTACCGCGGGCCACGCAAGCAGGACAATCCGTTCGCCATGACCCACCGTGGAGTCTGATGCCATGAACCCTTCGACCACCTCGGGAGAGATCGCGGTGCGCATGTACCGCGGGATCCTCGGTGATTGCTTCCTGCTCCGCTATGCCCAGAAGGGCAAGATCCGGCACATCCTGATCGACTGCGGCGTACTGCAAGGAGTGGCCGGTGCCCGGGAGCGGATGAAGCTCATCGTCGAAGACATCCACCAGACCTCGAATGGCATTCTGGACCTGGTGGTGCTGACCCATGAACACCATGACCACCTGTCCGGATTCCTCTATGAGCGCGAGCGCTTCTTCAAAGGGGATTTCCGCATCGACGAACTCTGGCTGGCCTGGACCGAGGACCCCAACGATGCCCAGGCGATCGCGCTGCATGCTCGCTTCGACAAGGCGAAGAGCGCCCTGGCCAGGGTGGCGGCCATCAGGGAGACGGCCAGTGCGCTGAGCAACGACCCCCGCATCGGCACGGTGCACAGCCTGGCCGCATTCATGGGCTTGCGCGTCGATGACAAGGAAGTGCTGCCCAGAGACGGGCGTGCGGTCATCGAATCCCTCAAGAGCAAGGCCGGCCCCCTGGCGACACGCTACCTGGAGCCCGGGGACGTGGTGCGACCGGCCGCAGCCAAGTCCCTCAAGGCGATGGTGCTCGGCCCCCCGCGCAGCGAACAGCGCTTGCGCAAGGACCTGCCGTCCAAGGGGGCGGGCAAGGAGGTGTACCTGGTCAGCCTGGATGAAGCGCTGGCGCTCGAGGACCGGGTGCGGCGCTTGGCGGACGAGCGCCCCCAGGACCCCGACCTGCCGTTCGCACCTCCCAAACAGCGGGGCCTGGCGGACGTCGAGCGGGACTTGTCACCTTCTCTCGCCAACCCGGGCTCTCCGGTCGGCGTCGAAGAGCGCTATTTCAACGACCAGGAGGAATGGCGGCGAATCGAGGACGAGTGGCTGGACAGCGCGGAAACCCTGGCGTTGAAGATGGACTCGGATACCAACAACACCAGCCTCGTACTGGCCTTCGAGTTGCCTGACGGCCAGACCCTGCTGTTCCCCGGCGATGCGCAGGTCGGCAACTGGTTGTCCTGGGGCGACCAGACCTACCCGCGGGAGGCCGTCCAAGGACAGCCGGCCCCGCAGACGCGGGATGACATCCTCTCGCGGGTCACCCTATACAAGGTCGGCCATCACTGCAGTCACAACGCCACATTGCGTGGCTTGGGGCTGGAGAAGATGACCGACCCCCGACTGGTGGCCATGATCCCGGTGGTAGCCGAGGTCGCCAGGAGCAACGAATGGAACATGCCCTACCCCGATCTCCTGGGCGCCCTGCAGGAGCGCACAAGGCAGCGGATCCTGGCGGGCGATGGCAATCCGGAGGAGGAAGAAAAAGCCTTCCGCAACGCCCCGATCGATCCGGTCGACCTGGCCTATGGGCCGGATGCGCTATGGGTGGAACTGAGGATTCCATTCTGAACCCGGCAGCAGGGCAGGGCAGGGCAGGTCGAGATAACGGAAAATCAGGACCACGGGGTTCAGACATGACCGGTCAAGCAGATAACGAACGCGAATTCGCCCAAGCCGACCTCAGCGCTTGAGTTTAAGCCCCTTGATCGAATATGCCCGTTGCTCGTCCAGGGAGTTGTAATAGGTGTTCTGGGTGGTGCTGAGGCTGTTGTGGCGAAGGTCGGCCTGCAGGTCCTTCATGTCCCGGTGCGGCGCATCGAAAGTGGCGGAAGTATGTCGCAGCCAGTGCAGGGACGCCGAACGCAGCTGGTCGATCTCATCATCGCTCCAGCCTTGCTCGGCCATTCGCGCCAGTGAACGGTCGAACAGGTCCTGCAACAGCAGCCGGATATGCCGATCGGACAGTCCGGCGCGCCCCTTCAGGGTGCTGATCAGCGGCGTCTTTTCATGGGCGGAGGGCAGGGGAGGGAGCTGCAGGTGCTGGCGATAGCGCACCAGATAAGTCTGGATGTAATCGTCGCGGATGCTGATCTTCGCCGCCTTGTTGCCCTTGCCCACCACATGGAACCACCAGTTGCCGATGCTATCGCGGCGGATGTCGCCCATGGTCGGGGTCCAGTTCTCCCGCCCGACCAGGTCGGAAACCCGCAGGTACATGGCGAACAGCGTGGCGACGATGAACAGCGTGCGTTCATGTACAGGGTCTTCGGTGGCCATGATTTCGGCCGTCTCGATGACGTAGCTCCACTGCAACTGGGTCAGCGAGCGCGAGGCGACATCCAGGGTATTGCGCTGCTTGTAGATGGACTTCTGCTTCACGGCGCGGAACGGATTCACCTCCGTGAGCCCTTCATCGATGGCGTGCTGGAAGAAGCTGCCGCAGACGGCGAAAACCTGGGCCACCGACCCCTGGGACATCCGGTAGGCACGGGAGGGAAGGGCGGTCACAGATTCAGCGGCGATCTTGCGCTCGCGCTTGGCGATGGTGGTGCTGAACGGACGCCATTCGCCGTTGACTATGTAGGTATCGGATTCGAGCTTCTTCCTGCCACCGGTTCGCCGGAAGCGAGACTTGACCACCGGGCCGATCCAGTCGGCCGGTGGGTTGAGGCAGAACTCCATGAAGGTCTCGGCGTCCCGGCGGCGCAGGTCCAGGAGGGGTTTGCGCGCAACCAGAAGCGACCACAGCAGCAGGCGCTCGACGTGGGTCCGATAGGAATTGAAGGTCGCTTCGTTGCCCGCGTAAGACTTGAGGAAGGAACGGACCGCACGGTAGCCCTCGACAGCCTGGCTTTCTTCGGGAAATTCCTGGAGATAGTCGCGAACCACGGGGAGCTCGCCGCTCAGATGCAGGAAATTGAGGTCGTGGAAGCGATCGAAGGTCTCGAAAAGCGGCTGCGGAGATTGCGCCATGCTGGGAAACGATCCTTGGAGAAGTTCAGCTGAAGGCGTCTAGAATGCGGCTTTCAGCGCGACTAATGCAATATCCGGGTCTGGTGATTATCGGATATCGCATGGAAAAAACTCCCACCCTCGATTGAAAAGAGGTCAGCTGGATTCCAGTCGCATGTTCGAGGCTTACAGACCGCGGCTCGGTCAATGCTCGATCACAGAGGGAATGACAGCGAACTCTACTCCAGGAACTCAAATTTTTCCCTTTTCAATCATCTGCTTACGCCTCAATGCTGAAGTTCAAGGCTGGACTCCAGGCGTGAGGCAAGGATGAGACTTTCCCGGCCGCAGCGTTTTGTGTTCTGCATCAGCGTCTTGGGCAGTTGCATTCAATCTTTGAAAGCCACGCCGACCTACACAAGAGTCCATTGCTTCCAAATTTCAGATGCAGCCAGGCAGTATTCGCCAGCAATGGCATCGATCACTGGCGGCGACGTCCACAAGCTCAAGATCGCAGAAACCTGGCCCTCGGGCCTCACATTCAAAATGTCACGACGAAAATTACTCCGCGCGCAGCCAATGAAGCGGAGACGAGTACGAGCAATGGAGCGCACGGGAAATAAATTCTTTACCCATCGATCTCAAGCGAGTCAGAAAGCAGTTCGCAGCTCGAAAACGCAAGAGCGATGATTCTGACGGGAGCTGAGGAACATTGCCGAGTCCCCGTATCGATAGAAAAGCCGTCCGAGAAAAGGCATTGAAATGTGCTGCCTCCAGATCCATGGCTTCGCATAAGGTATATTATGTTAAATCAAATATCAGGAGCCGAATGAAGCGATCTCTCGTGTGTAAGCCGGTGAACTAAAAGTGGAAAAACCGAGCAAGTAAAACTGGAAACAGCCCTGCCCGCCGACAACACCCAGATTTACTTCCCCACTCATGCCGGCTGTGCGCGAGCTTGAATCTAAGATGCTCGGCGACTTGCTGACCCGCTATGCCTTTGGATGCACAGCAATTTCACGCCCTGGGTTCAGGGCGCCATTCAGCTCCGGCCGAACGCCCGGGCTGGATCAACAAGCTAGTCGGCTTGCAAGCCAGATTCCTGGTGAAGAGAAATTGGAAAGTGACGCGCTGATGAATCCGACACGCGAAATTGCTGTGCGCGGGGCTCTAGCTCGTGCCCAGGGCTGCGGCCGCGACATTACGTGCGCGACTTGCTGCTCTAAATCATCCGCCGGCGAAATTCAGGATGCATCCCAGCATTTTGCGTACAGGTTCATTCCCGACGAGATACTTGGCTATGCACCAATCTTCGCCCCGCCTATAGCGACAGGAGGACTGCTTTGAAGTGGTCAAGTAAAACTGGACACCGGTTTAGGTCTATCCGGCCAGCGCTTCGCGCTGTACCGGTGTCTGGTAACTGTTGTAGCTGTGCGGCCGTCGGTGGTTGTAGTAGTCGGTCAGGTAGCGCAGTACGTCAGCCTCTGCTTCGGCTTGGCTGGCGTAACCCGAAGCCGGTATCCATTCGGATTTGAGGCTCCGGAAGAAACGCTCCATCGGGGCGTTGTCCCAGCAATTGCCGCGACGACTCATGCTCTGGCGGATTCGATGCCGCCAGAGCAATTGTCGAAACTCCTGACTGCTGTAGTGGCTGCCCTGGTCGGAGTGAAACAGCACGCCGCCGGGGCAACCGCGAGCCTCATAGGCTACGCGCAAAGCACGTCCGGTGAGCTGCGAGTCCGGACGATCGGACATTGCCCAACCCACAATCCGTCGCGCATACAGGTCCATGACCGCGGCCAAGTAGATCCAGCGCCCGCCGGCCCAGATGTACGTCACGTCACCGCACCACACCTGATTGGGAGCGTGGGTGCGGAACTGTCGGTCCAGCTCGTTCGACGCCTTGGCACTCTCGCCCTCAGCTGGGCGGTAACGGTGTCGACGGCGTTGCGAGCTGAACAACTGGGCCTCCTTCATCAGACGGCTGGCCAGGAATCGTCCCACTGCCCAGCCTTCCTGGCGCAAAGCCGCCGCGAGCGTCCGGGCGCCTGCCGAACGCCGACTCTGGACATGCAGCTCCACCAAGCGCTGTCGCAACCTGGCGTGCGGCTGATTACCGCGAGCCGTTGACTTGGCGGCGGCATAGACACTGCTGCGATTGATGCCGAACAGCCGGCACAGCTCTGCCCGTGGATAGTGCTCACCCAATGACTCGACTAAGCGCACTAATCGAGGGCGTCTGACATCAAGAGAGCGGTAGCCTTCCTAAGAAACACCTTCGACCGCCTGTAGTGTGAAGCCGAATTCGGCTGCCCGACGGTGCAGGCCTTTGACCACGCGCTCGCGGTACCGCTGCTCATAGTGATCGGCACCGGGATCCTGATAGGCCATACCGAAACGCATCGCGTTGTAGAACAGGATGGCGATTTTGCGCGCAGTGGCGGTCACGGCCTTGGCCTTGCCGATACGGGCCGACAAGCGTCGATAAAAAGCGCCCAATGCGGTGTTCGTTCTGCCAATGGTTACGGCGGCCAACCGGAGATGGGCTGTTACCCGATTCTTGGTCTTGCGCGTGTGTGCCGAGAGCACTTTGCCGCCGCTGATCCGGCAACCAGGAGCCAGGGTCAGCCAGGAGGTGAAATGCTGGGCGGTACGCCAGCGGCTCAGATCGGTACCGCACTCGGCGACTAACCGCAGTGCCAGGTAGGGGCCGATGCCATGGATCTGGGTGAGGTCGACGCCGACCAGTTGATAGAGCAAGGCACGGACATCGAAGTTGAGCGCGTTCGGCTGTCGCGCGCGGTGGCGTGGCTTCGGTAGCGGTTCGCTGGGGGAGGGGCGCTGCCGGGAGAGCCGCTGCAGGCTCTGGGCTATCTGGTGGTCGCAGACCTCAAGCTGTGCCTGATAGGCGTCGTACATGGCCAATGCCTGCGCCAGGGCAAACACATGTTCGGGCTGGTAATTGCCCACCAGGGCACTCTGGATGGTCTCAACGCTCGACTTGCAGCGGGTATCGCGCAGGGTTGCCAGAGTCGCAGCGTTGCGCTCGCCGGCGACAATCGCCCGGATGATTCGCATGCCGGTGGCCCCGGTAATGTCGGCGATGGGGCGAATAGAGCTGGATACCGAAGTGGTCAACCTGGAGAAAGAGCTAGGGCGGGTAGTAAGTCGAATGATCCAGCTCGCGGCTATCAAGGAGACGGTTCATCGCGATCCCGAGATCCACGGCGGCCGGCCAGTTTTCCGAGGCACGCGCCTGCCGGTCGATATCACGCTGGAGCGGCTCGACGCCGGCGAGTCGTTCGCCGTATTACAGGAGGACTACCCGTATTTGACGTGCGAGAAGATTGAACGTGCGCGGGCTTACCTAGCCATTTTCCCCCAGCACTCCCCTCCTCCCCCTCATCGCTCAAGCCCAACTGCCGGCATCTGACCTATCGCTCTGAAAACTTAGCGCCGGCAATCCCACTGGCACCCTGTCGCCAACCGTTCGACATGGCGGGCGCGCTTGATTAACCGTGGACAATGCCCGCAACCTCATCCGCTGCAGCCGCTACGACGCGGTCCGCATCGGTAATGAGCAGGTCCTGAGGCCGATTGCCGGAAAGGAAGCTGTTTACTGAGGCGAACCAGTAGGCCAGGCCCCAGCCGTCCTTCAGCCCTGCGAACACTTTCAGTACTTCGGCCATCGCTGGAAGCGGGCGAAACCCCGAAGCCTTGGACAAGGCGTAGATGGGGAAGTAGTCGTAGCCATTGTGGCGGATAGCGAAGATCCGTCCTTCTCGTTTCCATCGGTTGGGGCGAGAGCTTGGATTCTCCGAGGTCAATCCGGCCAGAGTCGCAATGTCTCGCGCAGACAGCCAGTCGCCGCTTTCCAGGATGGCCTTTTTGGCCATAGCCAGCATCTGCGCCTCCTTGAGTGCTCCCGGTCGGATCGGTACCTTCGGCAGCAGCAGCGAAACCAGCTGCTCAACGGTAGCCTGTTGAGGGTTGAGCATCGTTTCGGTCATGAAACGCGCGGCAGCTTCTAGGGCTTCACCTAGCGTGGCTAATGTCTCACCCGAGGCATGGTCCACCGTAATAGCGACGACTTGCTCAGCATTCTCGGCACTCAGTTGAGCCGATACCGCTTTCAAGTCTCCCGTCACGGTAGATCGAATGCCGACGTGTTCAGTGATCTGGCTCATATCACCTCCCAAACCTGGCAATAGCGGATGCCGCGGCAGTTGGGTAAGTAATCAATCCTCACCTTGCCAGGATGGTACCTGCGGGCTGCGGGTTCGATGGTGGTCGGAGTGAAATTCCCATGCTGTGGCAGGACCCGCTGCGGCGCGTCTTGCCCCAAGCGTCAGGGGTTACTCGGGCCGGCGAGCCGCCCCAACGGCTCAAGCGTTTTGCCTTTGCTCAAGCCGACCTTTAAGAAGCGGCGTTGATTCTCAGATACTTGCCCGGCCAAGCGACGTGCCTCCGCTTCAAACTGGGCGAAAACAGTGGGTTCGGGGGCTGCGGCTTTGTGTGTCATGTGAACGAACCAATAGACAGATGGAATGGAGCCTCCCACGGACTCGAGGGGATCGCAAGCGCGCTGCGCCCGTAACCGGCGAAATGACCTGCCCAGGGCTGTGTATTCAAATCCTGAACGCTTCCTGGTCGACAAAGGCATTCAGGGTCTGCAGCGCAGGGATCAAGCTGTTGTCTGTGTACTCGCACCCAGTGCTACTGACCGGCATCTGACCCCGCTTGTCAGCCTCCTCCGGACGATGGCCATTGCCACCTCGCAGACTGGTCAACATCGGTTGGTAGCCCAGCTGCCAGGCCACGGTCCCGGGAAAGCTTGATCGGAGCGCCACTAGAATCGCCATGCCGGCCCAGTCCAGGTCTCCCCAGAATTGAGATTCCCCGGATTCTTGACCATAGAGCCAGCGACCGAAGCGTTCAGTATGAAGGGGCTCTTGGCTGCCCAGATTCGAAAAGAACAGCGATGACGTTGCTACCTGCCGCAAGCGAGCGGCCGAACCTTTGAATCCAGAGGCGTGCACCATGGCCAACCGGTAGGCTTCAGCGTTCACCGAGCGAATCGTACGCTCGAACGACACCTGGTTCTCAATAAACAGCACGCCATCCCAGCCGCCGTGTGGCAGGAATACCTGCAGCTGAATGGGCGCCTCCGCGAAGGGGCATTCAGACAGGCCAAGGATCGCTGCCACCATGGTTTGGCGGTTATCCAGGACCTTGGACATGCCCCAGAACAACTGGGCGGAGACCTCACGTAGAAACAAAGGCTCCTTCGCAAGTCCAGCCAATCGATTGAGCTGCTCTACGACGGCTGCCATGTCACGCCCAGGAAGGTCAATGCAGAAATTCCGCACAACCGCTTTGGCTGCCTCTGATGCCTGTAGGCCCAAGTCCACTGCCGCCCGCCATCGCTCGTTCGCCGTATGCGGTCGTTCTGCCCTGCCCGTAGCACTCCGAAGCCATTCGCTGTCCCGAATCTCAACCTTGGGCGCCAGGGCATATCCTGCACGGGATATCGCCGCCCTCCCCGGCTTTATCTCGATCCAACCGCTCTGGTGCAGTTGCTGGATCTGGGACCACAAGTGCTCCTTTTCCGATTCGTACAGAGCTCGGTAGAGCGCCGGCCAGGTGGTCTCCGTCAGTGCCATCGCATTAGGTTTGGTTCCGCGTTTTTCGGCCGCATCGAGCCTGTTTACCAAGCTGTTCAAGATCTCTTGGATCGCCGGTTGCTGTGCCCAGATGGGTAGGCTCACGGGACAGCCTCGTGCGCTGGCTCCTCGTCCGGCTCCAGAGGATTCTCCACCTCGAATCTCATGCGGGCCTGTTCCCTCGCCACCCTGCGCTGCTGTTCCCACATTACTCGCATCTTGTCTGGTCGCAACTCGCGGGAATCGCATTCCGAAATGAAGTCGAGCTCCCCATTCTCCACTGGAGACAGACGGGTAAAAGTGAATTCGCGGGTAAACTCATCACGAATGGCCCCCGCCTTCATGGTCGGAACAGCACAGATGACCTGCAGATTGAGGTTGTCCCGTAAGAATCCTAGGACCGCGCGCGCACGAGTTTCATCCATGCGCGCGAAGGACTCATCGTTCACCAGCAGCTTGAGGCTGGGGCCTTTGTCAAAAACTTTCAGCTTGTTGGTTACCACTGCGGCCCTGACGATGTACGCAGGCGTTTCGAGCTGACCACCCGACCCGGTGCCCCACTCCGACAACTTGATCGCTCCCCCACTGTCGGAGTGATTCACGATGTCGTAGACGCGGTAATTGCGATAATCCGCAATCCGCATCAGTTCCTTGGTTGCACGTTCATGGTCGTCATCCAGGAGCAAACCGATCAGCCTGTCCCGGACTGCGATCTGGTTGTCGGTGAGCGATGCGGAACCAAACAGGTCATGGGCCTCGTTGGAGGCGGCCATCTCGGCCACGGCACCGAAGAAGGTGTAGTACTCGTAGAACTCGGGCACCCATTTTGACCACTCGATCTCGAAGCGATCAGACCCAAACTTCAGATTCCGCAGTTCGTTGTTGAGTATTCGCAACTCGCGGACGCCCTCCTCCACCTTACCGCGGATCTCGACGCAAAACTGCTTGGTAAACACATCACGGAAAGAAGCTTCAGCGTCGGCAAGATCCTGGGCATTGTTGAGGAGACCGATGTTTTTCAGGTCCGCAAGCGTGGCTAGGACTTCGCTCCGCAACAGGACCAAATGGCCATATACGGGGTCGAAACGATCCTGTTCCAAAACATCCGGTACGCCGCCGGTAAATCGTTCATCTTGCCGGGCTACTCGATTGTGCTCGGCGAGGTCATGCCTGATATCGCCCGCCCTGAGGGATGTCTTCGCAATCATTCCAGGGATATCAGATTCCAGGTTGTTCTCGCGCCCTTGCCATTCGGCAGCGAGCTCATACGCAGACTCCAGGAACAGGTTCACCACGTGGGCCCGGTTCACATCGCAAAGGCTCCGTACCCGGTCGACTTCAATAGTCAACGATTGCACAACTGCAGGCCTGCGCTCCACCAGGGAGGTGATCTTGCCATTCCACTCCTCGATGCTTTTCGTTGACACTGCCACCGCACCGACGAGTTTATTGCTAGATGCTTCGACCGCCTCCAAATCAGTGTTCAGTTTCGCTATCTCGGCCTCAAGACTCACGATCTCAGTGAGGTCAAGTCTGGCCAACGCCTGACGGACCTTTTCAAGGTCCGTTGCAGCGTCCTGAAGCGATTGGAACTCCAACACGGGTTTCTGCAGGCGCTGGACCACAGTGATGATTTCCTGCAGGTCAGTTAGGTGGCCTCGCACTGTGCTGAGTTGCTGCTCGAGTTCGGCAATCTCGGCTGACAGCCTTTCGATAGCCACTGCTCTGGCTTTCTTGCCAAAGACCAACTCCACATCCTTCGCACTGAACATCGTCCGGGATCCACTGCCCTTCCCATCCATGGTGAGGCCACGTGGCGTATGCCTCAGCTCCTTGCTGGACGCCACTTTCACGACTCGACCGTATTGTTCGATGAGATAGGCCTTGGCTATGCGATGCTCGGTGGTCAGCTCGTGGATAATGGATTCCGCGGGCACGCGCGAAGGGTCAGCATGCTGTTGGCAGTACTCGCCTTGGATGACCTTGGATTTCAGCCCCAGCCGCTGGGCGATGTCGATCGCATCCCGTTCAAACTCGGCGGGAACCACGAAGTTGAAACGGGCGTCAGCCAGGTAGCCCTCGATTGCCGCTTGCCAGTGGTCGGAGGCCGGCTCAATCAAGTCGCAAAGCACCTGCACGTTGGCGCTCGGCAGTGCCTCCCGCATACGGTCCAGCGCAAAACTGACCCATTTGGGGTAGTTTCCCCCTCCAGTCACCATCCGCGCCCGGGCGCTTTCCTTGTCTCTCAGCTCGTCACCGAATTGACGGATAGCTTCGGAGACCGGCGACTGGGCGGCGTAACACTGCAGAAGCAGGCTGGGTTCATCTGTCCCGACCAGGGCTGAGTGCAACCGGCCCCAACCGGTTTGAATACTGATGCATTGGGTGGCCACGTCCCGGAGCATGCCGGTATCGAGGTCTGACTGAGCGGCCAGCTTCAGCAACTGGTGGTTCATGGCCTGCAATTGAACACGCTCTAATCTGCGGTGTGCAGCGGTAACTGCCTCCATGGCCTGGGACATACCCGCCATCTCAGCTGGGATGTGCCGGCCGAGGACATTTTCTGCCGCCGCCGATAGATTCCGAGCCTGGTCAAGGCCGTGCAGTAAGGTCGAAACGCACTGAGCTGCTGATGTTGTAGCCAGCTTGGCCTGTGCCTCCAGGCTCTGCTTTTCCTGATGGACTTGGAACCCCATCAGTTTGGTGTTTAGGGCACTTACTTGGCGATTGAGTTCGATTTTCTGATCGTTCAGGCCCGCAAGCTGTGTCTCGTTCTCCAGAATAGCGGCGCGCTGGACATTTACCTGATTGCGGTATGACTCAAGGGCAGCGTCGACGCTCAATACCTTCAAGTGCCTGAGAGCTACCTCATGCTTGAGGACAGCCTCGTGGCCGATGATCGTGTCGGTAATTTTTCCGGTCAGCGAGGCGAGTCGGTCATGCGTCGCCTGCAAGCGTTCGCTCTCCTTCCGCAGGTTGGTGACCTGCTTCATCAAACCGCTGATGCGTTCGATGCCTTCCTGGAGAGCTTTACCGTCAAAGGCGAGGATTTCGTCTTTGACCAGGTCATTCACCGAGCCAATTTTCTTGTAGGCGATGGATTCTACCCAGGCCTTGGCAGCCGCTCTGGCGTCCTCCCAAGTGACTCCGCTTTTTCCGCGGAACCGGCCATACAAAGCACAGAGGTAGTCCCGTTTTCCTGGGAAGTGGATGGGGTTGTAGCCCTTCCCCTTGAGCATACGGACCACCTCCTCGACCGCCACCCACTCCTGCTGCGAGCCGTCCTTGAACAACTCTGCCACGGAGAGACGGATGCCATCCAAAATTATCAGCACCTCGGACCGCTCCAGCACGGGTATCCGGTTGTTCCCAACGGTGTCGACTCGTGCCGAGGCGGCGACAAGCGCGGTGAAGGGTTTGGCCCCCTCTTCTCCCTTGTCCGGCATGAACACTGCGCCCACATAGGTTTGGGCACCGTCCGGCCTCGAAAACTTGCTGTACTCGGCTCCAACCACGTAAGACTCGAGGTTCCTTTTGGTCTTCTGCCGCTGGTCCTGAGTCACTTCTCCCTGGGCCGGGTTGAAGTGAAGGATGCCCTTGTAGCCCGCGGTCATCAGCATCTGCAGCGCATCCAGGAAGGTGGATTTGCCGGCGCCACTCCCCCCAGTCAGCAAGCTCATGTCGCCGAGCTGGTAGTCCCCTGGCTCGATTTGCCCCCAGTTGCCAAGAATCAGGTGATCAATCTTCACGGTCCTGCTCCTCGGCGGTGGCTTGTACTTCGATCACCCCATCCGCATCCAATGCCGATAAGAGGGCGTCATTCGTGACGACCCCCAGGATCATCGGCCGGATCGCAAGGAATGCATCCTCGTCAGTGATGCCGAAGCTGGAGTTGAATCGCAGGATCTTGTGCCGTCGCAGCTGCCCCAGCAGGTCCATTTTCTCCCCTGCTGTCGACGGCAGGCTTCGGCGCAGTTGCGTCTGCATTGTCGCAGCGAGGTCCTCGAGTGAGATCATCGCTTCGCCATTCAGCTCGATGCTCCCCGCATTGAGGTGCTCCTGATAAATGAACCGCAGCGCCAGTGCCGCGGCGACAAAGTCGGGTGATAGCTTCGCCCTCAACGCGGGCACAGGATCAAGGTCGTCATCCGGCAGCCCATCCACGCGCGCACCTGGCGCATAGAGCCGAAAGAAACAGGCGTTGCTGTCATGGTGGAGCCGGAGGCCCGCAATGTCGAAATAGTCGAGGAGCAGCGGCTCCACTCTCCGGGCATCGTCGTAGAGAAACTGCTCGTTCCGATCGTCATCGCGGACGATCACTCCATGGGCCAGCAGGCGAGTGATGATCTGCCGAAAACGATCGAGGCTCAGGTTGTGCAAATTCAATTGCGAGTTGACGGTGGAAATCAGGTTCATTCCTTCACTCCCTGAAGTCGATGAGGTAGTCGCAGCCGCTGTAGAAGTCGGTGTCGAAGCGGAACTCAAGCTTGGAGGCAACCAGGTCATTGCCTTTCGCGCTCCGCACTGCCTCGACCGCCTGGAACAAGTGAATGGCTTGCCGTGCGGTTTCGCGGGGCAGTGAGGACAGCCGTATTCCCCTGCCGACTAGGCGGAGCTCTTGGCGGAGCACGGCCGCAACGTCCTCGTTGGGAATGGAGAAGGCTTCGGCTTCGGCTCGAACCATCGCGGCCTCCAATCGGGCCTCCCGGGTGGGGCGCGGTCTGATGGTCACCGTGAGAGATTTGCGCCGCTGGGTCGCGGAGCGGAGCTTGAATGCAGAGGGATCGAGAAGCCGAATATCGACTGCCGCCATGTCGGCGGCGATGCTGGACAGGATTGAGTCCTGAATATCCTGTGGTGAATTTGCCAGGCGCTGGATCACCGCCATAAAGCTGTGGCGGTTGTGTCCGGTTCGCAGCATCATCGATTGCTGGACCAATCCGGTAACGCGGCGGACGTAGGCCTCCATGGATTTCACAAACATGGGCTGTTTCGTGTCGCAGGCAGCGTCCACCATTTCCTCAATACGCTCGAGCATCCAGTCGAACACTGAGTCGCCCATGTGCTCGCTCACCGCCCAACTGGCGATATCCCGAAGGTCACTCTCGAATCGCCGCTGCTGGGCGACGGTGACTTGGGTGCGCAGTTTCTCCAGGTTCTGCCGGATCGATTGACGGTTCAGCGTGGCACTGTCCGCCGTTAGCTGCTTGGAGTAATCGCGGCGGAAACGCTGCAAGAACTCCACGAAGTCGTCCCAGCGGACTACCAGCGATGCCTCGCGCATCAAGCTTCGCGCAAGATCCCTAAAGAGGTCGATGCCCTCAGTCAGGTCCTCGATGACCTTCTCGGCAAATTCGTAAGCATCCACCAGATCATGGGCATCATTCCTGGTCAGCGCCGCTTCCAGCGCGTTTCGGCAGCTCCGCATGTTGCGCTGCCGGCTGCGGCTGGGCCGCTGCAATGACCAGAAAGCTTCAGCAAAAAGCTTGCCCGTCCGGGAGAACCTGAAGGTGGTGACCAGGCCTTCTCGCTCGATCCCCTTTTCGAGCCAGCCGTCTTTCAGCAGAGCGCGGATGACTAATCCTGTCATCTGGAGGGGGTCGTCGGCATCGGCGGAAGAAAACTCATCCTGGTCCGCCGCCTCGACGGGCCTAGTCAGATGCTCCTTGACCACAGGCAGCACCAGTTCGGTCAAATCGTCCCGTCCGAGGTTGTGCGCATAATCCGCCGCAGGACCGTGCAATCGGTCATAGAGCAGCCGAAGGCAGGTCGCGAAGAGTTCGCGGCGCGACGAGTTCAGGGGCCGGAAAAATCTTCCGCGGTCAGCCTCAAAGAATAGTGATTCGTTCACGTAGGCTACTCCCAGCCGATCCGAAGGACTGACGAAGCACACCAATAACGTCAAGCCGCACGGTTCCATCTCTATTGCCCCGACGCCTTGCATCCTCGACTACGGTGCGGGGCCGCTCCTGCTGCCAGGTATAGTCAAATCGTGCTTATCACCCGGCGATGTTACCGTGACAGCATGGCGAATAGCTGTCTACGCGTCGACTGCTGCGTGCCACGCTCTCGATCCGCCCTCAAGGCCGTATAATCAAGATCGCTTGGATGCAGGGATGAGGGCTGAAATTGCTAGCAATGTTGCAAGTAAGCCCTCCCCCACTCCTTCTAACCGGCTTGGATTTTCCTGGCAATCATCCGAAACGAATATGTGCCATGTGGCAGTCTGTTTCGGGCCAATAAAAAATCCACACACATCAAGGTGGGGTTATGCTTTCCGTGTTCTGGACATCATAGATACGTCCAGAGAAATGAGATTTTAGTCGGTGATCAAGTAGCGCTTTAAATATGTCTGGGCATGTCTCAGTGCTAGGGGTGATTTGGCCGCCGGGAGCAAAGTTGATGTTCAATCCAAAGTTTGCATACTCCGCCCTCAGGTTCTGCATAAAAACAGGGTCAAGATAATTCTGTTTTTGTCGAATAGCAGAAGCGCGACGAAGTTGGATTGCGTTATTCCCAACATAGGTCCTGACCTCTTCTACGCCTGTGAAGACCTGTTGGAATGCAGGTTCCGCAAGAAGCTCAATGAAGTCATTCTCATGAGCGGCCTTGTGGCTTAGAATGGATTCAAAATGCCTCTTGCTAGAAATAAATAGAGAGTCATTCAAAATAAAGAAATCAAAAGTTTTTGCAAGGTTGAACGTCGGCGAATCATCAATCTCCAAAATATTTGCCCTGAATAGGGTATTGATGGCGCCATTGCGTTTCTTTGTTTTCCAACTGTCGTCGGTTTTTTTGACGCAGTAGAGATTGCCAGCGGGAGAAGATATTTTTACCGCGTAAAAAGCCGCATTTTGCATTTTCTTCATTTCATCAACCCGTTTTGCGGGCGTCTGATCCAGCGACTCTGCAATAATCTTGTCCGCATGCGTTTCTATAAGTGGAACGCGCAATGCACTGCCTTCGTTGTTCTGAGCCAGCAAACCATACTCTATGGTCTCGGTCATGTCTAATCGACATTGCCCTGCCGTCTCTTTGAGCTTTGCTATAACATTTTCACTTAGGCTTACCCAGTGAGCGTTAAATTTAAGCTGGGGAGGCTGACCTGATGTGGATTTTTTAAATACCCATAGGTTAACCTGGGCGTTTTGAATGTCGAAATTATGGAGATCCTCAATCTCAGCCACGTGCTATTCCTTCTTGATGATTATGTCCTGAATTGTTTCAGTTTCACATGCTGCATTTGGACTAAATTCGGATCGGCCGAGAGCCTTGCCCACCAATTCGTTTGGGCTGCCGATAAAACTGTATTTTATTTCATAAAGCTTCCACCCAAGAGCAATGAGGATTGGGTTTAGTATTATCTGTCCGGACTTGTATGACAGCCAAAACAACCAGCCAAGAAATATTAAGAACCCAATGAATTTGCTAGTTTCCGAGTACTGAATGCTCATAAAGGAAACGATATATGGCAGCACGTAGTTCATTAGATCGGCAGGTATGTGTTTTGCTTCCTTTACTATTATTTGCTGCGATGGTGTTTTTATCCTTAGGGTCACAACTGTTACCACGAAGCAGGCAAAGCAAAGGAAAAAAAATCCGATAGACAGAGCTGGGTTTGAAAAAGGAATAAGGCATTTTTCAGGCTGACTAAGAAGCGCCGAACAGAACTCCAATTTCATCATCTCATACTTGAGATCCTGAGACAAAAGTATCATGCTCAAGGGTAAGTATGATCCTATGAATATAGTGGCTGCAGGAATAAGTCTTAGTTCCACGTTTTATCCATTACTGAGTTCGGTGCTAATGTGGCTCACTATTCGCTGTGCAGTTAACGAGGGCTGCTTTGTGAGGACCGGGAGGTGCATTTAGTGTAATTATCCTTGCCCTAATTCCAGATTCTAAAGAAGCCTGGCCCTTTCCTGCTGACTTATACTATCTTGAAAACGCATCAATCGTGGCACAAGGCCATTGAATCGTACAGCGTTCGATATTGGTGTGGCCCGACTTCGGCTTCGGACGCTGGCAAACGCGTGGTAGGCAAGCCCAAGCTGGTATCCCACTGCACGGTCAGCCTCCAGCTGCGCAGTGGCTTCGGTCGTCCCTGCAGCCAGCATCCGCCCGGCAGGAGTTCTCTTTCTCACGAAATTGTCTGCTTGAGTCGGTAACGGACACCTTGGATCGGTGTCCGCTACCTGGGCAATACCTGACCATGTTAAGCGCCCGTAGTGGCCGATCGGATCTACGCCCAGCATTCATCAGCCAGACCGCTGGGGTCGATCCGGGCAAAGCGCAGGTGCTCTGTCAACACCGCCGCGGCCAGGCCGCGGCATTCGTCTTAGGCTAACAGGGCGCCGGCTGGAACCACCGGCGCCACTGTTGGGACATGGTCTAAGATTCTCAGCGATGCCTGAACACCGGCGCACGCTTGGTGAGAAATGCTTGCATGCCCTCCTTCTGACCGTCGGTGGCAAATGCAGCCTGGAACAGTCTTCGCTCGTACCGCATGCCCTCCGTCAAGCCGACCTCCAAGGCACGATTCACCGCCTCTTTGGCCATCCGTACGGCCGGCGCGTTGTAGCCTGCTATGGTGTGCGCAGCCTCGAGGGCGGTTTGCAATAGTTCAGCCGCAGGTACAACACGAGCAACGAGGCCGGCAGCCTTCGCCTCATGAGCGTTAATGCTGCGACCGGTCAAGATCAGGTCCATCGCCAGCGCCTTGCCTATCGATCGGGTCAGTCGTTGCGATCCGCCAATGCCAGGCAGAATACCCAGCTTGATTTCCGGCTGGCCGAAATGCGCGTCTTCTGAGGCAATGATGAAATCGCACATCATCGCCAGCTCACAGCCTCCACCCAGCGCATAGCCACTAACAGCGGCGATGATCGGCTTACTAATTGTCGGCACTTCCTGCCAGGCGGCGAAAATATCTCGCGCCTGCAACTCGACGAAGGTCTTGTCGGCCATCTCCTCAATGTCTGCGCCTGCCGCAAAGGCCCTGGGGCTGCCTGCGATGACTATGGCTCCAATGTTGTCATCAGCATCAAAAGCGCGAAGCGCTGCGACCACTTCCTGAGACATGCGCATATTCAGCGCATTGAGAGTCTTTGGTCTGTTCAGTGTCAGCAAGCCGACACGGTCCCGTCGCTCGACCAAGATAGTTTCGTAGCGAAGTGCCGGTGAAGGCTCGATAGCAGGATTCTCGGTAGCGACTTTGACCCCATCGGGTTGCGAACTTGTGCCCTTCGGGATGGAAGTTTTTGGCGAAGATGAAGTTGCTGCGCTTGACATGGGTGGCATCTCCTTTTGGATTGGCAACTTATACAGAATCAGGCAGTGGGCATTTTTGTTGGATATTGATTTCCTGCGACAAACACTCGTTGAAAGGTCCGGTAGATGGCGCATAGTCCCCAGTTCGTGACATCAACTGCGAAAGAATCCGCTCACGGTGTTCATCAAGAGCAGGCGCGCGTATTGGGGTGGACACATCTATGTCGGCGAAGGAGCTGAGCTTGATCGGATTGCCTGCGGTGCGTACAGGACGTCCTCCGGCACCTTGCACCTGGATGATCATGTTGCGTGCATCGAGTTGGGGATGGTCGAACAGCTGATCAATCGTGTTGAGTGGCGCGCAAGGAACCCCGGCCTCGTTGAGTCGTTCAACCCAGTAAGCTATCGGCGCAGTGGTAGTGATTTTCTCAATCGCTTTCACTAACGCTGGGCGATTTTGGCAGCGTAAATCGTTACTAATGAACATCACATTGAGTGCTAGCTGAGGGTCACCCAACGCGTCAGCCATAAGCATGAACAGCTGGTCATTGCCTGCGGCAATGACGAATCGTCCATCTTGCGCTGCGAAAGTCTCAAAAGGTGCAAGAGAGGGGTGGCTGTCGCCTGTACGCGTAGGTACTTTTCCTTCCACGTCGTAACGGGCCAACGCGGTTTCCATGAGCGCGGCCTGGCAGTCCAGCATCGCAATATCCACCCGCGTGCCCTGTGCATCCTGGGTTCGCTTGTAGAGCGATGACAGGATGCCAATGACGGCAAACAGCGCAGCGCTGAGATCGCCAAAGCTTGTGCCGACCCGGGCAGGTTGCCCATCAGGCCAGCCGGTCAAGCTCATAATGCCACCCATGGCCTGGACCACCATGTCGTAACCCGGTAGGTCGCTGTACGGTCCCGTGTGCCCGAAACCTGAGATGGAGGTGTAAACGAGATGGGGGTGGGTGCGCGCCAGGCGTACGGCACCATAGCCCAATCGGTCCATCACACCAGGCCGGAAATTTTCGACCAATACGTCTGCTACGCCGAGCATTCGTTCGAGGATATCGCGGTCTC
The DNA here is from genome assembly GCF_042656385.1 of Pseudomonas sp. GCM10022186. Taxonomy (NCBI): domain Bacteria; kingdom Pseudomonadati; phylum Pseudomonadota; class Gammaproteobacteria; order Pseudomonadales; family Pseudomonadaceae; genus Pseudomonas; species Pseudomonas sp. GCM10022186. The sequence goes on from NZ_JBHSOU010000025.1 coordinate 61,631, forward strand.
GCGGACTTTTGAGGTCCAGCGCTATGCTCTCTTTGCCTCGGTTGAAGCACATGAAGTACGCCGACTCATGGTCTACGAAAGGACCGAACGCACGCGTATCGTCTCCGGTGGCGATCCTCTCGATTTTGATTACCCGCGCGCCGAGATCGGCCAATATCATCGTGCAATAGGGGCCCGCCAGAACACGCGAGAAGTCTAAAACAGTGATGCCATCGAGAGGGCCTTTCTTTGGGGATAAAGCTTGTGGGAGATCCATATTATTGTTTCCACGGTAGATGGATTAATTACCCGCAATGATCCAACGCGCGGCTTTCTCCGCAATCATCAACGTCGGACTATTGGTGTTGCCGCTCGTAATAGTGGGCATAACGCTGGCATCAACTACTCGAAGTCCATGAATGCCATGTACGCGTAGATGGCTGTCCACCACCGCCATTGGGTCGGACGAAGGCCCCATGCTTGCGGTCCCGACTGGGTGGAAAATCGTCGTGCCGATTTCTCCTGCCAGTTTTGCCAGTTGTTCGTCAGTTTCGTACTGAAGACCAGGCTTGTATTCGTAGGGGTAGTAGCGCGCCAAGGCCGGCTGTGCCGCAATGCGGCGAGTCATCCGAAGCGAATCGGCCGCCACTTTGCGGTCTTCATCTGTGCTTAAGTAGTTGGGAGCAATGATCGGATCGCTACGGTAATCAGAACTTTGAATAGTCACTTTGCCGCGACTACTTGGACGGAGATTACACACGCTGGCGGTAATAGCCGGGAACGTGTGCAGCGGCTGTCCGAACGCTTCCAGGCTCAACGGCTGGACGTGGTACTGAATGTTGGGATAGCGATAGGACTCATCGCTGCTGGTAAATATCCCTAACTGCGAAGGCGCCATGCTCATAGGCCCACTACGCTTCAGCGCATACTGAAGTGCAATCGCGGCTTTTCCCCATATATTAGTTGCCTGGGTATTCAGGGTTTGCGCACCGGCAATCTGATATATCGAACGGATCTGCAGATGGTCCTGCAGGTTGTCACCCACGCCAGGCAGATGCTGCACAACCGGAATTTTATGCTTGCTCAGCAAACTGGCATCGCCGACTCCAGAAAGCTGCAGCAACTGAGGAGTACCAATGGCGCCTGCGCTGAGAATGACTTCCCGCCGAGTTTGGACTCTGTGGTGTTGCCCCTCATTAATGAGCTCAACGCCTGAACATACCTTCTGGTTGTTTTCGCGCGTTTCAAAGAGCAGGCGGGATACTTGCGCACCGGTCCAAACTGTGAGGTTCCGGCGTTGTTTGCGGATAGGCTTTAAGAACGCCTTGGAAGCATTCCACCGCCAGCCACTACGTTGGTTGACTTCAAAGTAGCCAACACCACGGTTGTCCCCGCCATTAAAATCATCGGTCGCTGGGATTCCGGCCTGCTGTGCGGCCTCGGCAAAAGCATCAAGGATTTCCCAGCGCAGCCGTTGCTTCTCGATACGCCATTCCCCGCCCGAACCGTGCAAAGATCTAAATTGCTCGAGTTGGCTATCCAGACTTCCGGCAGCGCTAGCGTCAAGACGATAGTGATCTTCGTGTGCCCTGAAATCCCTCAGGCAGTGCTCCCAACTCCATTCTCTATCCCCAGTAACACCGGCCCAATGGTCGTAATCTTGTGCTTGGCCACGCATGTAGATCATGCCGTTGATGCTGGAGCATCCCCCCAAGGTCTTGCCCCGTGGATAGAGCAATTCACGGCCGTTCAAACCAGGCGATGCCGCAGTCCGGAAGCGCCAGTCAGTACGCGGATTGTCAATGCAATAGAGATAACCAACCGGGATGTGAATCCAGGGGTAGTTGTCCGGGCCACCGGCCTCAAGAAGTAGGACTTGGCAGTTCTCGTCGGCGCTAAGACGGTTGGCAAGCAAGCAGCCAGCCGTACCCGCCCCGATGATGATGTAGTCAAAGGTTGGCGTTTGCATCGTGACACCCTGTTGTGGCGAGCGATGGATAAGTGCTCGATTAATTAGACCGATCGTCTATTAATGGGTAAAAAAAAGCCTTAGGACCTAAGGCTCATCAAAAACAGATCTGCAAATACACGCAGCGGTTCTCCCTTGCGCTCAAGCTTGGCGCGCAGCACGGCACCCTCCCAGCCTATCCAGAAGAAAGCGGCCAATCGCGCGCAGTCAGTATGCTGAGGTATTTCACCGGCACTCTTTGCCGCCTCCAAGCAATGTTCGAACCGACTCTGCCAGTCCAAGAGCACATCAGTCAGTTGCGCGCGAAATGACTCCGGGAGCGCTCCCATCTCTTGGCCTAAATTACCGACCAAGCAACCCCGGCTGAAACTGAACTTTTCCATCCCGCGCTCGGCATCCTGACAAAATGCATCAATGCGTTCTAACGGAGTGAGACTTTCATCCAGCAGAAACCGGTCCAACTTGCGTGCGAAGTAATGGGCATACAGGGTGATTAGTTCTGACCCAAAAGCCTCTTTGCTCGCAAAGAAATGATAGAAAGACCCTTTGGGCACACCCACTGACGACAATATTTCGTCAAGGCCAGTGGCCGAAAAACCCTTCTCGGTCAACGCAGCCACGCCTGCGCGACATAGGGTCTCACGGGTTTCTCGGTAGTCGCCGGCAGCTTTCGCCGGACGGCCACGCTTACGGGGAGTAGCTTGGATTTGGCTCATGAAGCAATTAATAGACTAGTCGTCTCGAAAAATCAACAGATTTTTCG
>NZ_JBHSOU010000025.1:64483-162428 GCF_042656385.1 Pseudomonas sp. GCM10022186
GCTGCATGATGGATTTTTGCTTGGTATAGAAACGCACGCCCTCTTCACCGTAAGCATGCATGTCCCCGAAGAGGCTCTTCTTCCAGCCGCCAAAACCATGCCAAGCCATCGGCACAGGAAGCGGGACGTTGATGCCGACCATCCCTACCTGGATACGGCGACTGAATTCACGGGCTACGTTGCCGTCACGGGTGAAGCAGGCCACGCCATTACCAAATTCGTGATCGTTGACCAATTGCACGGCCGTAGCGAAATCAGGCACACGAACGCACGCGAGCACCGGACCAAAGATCTCTTCCTGGTAGATGCGCATATCCGGAGTGACGTGGTCGAACAGAGTACCGCCCATCCAGAAGCCCTCTGCACACCCTTCACCTGCCTCCGCCCCATTGAATTCACGGCCGTCAGCCAACAACTGGGCACCTTCTTTTACGCCGAGCTCGATGTATTCCGTGATCCGGGCATGTGCAGCGGCCGTAACGATTGGGCCCATTTCAGCGGCCAGGTTGGTGCCATTGAGAACTTTCAAGGCTTTGGTCCGTTCCAGCAGCTTTGGCACGACCTTGTCGGCCACGTCACCAACCAGCACCGCCACGGAAATCGCCATGCAACGTTCGCCGGCTGAGCCGTAGCCCGCGCCGATGAGGGCATCCACGACCTGGTCGACATCTGCATCCGGCATGACCACCAAATGGTTTTTCGCACCACCCAACGCTTGCACACGCTTGCCATGGCGAGCGCCAGTTTCGTAGATGTAGTTGGCGATTGGCGTGGAGCCAACGAAGGACACCGCCTTCACTTCGGGGTGCACCAACAACGCGTCTACGGCTTCCTTGTCGCCCTGCACAACGTTGAACACACCATCCGGCAGGCCTGCTTGCTTAAGGAGGTCTGCCATGAACAGGCTGGCGCTCGGGTCGGTAGGGCTGGGCTTGAGAATGAAGGTATTTCCCGCGGCTATTGCCACCGGGAACATCCACATCGGCACCATCACGGGGAAGTTGAACGGGGTGATACCGGCAACAACACCCAGTGGCTGACGCAGCGTCCAGTTATCCAGGTTCGTGGACACCTGGTCGGAGAAATCGCCCTTGAGCAATTGGGGGATGCCACAGGCAAACTCAACGATATCAATACCGCGTGCGACTTCGCCCAAAGCATCGGTGAAGACCTTGCCGTGCTCAGCAGTGATCATGTGAGCCAACTCGTCCTTGTTCTGGTTCAACAACTCCAAGAACTTGAACAGAACTCGCGCCCGGCGAATCGGTGGGGTGTTGGACCAGCTTGGAAAGGCTGCCTGGGCGCACGCTACCGCAGCATCGACGTCTTGGGCGGTACCTAAACGCACACGGCCGCTAACAGCTCCAGTGGCGGGGTTGTATACGGGCTGAGTGCGAGTGCCGTTGCCGGTGACATGTTCACCGTGGATGTACTGGGCAATCTCTTGAGTATCGTTTGCTTGGCTCATGACGTGTCTCACTACGATGGGTAAGTCGGAAGTGCCCCCAGAGCCTAGGGAATCCCCCTCCCCCCAACAACGCCACAAACTTGAATTGATTGTTCACGATGGTGAACAATAGATCCATGAACGACAAAAATATCGAAGCCCTTTGGGCTCATCTGCATTGGCTGATCGTCCTGGAGCAACAAGGCAGCTATACGGCTGCTGCGGCTCGCCTTGGAGTGAGCAAGGCAGCCATGAGCCAACGCATCGTTGAACTCGAACGCGCAGTCGGCATGCCGCTGGTGCGGCGTACAACCCGCAGCATGCGCCTAACCGAGGTTGGCCAGCGTCTGGTGGATGACATTCGAACGCCGTTCGAGCGAATAGCGCACAGCTTCGCGGGTGTCCGTGACTTGGCGGGGGTGCCGACCGGGCTGCTGCGCGTGACGGCCCCTGTCGCCCTCGCACGTCAACAACTGGTGCCGCGCTTGGCAGAATTCTCACGTGCCAATCCTGAAGTCCGGTTGGAGTTGGAGCTTTCCGACCGCATCAGTTCGCTGTCGATGGAAGGGTTTGATTTGGCGATCCGGCACGCAGCCACCGTACCGGACACGCATGTGGCCTGGCAGTTATGCAACACGCGGTCCCTATTGGTCGCCAGCCGCGCCTACCTGCGGCGCCGTCATGCGCCTAGCACACCTGAAGCGCTGTCAGAACATGACTGCTTGTATTACCCGCGCGCTCAAGAGACGCCCACCTGGGCCTTCGAACCTCTGGATAGCCGTTCAGGGGGCGAGAGAGTCACGGTGGCAATCACCGGTCCGTTCGCAGCCAACAATAGTGAGGCACTGCGTGATGCAGCGATAGCAGGACTGGGCATCGCACTACTGCCAGATTTCAGCGCTCAGGCGGCCCTGGAAGCCGGAAAGCTGGTCGAGGTTCTCCCTGAATGGGTGCCTGTGGGAACGTTCGCTGAACGGCTCTACGCCGTTCGCCCCTACGCAAGCCATGTGCCGTTGGCGGTCTCCACGTTTGTGAGTTTTCTGCGCCACGCATGGGTATCCGGCTTCGCACCGAAGTAGCGTCTTCGACGTCGACACTGCTCTCAGCGGGTTCGCGGTTGCGGATGTAGGGATAGAAGCAGTGAGGAGACTTTGCGGAGCGGTGAGCTCGCACCCGGGTCAGGCAGATCGCCAGTCAGGGGGAGTGAAACTGCTATTGCAGAGAACATCCCCGCCCTACCCTGCATTGACTGCTTTGTCGCAACAGGCCACCGGGGGTTTTCTCATAGACAGCAAACGACGGTGGCTCGCGCCACCGCAGTTCGAGCTGCGGCAGCGCTTGCCCACTTACTCCTGGCGCAGTCAGAACTCACGCCAGGAGTGATGGCCGAAGACCTGCGTCGGGAACTTCCACTGACCAAGCGCAGGCTTACTACTGGAGCACTGTTGTTCAGCGGTTTACGTCCACCACCAGACGACCCCTTACTTTCCCTTGTAACAGATCGCTCGCTGCCTCAAGACTCTGCGGCAGCGCAATCTCGCGCGTGATGTCGGTCAGTTTATGGAAATCCAACTCGTCACAGAGACGGCTCCACGCTTCGACTCTTCGTGCATAGGGCTGCGTGACACTGTTGACGCCGAGCAGACTTACGCCTCTCAGAATGAAGGGCGCTACTGATGCCGGGAAATCCATACCTTGAGCCAAACCACAGGCAGCTACCGCACCTTCTGCTTGAGTACCGGCACAGACATTGGCGAGCGTATGGCTTCCGACAGAGTCGATTGCGGCGGCCCATCGTTCCTTTGCAAGCGGACGCCCCGGCTCTGACAGCTCAGATCGATGAATGACAGTCTCGGCTCCGAGCTGCTTGAGATACTCGGTTTCCTCAAGCCTCCCTGTCGCAGCGATCACCGAATACCCATTGTTGGCTAGGAGCGCGATCGCAAAGCTTCCCACTCCACCGCTGGCTCCAGTGACCAAAACCTTACCGTGCTCCGGGCGGACTCCATGACGCTCCAATGCCATCAGGCAGAGCATGGAAGTGTATCCCGCCGTACCGATGGCCATCGCCTGTTGCTCACTGATGCCCAGGGGAAGTGGAATCAGCCAGTCACCGTTGACTCTCGCTTTTTGCGCCAGGCCTCCCCAATGGGTCTCACCTACTCCCCAGCCATTGAGCAGCACCTTGTCTCCGGTCTGGTACTTGGGGTGTGTGCTGTTCTCGACGGTGCCAACGAAATCGATCCCCGGCACCATCGGAAATTGGCGCACAACTGGGCTTTTTCCAGTGATTGCCAACCCATCCTTGAAATTGAGGGTGCTATAGGACACCCGTACGGTCACATCACCTTCGGGCAGTTGTTCGTCGCTCAGGTCGGTAATCCGAGCCTGGTACGTCGAGTCGACCTTATCAATCAAAATTGCCTTGAACACATTCACCTCCATTTAGACCGGTCGTCTATAAATCAAAAGCATCAGCGTTCGATGCGGGTATTAACCCCTTGATGAAACATCGAGGAGTTGATCCATGAGTCACTTGGGACGACGCCTGGCGCCTTCCCAGCCAACTCTGCCGAGAACTGCCCATTCCGGACGCAGGATGGCAGTCACACGTAACGCATTCCCCTCACGATCCTAAGAGGTGATCTCGCAAGCTGTAGGCTTGACGATTTCATGTGCGCATAATTAGACCGAGCGTCTCGAAAAGTCAAGCACGCATGCGCCAATCCAGGAAGCGGACCTTGTCGCACAAATTTCCGGCTGGAGAAAATTGCGGAAACTAGATATTGACATATCTCGATATGGCAAATAGCTTAGAAATCGCAAGCCACCCTACCCCCCCTGGAGATACCCCATGCAAAAGCTCGACGTTACCCTCCCGACCTACGTACCCGACAGCAGCTACGGCCTGTTCATCGACAACCAATGGGTTGCTGGTGAAAGTGGTGAGACCCTTTCCATCATCAATCCCGCTAACGGGCAAACGCTCACCAGCATCCCGAACGGCACAGCCGCCGATATCGATCGTGCGGTGCAGGCCGCTCAGCGCGCCTTCGAAACCTGGCGGTTTACCAGCCCCATCGAGCGCGCCAATGCCCTGCTGAAAATTGCCGATCTGATGGAAGCCGATGCAGAACGTTTCTCCGTCCTGGAGACTCTCGACGTAGGCAAGCCGATCCGGGAAAGCAGCAGCATCGACGTCCCGCTGGCCATCGATCACTTCCGTTACTTCGCCGGCGTGATCCGCAGTCACTCCGACGAGGCGGTCATGCTGGACGAGCAGACCCTCAGCATCGTGCTCAGTGAGCCGCTGGGCGTGGTTGGCCAAGTAATTCCCTGGAACTTCCCGCTGCTGATGGCAGCCTGGAAGATCGCCCCGGCCATCGCGGCGGGTAATACCGTGGTCATCAAACCATCCGAACTGACCCCGGTTACCATCCTTGAGCTCGCGAAGATTCTCGCCAAGGTTCTACCGGCCGGCGTCGTGAACATCGTCACTGGCACGGGGGCCTCTGCAGGCCAGGCGCTGCTGGACCATCCGGACGTGCGCAAGCTCGCCTTCACCGGCTCGACCGGTGTCGGCATGCGTGTCGCCGATGCGGCGGCGAAGAAGCTGATTCCGGCGACCCTCGAGTTGGGCGGCAAATCGGCCAATATCGTCTTCCCCGATGCCAACTGGGACAAGGCCGTGGAAGGCGCTGCTCTCGCCATCCTCTGGAACCAGGGCCAGGTTTGCGAATCCGGCGCACGGCTGTTCGTCCATGAGTCGATCTATGAGCGCTTCCTAGCCGAGGTCCAGCAGAAGTTCGAAGCCGTGCGCGTGGGCGACCCGCTGCATCGGGACACCATGATGGGCGCCCAGGTCAGCAAGACACAAATGGAGCGCATCCTTGGTTACATCGATATCGCCAAGCAGGAGGGCGCACGGGTGCTGATCGGCGGTGGTCGCCTGACAGGGCCTGCTTACGATAACGGCTTCTTCATCCAGCCGACGATCCTGGTCGACGTGCGCAACGACATGCGCGTGGCTTACGAGGAGATCTTTGGCCCGGTCCTGTGTGTGATTCCGTTCAAGGATGAAGCGGAGGTCATCGCCATGGCCAACGACTCGGACTACGGGCTGGCCGGTGCGGTCTGGACCCAGGACATCAATCGCGCGGTGCGCGTGGCACGTGCGGTGGAAACCGGTCGCATGTGGGTGAACACCTACCATGACATCCCTGCCCACGCGCCCTTTGGTGGCTACAAGAAGTCCGGCCTGGGAAGAGAGACCCACAAGTCCATTCTCGAAGCCTACAGCCAGAAGAAGAATATTCTCGTCAGCCTCAAAGAAGCGGCCCATGGCTTGTTCTGATGCTGTGAAGCGGGTTCAGTTTGCCCACTAACATCGATAAATCGAGATATGCAGGTAATTGAAATGAATCAGTCTGTCCTCTTCAAAACCACCCAACTGGGTCCGTACACCCTCAAGAACCGCATCGTTCTGCCGCCGCTGACGCGCTCCCGTAGTTCCCAGCCCGGCAACATTCCGAACGATCTCATGGCCACCTATTACCGCCAGCGTACCGGTGCCGGCTTCATGGTGACCGAGGGCACCCAGATCGAACCCCGTGGTCAGGGTTACGCCTGGACCCCAGGCATCCACAGCGCCGAGCAGGTCGAAGGCTGGCGCAAGGTCACTGATGCTGTGCATGCCGAAGGGGGTGTGATCTTCGCGCAACTCTGGCATGTCGGCCGCGTGTCGCACACCTCCCTGCAGCCCCGCGGCGAAGCGCCGGTTGCGCCCTCGGCTATTCGTGCGGATAGCGTCAAGGTGTTCATCGAGACTGGCCCCGGCGCGGGGGCGTTGGCCGAGCCTTCCACTCCGCGAGCGCTGTCGACCGCAGAGGTGAAGGAGTTGGTTCAGCTCTATGCCAAGGCCGCCCGGAATGCGTTGGACGCCGGTTTCGACGGCGTAGAGATTCACTGTGCGAACGGCTACCTGGTGAACCAATTCATTTCCGCCCATACCAACCGTCGCGATGACGAATATGGTGGCTCGCTGCAGAACCGCTTGCGCTTCCTGCGCGAAGTCACTGAGGCCGTTGCCGGCGTCGTGGGTAAGGAGCGCCTGGGCGTTCGCTTCGCACCGCTCTTCGCTACCACTGATGAGGATCGCGTCTACCTCGGCCTGGTTGAAGAAGATCCGCATCAAACCTATGTCGAGGCGGTGAAGATTCTCGAGGAAGTGGGCATCGCCTACCTGTCGCTCGCCGAAGCCGACTGGGAGAACGCCCCCGAATTGCCCGAGGCGTTTCGCGAGGATGTTCGCAAGACCTTCAGCGGCAAGATCCTCTATGCCGGTAAGTACACCGCAGAGCGCGGTAATCGTGTGATCCAGGCTGGCTGGGGCGACCTGATCGCGTTCGGTCGACCCTTCATTGCGAACCCGGATCTGCCCGCCCGCATCGCCAACAATTGGCCGCTGAATCCGGTGGACCCGACCAGCATGTATGGCGGTACTGATAAGGGCTACACCGACTACCCGACCTATCAACCCTAATGATCGTCGCCGCGCCCTGAAGCCCCAGGGCGCGGCTCGTGGCCTTCCAGTAGAGGAAGATAGAGATGTATCAACCGAGCACTGTTCCTTACCAAGACCATCATGGGTTCAGAAGAACCTTCATGCCGGGCAACCTGAGCCTGGGGTTGTTCTTCCCACTGGAGGCCTTCGAGTGGGATACGCCGACCATGCACAATCAGGTGGCATTGGCGAGACGGGCCGAAGAGCTAGGCTTTGCCACGCTCTGGTTTCGCGATGTTCCACTTAGGGACCCGGACTTTGGTGATGTCGGCCAGGTTTTTGACCCGTGGGTCTACCTAGGCTACATGGCCGCCCATACCACCAAGATCGCCTTGGGTACCGCTTCAATCGCCCTGCCCTTGCACCATCCTTTGCATACAGCCAAGGCGGCAGCGAGCGTCGACCAATTGAGCGACGGTCGGTTACTACTGGGGGTGGCGTCTGGAGACCGTCCGGTGGAGTTTCCCGCATTCAACGTCGATCCCGAAAAACGGGGCGAGGTCTTTCGCGAAAGCTGTGAAGTCATACGCCAGGCCCATTCCAGTTCGTTTGCGCCCATTCGCTGGAGCGGCGGTGAGCTGCTAGGGGCTGACCTCATCCCCAAGCCTACAACCCGTGAGATCCCTCTGTTCGTGACCGGGCATAGCCGCCAGTCGCTCGATTGGATCGCGCGCGAAAGCCATGGATGGATCAACTATCCACGCCCTCCGAAAATTCAGCAGATGATCGTCGAGGATTGGCGGCGTGAAGTCAGAACGCAGTGTGGCCCCGTCTACAAACCGTTCATGCAGTCGCTTTACATCGATCTCGATGCATCCCCGTCTGCCCTTCCCTCTCGAATTCATCTTGGGTTCCGTTTGGGACGTGACCACCTGCGGGCTTTACTGGAGGCGCTTCAGGAAATCGGTGTGGACCACGTTATCCTGAACCTGAAATACGGCAGACGCCCCGCAGCCGAGGTTATCGAAGAGCTTGGCAAGCACGTTGTCCCTCGCTTTGGCGCGTTTTAGGCTGCCTCGTCAGCCTGGCGGAGCAATGGAATTGAGTCATGAGCGGTTCGGAGACAAGCGGTCGGTGAAGGTCACTTTGAGGCCTTCCCTTTCTCCGCTTTGACGAGGACAATATCGTAATATTGCGAAAAATAGGTATCTCGATCTATGAGTATTGACGTGAATGAAGCCCTGAAGGCTTTGGCAAACCCGATTCGCCTCGCCATCCTCAACTGGCTCAAGGACCCTCGGGCAAGCTTTCCTGAGCAAGAGGTCGATCCGGAAACGGTCGGGGTGTGCGTCAGCATCATCCAGGAGCGTACGGGCCTTTCGCAGTCCACCACATCGCTTTACCTGACAGCGTTGCAACGCGCGCAACTGGTGACATCGCAGCGCATCGGCCCCTGGACCTACTACAAGCGACATGACGAAAACATCGAAGCCTTCTTTACGGCGCTGCAGGAGAGGATCTAGGCCAATCCTGCCGGACATAGCTGGGACAGCCTGACGAACGACACATTGAGACCGATGTCCGCTCGATTACAGCCTGAGGATGATGACAGCGTTAATCTCCTCTACTTCGCCCGTGGAGTCGTAGTGATTCGCTACGTGTTCACGTACGTCTTCCTAGACCGCTTTGGCCGACCGAATCGAGTCGCGGGCTAGTTCGACAGCTCGATCCTGCATCCCCGTTGCCCATCGTATCGATGCTGTTTCCAGGCCATGGGGTAAGCGACCTGATCCCCTCACTTGTCCATAAGAGCTAGCATCGCACTACTCTGGCCTGCTAGCCCGCTGTACCACTGGTAGCCCACTTGCCCACCAACACAGGGTCTTTGGGAAACCGACTCCACGATAAATAATGTCCTAAATCATTGCGCTTTTGACATTGCCTCCCCCTCCCCCATTGCTAGACTCACTTTAATTCAAAATTTTACGAATGGCCTATGAGCGAAAGTCGGGATTACAAATCTGAATTTGAGTAGTGTATTGGTAATTCGAAACTGCTCAGCCAACCATTTGTGGCGTTTAAATGTTCTCTCCGATGATCAGAGTAGGCGGCTTTCGGAGAACAAGAGAGCCTGGTGCATACACGTTATCTATCGTGTGGACAACTCACAAAATCAGAACAACTTGATAGTCTTTTGCTGCAATTGCACCGGCTTTGATAAATATTGAAAACTTGCCCCAGGCCGATTCTTGCTTCGATGAATGTCGCATCAAGAAGGAACGGGAGGTTTTTATCTTCTATGCCCTGGCGACAAGCTCCCGCACACCAACAGAAGAACGCAATCATAAATAGAATCATTGAGCAAATTGCGCGATGTCATTTTAAGTCGGCGACAGCCGCACTCGGCGCCTCAAGCGTCTATCGGGACAGGTGTGTTGAATGATGCTCTGAATCTATAGTTCAACTATGGAGGTTGCCATGATTGAGTTCTTTCTTAATGAAAAAAAGGTTGAGACCAAAAGTGGTGATGACACACCGTTGCTGTGGGTTATTAGAGATGAATTTAAACTCAAAGGTACAAAGTTCGGTTGTGGTGTTGCCATGTGTGGCGCATGCACTGTTCACGTCGACGGCAACGCTATTAGATCATGCGTCTACCCGGTAGGGATGGTCCGAGGTATGCGAGTGACCACAATTGAAGGGCTTGGTGACAATCATCCTCTACAGCAGGCCTGGGTAGAAAACCAAACTCCTCAATGTGGTTACTGTCAATCAGGTCAGATTATGCAGGCTGCGGCTTTGCTCAACCGCACACCTAACCCAAGCGACGAAGACATCGTAAATCATATGAGCTCAAACCTTTGTCGGTGCATGACGTACCGACGCATTAAGTCAGCCATCAAGCACGCGGTATCGAAACAGTTAACACAAGAGCACTCCCTTGGTGCGTCAAATCTTGCGGAGGTTAACAATGATTGATATTAACGAAAGTATCATTGTCGATACGGGTGCTTTGTCCCGTCGCAACTTCCTGGTTGGAAGTGTCGCCGGCACCCTATTCTTAGCCTTCGCCCCAAGCTTCTACTCACTAGCCAGTCCGGCAAAGGACATACTGGCAAACAAGCTATTTTCCCCAACCATCTGGTATCAGATAGATGGAGAGGGGGTAGTAACTATCAATATCGCCAAAGCCGAAATGGGCCAACATGTAGGTACTTCCCTGGCCCGCATCATCGCCGATGAGCTTGGTGCAAACTGGGACCACGTACGAATTTCTCATGTGGACACCGACCCTAAATGGGGAATGATGGTCACAGGGGGTTCTTGGTCAGTGCATACCTCCTTTACAGCACTCTCTCAGGCTGGCGCAGCGGGACGACAATCCCTTATCGAGGCAGCAGCAAAGCTCAAGGATGTACCACCTACGCATTGTGATACTGAAAACGGCTACGTGCTGACACCAGTAGGGAGAATCAGTTTTGCGGAAGTCGTTCAAAAGGGATCATTTGACCGAACATTCAGTCCAGAAGAACTGAGCAAGTTCACCCCGAAACCTACCAACAAGCACGTTCTTATTGGTACTGATTACAAAGCGTTAGACATTCCTCAAAAAACCAATGGAACGGCTGTGTACGGAATCGACGTGGAAGTCGAGGGCATGGTATTTGCCCGTCCCATCGTCCCGCCAACACGGTATGGAAGTCGTGTAATAGGTGTGGATGAAAGTCGCGCTAAAACGCTGCCGGGTTACTTAGGACACGTAGTTCTTAATGATCCAAGCGGCGTCCTCCAGGGTTGGGTTTCAGTACTCGCCGTTGATTATCCAACTGCGATCAAAGCCGGTAATCTTATAAAGGTAGACTATCAGCCGGGCCCAACAGAGAAAGTCAGCGAAAATGACATATTGCAGGAGGGAGAGCGCCAGGTTCGAGACCCTAAAGAAGGGTTCCTATTTGTCGATTATGGAAATGTTGACAGCGCAATCCAAAAAAATCCAAATACAATCGAAGCAATATACAAAACCCATACGGCACTGCATTTTGCGCTGGAGCCTCTTAATGCAACTGTACAATTTAAGGATGGCGTCTGGCACATTCATGGTGGGAATCAGTGGCAGTCATTGACATTGCCATCACTCGCAAAAGCTCTTGAAGTCGATGAAGCAAGTGTAGTGATCCATCAGTATTATCTCGGCGGAGGATTTGGACGGCGTCTCTGGGGTGACTACTTGATCCCTGCAGCGCTGACAGCCAAACAGTTTGGCAAGCCGGTGAAGTTGATCTTTACGCGTGAAGACGACTCGCGTTTCGATCAAGTACGGTCAGCATCTGTACAGCGGTTCAAGGCCAACTTCACAGAGGCCAACCAACTGATCGCCCTTGATCATGCTTTGTCCGCAGGCTGGCCGACTTTGACGATGGCGCCGATGGTATTGGCCGACAGCGTAGACAAAAAAGGTAAAGTCGATCCATTTTCAACCAGTGGCGCCGATCATTGGTATTCCATGGAAAACCATCGAGTTCGCGCTATAAAGAACGACCTCGCCCAAAGGACATTTCTTCCCGGGTGGCTGAGATCTGTCGGTCAAGGGTGGATCGTCTGGGGACTTGAATCCTTTATTGACGAGTCAGCCCATCGCGCCGGCGTCGATCCTCTTGAGTTCCGCTTACAAATGCTGGATGGCAAAGGCAAACAAGCAGGAATACCACCTGAGACGGTTGGTGGCGCCCTCCGACTTAAACATGTACTTGAGGTGCTGAAAAAACAAATTAATTATGGTTCTACGTTGGAACCGAACGAAGGCATAGGCATTGCCTTGTCATCAGGACAAGAGCGCACGAATGCTGCTCTTATCGCCACATCAGCCCATGTCAGGGTCGATCCGGATAATGGGAGCATCCATGTCAAGAAACTGGTGATGGTGGTGGATGCGGGCGTAATCATCCACCCCGATGGCGCACGTGCTCAATTAGAGGGAGGGGCACTGTGGGGTGTCAGCCTGGCCCTTAATGAACAAACGGAATTCGTCAACGGACAAGTTCGCGATGTGAACTTGAATAGCTATACACCTATCCGCATGAACGAAATACCTGAGATTGTCATTGAGTTTATCGAGAGTAGCGAGTTTCCCGCCGGTCTGGGGGAGCCTGGAGTGATAGGTATAGCCCCAGCTATTGGAAATGCCGTTTATCAAGCGATAGGAGTCAGGCTTCGGGACCTTCCCATGAGGCCGGATCACATTCTTAAAGCGCTTGAAAAGAAGGTAGGTTAGCCATGGCTAAACTGTTTCCGACAATCAGTGCATTGGCGATATTCGTGTTCTCCGGAATTTCACACGCCGACCCTTATCAGGACTACGTAAACGCTCCCTCACCGGAAACAGCGTTCAATTACATACATCAAGTGATGACACATCAGCGGTGTGTGAATTGTCATGGGGTTATTAAATCTGGTGTTCAACGGCCGATGGTGGGTGAGGACAGTCGCTTGCACCCCATGAATATTTCTTCCGTACACAACCTGCACTTGAAGGTAGACGGCAAACAATTTGTTCAAATCCCTAACACAGCCCAGCCTGTCAATTGCAGGAGTTGCCATCAGGACGTAAACGGCGATGCACCCGGGATGCCGCCAGGCGCCGCAAACGACTTGATGCCCGGATTCGTTTGGCACATGCCACCTCCGACCATGATCCTGATGAGAACCATGACCGCTCAACAGCTTTGTGAACAATTGCTCGATCCGCGGAGAAACAGCTTCTTAGCCGCTCGGGGAGGGCGTGACGACCTCGAAACATTCAAGAGGGAGTTCAATCATCATGTGAATGACGACCCACTGGTCAGGTGGGCATGGGAGCCTGGACCCGGACGAGTCCCCGCGCCAGGAACTCACGCTGAACTCGTTAAAGCCATGAAGCTTTGGACCAGTGCTGGCGCGCCGTGTCCAGGATCATAAATCACGACTAGCACGGTAATTCATGCGGCACATGGGCAAGATCATGGGAGAAGTCTATGTTCACGGGAACGACTGCTCTACTGGCCGCATTCTCTGTCCTTGAACGGGAGAATGGAGAAGCCGTGCTCGCTACAGTGGTCAAGGTCGAAGGCTCTGCTTATCGCCAACCCGGTGCACGCATGCTTATCCCTCTCTACGGCGCTACCGTTGGCAGTATCAGTGGAGGCTGCTTAGAGTCAGAGGTGGCAAAGAAGGCATGGTGGTTGACCGATAGCGGAGCGTCGGTGGTGCGTCGTTATAGTACCGCCACTCAAGACACCGATGACGATCAGGACGAAGCACTCACCCTAGGCCTCGGCTGTAACGGCACGGTCTACGTACTGTTTGAACGCCACACCCCGGACAAACCGCTGCCAGCACTCGAACTACTGCGCTGGGTGCGCCGAAGTGGGCGGGCCGGCGCGTTGGCCAGCGTTACAGCGAGTTACCGCAATGCCCGCGTCAGAGTTGGGGATCAGTTGCTACTGCACCCCGATCAACCTAACAACGGGCACCTGATGGATGCAGCCCTCGAGGCCCAAGTACGCAGAGACCTCGCCGATACGTTGGCGCAAGGCCACTCGGCCCTACGCACCTATCACAATACACATGGCGAAGTGGAAGTCTTCTTCGAGTACCTTCCGCCCCAGCGTCGCATCGTGATCTTTGGCGCTGGGAACGATGTCCAGCCCTTAGTTCTGATGGCCAAACTGCAGGACTGGCATGTGACAGTGATCGACAGCCGCGCCCATTTCGCTCGCAAAGAGCGTTTTCCCCATGCTGACGCTGTGCTACATGTGGATGCCCAGCCGCCCTACATCCTGGATGAAGTGACGGACGGTGCATTAGTCGCGGTGATGACCCACAGCTACAAACAAGACCGTCACTGGCTCGGAGGCCTGTTGCGGGGCTGCCCAGCCTATATAGGACAGCTAGGTCCGCGTGATCGTACCGAATGCCTACTCGCTGAGCTCTCCGAGCTAGGTCCAGAACTATCGGCGTTTGAGCGCCTGCACTTCCCCATTGGCCTGGATATCGGGGGTGACACGCCAGAAAGTGTTGCCACCTCTATTCTTGCCGAGATGACCGCCGTGTTGAACCGGCGCAATGGTGGCATGCTTAAAGATCGCCGAGCGGAAATTCACGCCTCCACGCCGAAAGATCATTGCGAACTCGAACGACGGCCAGACTGATTTCATCCTGGTCTATCTAACCAAGGTGGTCGGTCAACCGCATAGGATGTTTAAGACTCACCATTGGCACATTCGTGCAATGCATTACGCATTAGCTGCGGTGGCTTGCCGTAGGCTCGCAAGAAAGCTTGCCGCATACGCTCGCGATCTCCGAAACCTGTCTCCCGAGCAATCACTTCTATCGGATGGCGACTCGTTTCCATCATGACTCGCGCGGCTTCCACCCGCAGACTCTCGATGGCTCTCGCCGGGGTCTTTCCAGTCTCTTCACGAAATACCCGGCTAAACTGTCTTGGGCTCAGCTTTGCAACTTTTGCTAGCACTGAAACTGATAGATCCCGATGGAGATGCTCACGTGCATAAGCTAATGCCAGTTGTACTCGGTCAGACTTAGGATCGAGCTCAAGCAAAGCGGAGAGTTGAGATTGCTTTGGGCTTCGTCGCTGATCGATAACCAATTTGCGTGCGACCCGACGGACCAGGTCCCGACCGAGATCGTTCTCGACCATGGCCATTGCAAGATCGATTCCGGCGCTCATTCCCGCTCCGGTCCAGATCTCTCCGTCAACCACAAACAGCCGATCTTCTTCTACCTGTACGCCAGGGTAACGTCTCTTGAACTCTGGCACGTGTAGCCAATGAGTCGTCACACGCTTACCTGTCAGTAACCCGGCCTCAGCGAGCGCGTAAATACCCGTGCATAACGAGGCAATGCGTCGTGTTTGGTTGCTGAGGGTCGATAGGCTATTCAGCAGTCCTCGGCTGGGTAATCCTAGCTCCAGGAATCCACTGATAATAATGGTGTCGTAGCCAGACGTTACAAGCTTCTCGGTATTCACCGAGAAGCCTTGGGATGAAACTACAGCCCCCCCAGTCTCGGATACCAAGGTAAATATATAAACTTGCTCACCATATAATAGATTGGCGCATTCGAACACTGATCCAACCGCTAAGCTCATAGACTGAAACTGCGGGTAAACTACCAATGCCACCGTATGCATTGATCACCTCATTAGAACTTGTCGAGGCCGATTGTCTGGAGCGCTCATGGCAGGCGCAACCACTAAATAGGGTCATGTCCGAAATCATTGCGATAATGTCCTTGTCGCTGTAAAAAACATGCATATCCTTTAGGATCATGGTTTCGCTGCATACTAATTTAGGCATTCGAAATTGGTGAAAACAGGCACCATTCGAGTGCTGTGGCGATCTTTCAGTCAGTCCAGTTAGAGTTTCTGTAGCGACTAATTTGTTTTTGGGTTTTACCAGGATTGCTTAGCTTGGTGTCTGCCAAAAACTTTCTTATTTGAACCAAAGCACCCGTAATCTCTAATGTAGCCTTACGTGGCATGGCTAATGTGATACACGCCAATGCAGAGAAGTGGCCAAAGATAGAGGAGGTACTTTGGTTCTGCCATTAGAGTGGCTCGCATATATCGACGCTTTATAGGCTTATTCTTGCTGCGTTGTTACTTAAAATTAAAAACTGTAAGGCCTGCCAAGATCTATGTATTCCGAAGAGCGCTCTGGTTCGCTGGAGGATTAAGGGAGCGACGGTTGCTATTAGGCTCATGGCCTGGGACTGCCGCATGCCATTCATCTCCTTTTTGTTTGGGTGCCGCGCAGACCTTCCCAGGCAAGACAGCCCGCAGACTTGATTGCCAGCGGCATCAGTCCTCTATGGGGCACAAGCCTTCGGTAGTTCAGGCCGGCGGATGACCGTTTCCGCACTCGATCGCTCGAACTAGTCGCACTCCCATCAGGCCTACCTGCTGCCGCGGGAGCTGACTCATTTGCTCGAGAAGCGCGCTATGCCCGCGTGACCGTTGGAAACTGTAAACAGGACCCTGCGCTGCCCAGCCAACTCGCGCACTGTGTTCTACATACGAGACCCCATTTAGTGGGCCATAAGCCAAGCCTCCCTGGGGGCCAGGATGTATGGCTCAATAATTAGACCGATCGTCTCTAATGTCAAGCACCCGCATCCCCCCCCTGGCGCGCAGACGCTCTGATGGGGAACGGTGCTCCTCACCTCGGCGCGTTATGGTGACTTGCTTAAGCTGCTGCCGCATTTGTGCTGAAACCAAGGGCGCTTTCCCTGGACAGCCTGCCCGTTTTCGAAGCTACTTTTCTTTAAGGAGCTGTGTCGGTGCACCGTTTGCGCCACAGCAAAATCCTGGTGCCTGCTCAGTCCCGCCTGAAGGAGGACTCCGCACGCTGTCGAAGGTCAAGTAGTCGTGCCCGGAGGTCAAGCGACTGCCGGAACCGGCTGAGAGGATAGTTTCAGGTCCCTGCGGGCCGCCGAGATAACTCCAAGAATCAGGAGAAACCCCATGACTGCCTACCTGCACGCTTACGCCCGCGCGGCCGACGACCCGGAGGGGTTCTGGCACGAACAGGCCGCCGAGCTGGACTGGTACCGCTTCCCCAGCCAGATCTTTGCGGCGGAGCCCTCCGGTAACGGTCGTTGGTTCCCCGACGGGCAACTCAATACCTGCCACTTGGCGGTCGACCGGCATGTCGAGAATGGCGCCGGCGAGCGCTGCGCGATCCTCTACGACTCGCCGGCGACCGGCGTCCAGGAGCGCATCAGCTACCGCCAGTTGCAGGAACGTGTAGCCCGTTGCGCCGGCATGCTGCGCGCGCTGGGGGTCGAGCGTGGCGATCGGGTGATCATCTACATGCCGATGATCCCCCAGGCGCTGGTCGGTATGCTGGCCTGCGCTCGCCTGGGCGCGGTGCACTCGGTGGTGTTCGGCGGCTTCTCTGCAGCCGAGCTGGCCGTGCGCATCGACGACGCCCAGCCCAAGGTATTGCTCAGCGCCAGCTGCGGCATCGAGTACGACCGCGTGGTGCCCTACAAGCCGCTGCTGGACAAGGCCCTGGAGCTTGCTGGCGGAACCGCGCCACAGGTCGTGATTGAGCAGCGCGAGCAGGCCCGTGCCAAGTTGCGCGGGCCCCACGAGCACGACTGGCAGGTGCTACTCGCCAGCGCCAAGCCGGTGGCGCCGGTACCGCTGGCAGCTACCGACCCGCTGTACATCCTCTACACCTCCGGTACCACCGGAAAACCCAAGGGGATAGTGCGTGACAATGGCGGCCATGCGGTTGCTCTGAACTTCAGCATGCAGGCGCTGTACGACGTACAGCCTGGCGAGGTGTTCTGGGCGGCCTCGGACATCGGCTGGGTGGTTGGCCACTCCTACATCGTCTATGCCCCGCTGATTCGCGGCTGCACGACCGTGCTCTACGAGGGCAAGCCGGTGCGCACGCCCGATGCGGGAGCCTTCTGGCGGGTCATCGCCGAGCACCGGGTGAATGTGTTCTTTACCGCGCCTACCGCCTTCCGCGCGATCAAGCGCGAGGACCCGCAGGTGCGCCTGGCCAGCGGCCGCGACCTGTCCTGCCTGAAGGCGGTGTACGTCGCTGGCGAACGCCTCGATCTACCGACCTATGAATGGTTGCACAGCTTCCTGCCCTGCCCAGTGGTCGACCACTGGTGGCAGACCGAGACTGGCTGGGCGATCGCCGGCAACCCGCGCGGGCTTGGCAACTTTCCGATGAAAGCGGGCTCGGCCAGCTTCCCGCTGCCCGGCTACCGACTGGAAATCCTCGACGACGAAGGCCGGCCGCTGCCGGCCAACGAGCCGGGTAACATCGCCCTGTGCCTGCCCTTGCCGCCGGGCACCCTGAGCACCCTGTGGGGTGATCCGCAACGTTTCGCCGACAGCTACCTGAGTGCCTTTCCGGGCTACTACTGCAGTGGCGACGGTGGCTATCTGGACGAGGACGGCTACCTGTTCGTCATGGGCCGTGTCGACGATGTGATCAACGTCGCCGGCCACCGGCTTTCCAGCGGCAGCCTGGAGGAAGCCCTGGGAAGTCACCCGGCGGTCGCCGAGTGCGCGGTGGTGGCACTGGCCGAGGAGCTCAAGGGTGAGGTGCCGGTGGGCTTCGTGGTCCTCACGCAGGGCGTCCAGGCGGAGCCCGAGCAGCTCGAAGGCGAACTGGTGGTGCGGGTACGCGAAGCGATCGGGGCAATCGCCTCTCTGCGCCGGGTATTCATCCTCAAGCGCCTGCCCAAGACCCGCTCCGGAAAGATCCTGCGCAAGACTCTGCGAACCCTGGCGAAGACACCAGAGGTGGCGGTGCCGCCGACCATCGAGGACCCGGCGGTGCTCGATGAGATCCGCTTGGTGTTCGAACAGGCCGGGTGCTACGACCCGGAGCGTGCGGGCAAGGCGGCTACCGGGCATTGAGCAACCACACCGAATGGAAAAAAAGCCAGTCATCGTGACTGGCTTTTTTCTGCCTGCCGCCTGCCCCGCCGAAGAGATTCAATGATGAGTTCCCAGCCCGCAGACAAGAAAAAGCCCCGCCAGGGAGGACGACCTGACGGGGCTGTAGTTAAAGGGCCAGAGGCAGAGCGTTGAGTCATTCCTCAACTCAGCGCGCCCACCGAACTGGAGGCCGTCCAACAGGCAATTCAGTTCCTAGTGAAGGGATCGGGCCGGACCAGCAGGGTCGGGATCATACGTAAAGATCGGACTCAACTAGTGTCTGAATTCCTCGAAGTGCGGCTGTAGCCTACCGATGATCACCGCGGCATTTGCTAACCCTAGGCCGCTCGATCTGGGTTCTTCAATTAACCAGTAAAAGTCCCGTTTCGGACGTGTAAAGTGGCTAGCTTTCCAGCCGCTGAACTATTAACAACGGCACGACCCGATAAAGACGGTTTCAAAACCATGTTCGACGTAACACCTGACGATATTGTGCGGTTGAACGACGAGGATCTGCGGGAGCTCGTAGGCCGCCTGTGCGAGGCTGAACTGGCGAGCCAAGGGCCTTCTCCTGTAGCCGTCACCTGGGGTGGCAATCAGACTGCCGCCGACGGTGGCTTAGATGTGTGTGTCGCCTTGCCTTCAGGGACAGACATAGACGGCTTCATCCCCCGCGCCAATACGGGGTTCCAGGTTAAGACACCGGACATGCCGAGGGCGGCCATTCTGGCCGAGATGTGTCCAAATAATGGTCCGATTCGCCCTGTCATTCAGGAACTGGCCAATGCGCGCGGTTCCTACATTATCGTGAGTTCACATGGCTCCACGGCGGACATCGCGCTCAACAATCGGAGAGCGGCTATGCGATTGGCTTTGGTTGGTATGCCCAACGCCGATCAACTTCACGTCGACTTCTACGACCGCACTCGCTTGGCCACTTGGGTACGGCGTCACCCGGGCCTCGTTGTCTGGGTCAAGGAGAAGATAGGTCGCTCTCATCCCGGTTGGCATCCTTATGGGGCGTGGAGTGGTGCGATCGAGGGCGTTGGGGCCGAGTACCTGCTCGACGACAAGCTCCGCTTGAATCTTGGCAATCGCCGTGACGCTGTGGCTAAACCAGTTGCTGACGCCATAGATGAGTTGCGAGATGAGCTGCTTCAACCTGGCAAAATCGTACGATTGGTCGGCCTCTCCGGCGTTGGTAAGACCCGTTTCGTCCAAGCCTTATTTGATGCCCGAATAGGTTCGCGCCCTCTTCCCTCATCTCTTGCCGTCTACACCAACCTGTCGGACAACCCCAATCCCCAGCCAACTGGGCTGGTGTCGGATCTGATCGCCAACCGCATGCGAGTCGTCGTCGTCATCGACAATTGCCCACCCGATCTCCATCGCCGGCTTTCGGATCTGTGCTCCGCGCCAGGTAGCACCGTTAGTCTCATCACGGTTGAGTACGACGTACGCGGCGATCAGCCCGAAGCAACTCAGGTCGTGACCCTCGACACCTCTTCACCTGAGCTGATCGAGCGGCTTGTTGCCCGTCGTTACCCTCATCTATCTCAGGTCGACGCTCGCACAATTGCAGACGCATCCGGCGGCAATGCCCGCATTGCAATTGCCCTTGCTGGAACAGTGGGACACTCCGAGACGATTGCAGGCCTTTCGGACGACGAACTCTTCATTCGTCTTTTCCAGCAGCGGCACGAGCCAAACGACTCCCTGCTTCGCGCGGCACAGGCTTGCTCACTTGTGTATTCCTTCCAAGGCGAAGCGTTCACAGGAGATGAAGCAGAGCTTTTGCGCCTAGCCGTGCTTGCCGATGAAACACCTCGCGAACTCTTTCGACATGTCGGTGAGCTGCAGCGTCGAGACCTCGTCCAGCAACGCAGTGTTTGGCGAGCGGTATTGCCGCACGCTATCGCCAACCGTCTTGCCGCCCGAGCACTGGAGGACACGCCAGCTGACCTGATCGATCAGCAACTCGTGTCGGGCGGAACAGAGCGCCTTGCGCTGTCGTTCTCGCGCCGGCTTTCGTATTTGCACGAACATGAGCGAGCGATGGCCATTGTGGAGGGCTGGCTTGCCCCAGGTGGTTTCTTAGGCGATGCAACATCGTTTAGCGAATTTCGCCACGGAATGTTCAAGAACGTTGCGCCGGTGTTACCTGAACGGGCGCTCGCGGTCTTAGAACGTGCCGAAGATGGAGGCGTGGATGTAGCGGCGCGAGTATGGCGGCGATATCAGTCGCTGCTGCGTTCCTTGGCGTATGAACCAGGCCTATTCGAACGAAGTGCCTTCGCGCTTGTTCAAGCTGCGATGGATGGCGCGGATGAGCAAGAGCTGAAGGAAACCGCCGATATCTTCCTGTCGCTGTTCACCATCTATCTCTCTGGAACGCACGCCAGCGTCGAGCAGCGGCTCGCCCTCATCGAACGATTGATCCGATCCAACGAAGCGAGACAGCGCTCGCTCGGATTCGGGGCGCTAGAAAAGATGCTAGAAGCTTCGAGCTTCAGCTCGAGTCATCAGTTTGAATTCGGAGCACGATCACGGGACTACGGCTACCAACCCACGAGCGCTGAGGACATAACACAGTGGTACGAAGCCGTTTTGGATTTCCTTGAGCGATTGGCGTTCAGTGAAGACATCGTTGTCAAAGTGGAGCTTCGCGACCTGCTCTCCCGGCATTTTCGCGCCTTGTGGTCCGAGGTACGGGTGTTGGACAAGCTGGAGCACCTGTTCCGCAGATTTGCGGCCGAGGGGTTCTGGAATAAGGGATGGGCGGCCTGTTCTGAGACCATGCATTACGACCGAGACTGGCTAACTGCGCAAAGCACCGAACGCCTGGCTGTTTTAGAAGCCGAGTTGAGGCCATCCAATCTGCCCGAACGAGTCCGAGCGATGGTGCTAAGGAACAGTACCGACGGGCTTGATCTGGTGGATATGGAGCTGGAAGGTGAGGTGGAAAGCGAGTTCGAGCGGCCTGGGGTGATCGCCCGCGAGCTTGGCGAAGCCGTAGCCGCCAATGAAATCGTCTTAGACGGACTCATACCCGACCTCCTCCGTGGCGGAAACCTGGCCTGGAGTTTCGGCAACGGACTCGCCAGTAGGACGAATGCCCCCCGCAGCACATGGGTGAAGCTGGTGGAGGGTTTCGAGGGCGTACCGGTAGAGCAGCGTGATTCCGGCGTGCTACGAGGCTTTCTTGCCGAGCTCTGGGATCGAGACCGTGACCTTGTGCAAGAGCTTCTGGATGCTGCGCTCCATCAGCCAGCGTTGGGCGCGTTCTTCCCACTGCTGCAATCGGCAATGCCGCTAGATGAGCGTGGGTCCCAACGGCTAAAGCAAGCGCTCCTCGCCGGCCTGGCCCCAATCTGGATGTATCGCAACTTGGCGCTCGGACGGACTACGGATCAATTGTCCGGTGGAGAGCTAAAAGACTTGCTCATGCAGATCGCGGACCAGCCAGACGGCTTCGACGTGGCAGTAGAGATCCTGTCCATGCGCTATTACTCAAACCGTACAGAACAACGGGCGCATGAGTTAGAAACCCTTGAAGCCGGGCGTGAGCTGCTGAGGTATGTCATGTTAAGGAAGCACAATCAGCGCAGTGACTATAAGGTGGCGGAAATCGCGCGCACCTCCTTGGCCGGGGCGGGTCAGGGTGCTATCGCGGCCGAAGTTGCAACGCGATTGAGGCTGGCCGTTTCGGCGAATGAAACCTTTGCGTTCCACAATACCCACCTCTTGCAGGTCCTGCTCAGCGCCCAGCCAATATGCGTGCTGGAGGCACTGTTCGAGGGGGGTGAGGACGGGCAAAAGGCAGGTGTCCGGCTATTCAAGCAGCTACGCGATCGTGGCCCCAACCCAGCAAGTGAGATCTCCTGTGAGCACCTGATTGAGTGGTGCAATGGAGATAGCACTGTACGTTACCCGCTCGCTGCGTCATTCGTCCCATTCAAGCGTCGTCCGGAAGAAAGTGGCCCGGAGGTTTGGTCTGAACAGGCTACGGTGCTCCTGGCTAACGCCCCCGAACCTATTGACGTTCTGGCGGTATTGGTTGACCGGTTCAGGCCGTCGAGCTGGAGTGGCTCTCGCGCTGCACTGATGGAGTCGAACGCGTGCTTACTCGATGATCTTGAGGGGATGATTCCGGCCGCACTCTTACCGTATGTGGCCGAAGCCAAGGGCCAACTGGCGCGAGAGATCGCCCGTGATCGGCAATCAGAGGATGAGCGGGATCAGGTTATTGATGAGCGGTTCGAATGAGTTTGGGTGACTTTCAGACTTCTGAAGAGCAGTGAGGGGGATTAACACCAGCTTACCAGTGCCGCGCCCTGAGGGCGTGGCTTAGCGCTTCTGCCCGATGGATCATCGAAATGAACAGCCACCGCGACTAGATCTAAATCCGTCGTCATTTCAATGGCTGAAGAACAGAGGCGCTACTCCCCTCATGGCACGGCCGTCACTAAACATTCTTCGATCGGCGGCGGTTGAGCGCCACTATTTTGTTTGTCCGCTGGGCTTGTTCGATCAATTCATCCACGTCTGCCAGAGCTTCGCGAGCCACCCTACCAGCCGTACGGCGAACTACCGAGTCAACACCGCCAGTATGGTAACAGTCAGTCTGTCAGAGGATGTCCCATCTGTGCGGTCGACTGAGTCGTTGGAGCGGCCGCGTCAGCCATCTGAGGCCGCGAGCCCTTAAGGTCAACAATCAAGAACGCCACCGCGACCTCCCGGTGGTCGACACGATAGGTCGCGATATACCCGCTTGTCTCGTAATCGGGAGGCCCCAGAGACTCGCAACCGAGGTATATGAGCCCCGAAGGCACCTCGTGTTCGAGCATTTGTTCGACATACTCGAGGAGAGGATTGAGCTCCTTCGCGTAAGAGTAAGTGACGTGGAAATAGATGTCACAGATGCCGTACGACAACAGCTTGTCGAAATGCTTCTTGATATTTGTCCGGTCAAGCCCGGAGCAGACGAGCGCCTCATAGATAGATATTTCCTGACCAGATACCCGGATAACAGCGTCCCGTTCGCCGGGATTGCCATTTGCAGTGACGCCACCGAGCGCCTGGTCAGCCACATCCCACTTGGCCACTGCGAGCGAAGCCCCCAGCACCTCCCTCATGGCGGTGTTGAGGTCGTCCTCCAACCTTGCCTCGTCCTCCGGATTTTTCCGGTCACGTAACATCGCCGCCATGTGTTGAAGTGCGGCAACTGCACGTGAGACTTGCCGTATGAGATAGCCTCGAACTCCGCGGCCTGGGGGGCCGAGTACGTCACCAACCTGGGAAGGCGGAAGCTCGGTCAACTGTTGCAAGGCGGCCCGGATGGATGAAATCGAATCGACGACGACTGATGCCGAAGCGACACTGGGCGTAGCGTCACCAGCTTGGAGGTCGTTCTTGAGCGCAATAAGTCGGTCGTCAGTACCGAACTCTGTGATGGCTGCGTCCAATATCGCCATTGCCTCGCCCCGGAGCCCTATCTCGGACTTTGCAAGTACGGCGACGAGTTCGAGGTCTGGGTTTCGCTTCTCCTGACGACGCGCAGCCACGCTCTCCAATGCATCCTCGGGCCTTTGCAAGGCCAGCATGAGAAGCGCACGGTTGGCTAGTAAGTTGCTGCTGGCTTGCTTCTCGTCCACGGCAACCACAGCATTCATTTCCGCAAGCAGGCCCTCGCCGGTAATCTTGTCCGCACCGGTCAACGGATGAAGGTTGGGCCCCAAAAGCTGCTGAATGGCAACCGCAAAGATGTTGTCCTTATATGAAGAGGCCGCACCAGGACGCGCTGCGAGTCGCTGCAGCACGATCCGAGCACCTGCCAAATCGCCGTTCGGGCGCAGCAGTTGGGAAGTAGCTCTGTAGAATTCCAGTTGGTCTTGCGCTTGTCGCGTCGTGGGCACATCCAGCGTCGCCGGGACGACTGCTCCATCGAGTGCAGTCCAGTTCTTCTCCTGCAGAAGCAGTTGAAGTCCGAGGCCAAAAAGGCCAAGCCGGAACTGCGGTGGCGCGCGGTCCAAGTCCCGCTCGGCTTCATCCATATGCTCACGGGCAAGCTCGTATTCGCCAGCGACCAACAAGGACTCGATGCGGTGCTGCAGTTCGGGCCAGGTCCAAAGCGCTGAAGCCTCTCCTGGCGTCAGCTGCCGCAACCTCGCTTGGATGCTGGGCTTTGCCGCCGCAGGGAGGTATTGGCAAAGCTCGGCAAGTAGCACCGGGTCGTCAGACTGGGTAAGCGCTTGCAGCATGCCTTCCTGATGACTGCCGTCGAGCCGTCGCCATGCGGCCGCTATGTCTTCGGCCGGCGAGCCCTCTTCACGTGCAAGGATGCGGTTTGGGCTGTACCTGTCAGTGAGGGCTCCGACGCGCCCTTTCTCGGTATGCTCAATGACACTGCGCGAAATGAGCGCTTGGAGCGCGTCACAAAGCTCCGTCGGCACGGCTCCGTCAGTCCAACCGGCCGCAGCGCGCGCGAGCAACCGCACGTGCCCTCTTAGGGTTTGAGCAATGGAGAAGCGCAAGGATGGCCTCTCACCGTCCGGCGTCTCTCGCAGCAGCTTTGTGCTATCGAATGGGACTAAGAGCGCATCGCGGTCGGACACGGATTGTCCGAATGCAGTCGTGACGAGTCGCGTGGCCAGTTCTGCGGACAAGCTGGACGCGTCGGTCCAATCCAGGGTCAGGTCGCGCGCAAACTTTGAGTAAAGTGCGACGATTGACGAAGCGTCGATAGCGGGCGCGTTCGAAAGGCAATCCAATCCGTAGAGCACTCCCGCAAACCGCGCCCGGGGCACGTTGTCCTCATAGGCCGCCTGGCCTATGAGGTGCTGCAGTACAGCAGACTGAAGTGCTTCATTTCCCCTTGCGACGATCCCGAGAAGCTGTCGCCCGACGTTCCTCCTCGAATCTGCAATTGCCCGCTTACCACCAGCGTCGTTGTCATAGCACCAGGTAAGCAAAGACGCGCATTCCTCAAGGTCAAGCGTGCCCTTGTCCAAGTGATAGCCCAGGAGCGACAGCGCGTCTTGGACCACAAACGCCTTGGTCTGGGCTTCACGACTCAGGTTGCGGTCACTATGCCGCCCTGATTCCGGGCGCCACTCAATGGCCAACTTGGCAGCAAGGCAGGCAGTGCACTGATGCATCAGCATGTCTACCAATAACGCTGGTGCGGCTTCGACTCGGAACAGGAATTGCTGCAATGCCATCGGATGGTCAACTGCGAACGATAAAGCCGTCGACGCTGCAGCCGTGATGCTGGGTCCGATGTCGGTCTTCTCAAGCTCGGAGCAAAGCAGGCCAAATGCAAAGCTGACCGTGTTCGCGCCGAGCCGTTCCATCATGAGATGTTCGACCTCGGGCCATTTCAGCCAGTCCACCCGAGACACCAGAGTCCGTGGCGGCACTTTCCTCGGAGACCCGGCATAGCGCACTCGGTCCTGCGGAATTGCAAACGTCGTTTCGAGCACGTCCGCGTATCGCGCGGCATCATTGTCCCAGGTGCCCCAAAGGGCCTGGCACTCCAAGGCCCGATGAGCCGCCTCGCGGCAGTACCGCATCTCAGTGGGCCCCCAGCCCATGTCCCATCTGCCGGCACCGCCAAGGACGTCACACCACACAGACCACTCCAAGAAGGCTCTATCTACAGCCTCGGCATCAGCTTCCAGCAATGCTGACGCACAACTAGCCTCGTCCGCGAGAGGCTGCGGGCACAGTCGTTCCCAAAGCCGGCATGCAAGCCAGTCCGGATCCTTAGTAGGAATGTGCAATTCAAGCCAGTTCTCGGCCCTTATCCTGGCTGCAAGCGCTTGAGCGTGGGTAGGAGGCGTATCCGTCTTCGCAATGAGCTGAGCCTTGGCGAGCCCCGTCAGAAAGGTCTTCGTGCTTGGGCTCGGATAGTTGATGTGCGAGAACGTACCTGGAGGCGCGCTCTGCATAATCCAACGGCCGCCGTCAAAGAACACCCAGCCCTTACGCGCGAGGTCGTCGAACGTGGGGCCGCCGTCAGCAATGCGCTGCTCCGATTCGTCCCAGTTCTTGGCAACGTCCTTTGCGCCGCCCAGATACTCCAATCGGTAGTGCTGGCACAAGTCGAGGATGCTCAGCTCGTCGACCACTCCGTTCGGCCCGAAGACAGGACGCTGGTGACTCGAACGCGACAACCAGCGCTGGAACATCAGCCTCAGATCGAGGCGTACCTGCAGCGGCGCCCACATCCCCTCCAGTGGACGCACCTCTTCGAATCCGACCAAGGTTTTCCCTCTCTTGTGTCCCGGCCACGCATGTTACTCCAGGACGCTGCTGTATCACGACAAACGGCGCAGCCCACTGCTAGCCGTGGGAGCCAAAAGAAGCCAACTCCGCCCTCTTCCGCTTCGCTCTTATCCACGGCAATAACTCCGCGATCAAGGCCACGGCCAAGCGCTGTGCCAAATTGCTGCCACGCAGCAAGCGCGACCTAATGCACGCCATTGTCGACAGCAGCGAGCCACTCCGGCTGGTCAAATCCGTTTTTAGTGCAGACTGTCAGCTGTGATTTCTCGACAGCTCCACCGCCAAGGCCTTTGCGCCGTCCAAATCCAGTTGCATCCTGGCGTACGACTGCATGAGTATCCCGGGCGGGAGTGCCCAGTCCCATTTCTCCTGCACCATGTTCTGCACGTCGGCCAGAATTGTGGACTCATCAATACCGTCCCATCCGGCGATCTCGCGCAGACTGCTCTCAAGCGATGCCCGATCCCCCTCGACCTCAATGACCAGACCGGCGTTTTCACTGGGCACTCCGGTATGCGTTAGCAAGATGGCCAGCGCATCGTTCGTCCAATCGCCTTGCCAGGTGAACAGGTAAGTCTTGCCTCCGCTTTCCGTCATGCTCGAATGCGCCAGCCCCAGCTCCGAAAATGCGCCGCGCGCCTGAGCCAGAAGCTCTTGGGCGGTGGTATCGAGATAGGGGTAAGCATCAGTCTCGAGCAAGACCGTCTTCATCTCTTGCCTGACTCGACCATGTACACGTGCGCCAAGCCCGTCGAAGGATGGAGGAGCCCCTCCCGGATCCGGCCTTACGGCAATGACCTTGGCCTCGGTATCCACATCCGTGACACGCCAGCGTCGCCCGGCGAAAATTATGCGCTGATCGACTGTCAGCGGCCGGGAAACGGGCAACGCTCCCAGTGCTTTGCCATCGCACACCAGGCGAAATTCCTCGTTGCTCACGAAGGCGCTGTAGAAGTCGTAGTGATTAATCATGCGCTCCCCCAGTACGCCGGGCAGCAACAGGCCTGACGCCTCCTGGGTAATCAAATCGCGCTCGCCAAGAGAACGAAGCAGACTCAAGAAGCTGCCCTGCTCCAACCCGGCGAAGGGACCACTCCGAATAAGCGTGTTCCAGATATCTGCGGCTGTTGCACCTCCGCGCTGAGCAATCACCGAGAGGCATTGCTGTACCAGCGTCGACAAATGCAGGCCCTGAACGCGGGGCGGTTCGAACCAGCCCTGCATCAGTAACCGGATCATGGCGATGCTTTGTACCAGGCCCTGGCGCAACCGATCGGACAGTGGCGAGCCATCGTCCAACTGACGCTCCTTGCAGTAACTACGGAGAATCGCCGCCTCGCCTGGGCGGCGACCGGATCGACCCAAGCGCTGGCGCAGGCTGGCGACCGATGGCGGTGGTCCGATCTGCGCAACCGTCTTGATGCTGCCGATGTCGACCCCCAGTTCCAAGGTCGTGGTGCAAACGGCAGTGGCGGGTTGGCCACCGACTTTCAGTGCCTTTTCAGTTTCCTCTCGGATGTCCTTCGCCAAGCTCCCGTGATGCGGCCAGAACTCATTCGGAACGCCATCCTGTTCACACTGCCGCCGCAGGTTATCGGCAAACCACTCTACCTGGGCGCGACTGTTGGGGAAGATGAGGTTGTTGCTGCCTCGTAGCACCTGGAAGAGGTGCTCTGCAATGGCATGGTCCGCGGAAAACACCTCTTCACCTTCAAGTGGTTTCGAGAAGTCTTGTCGGGACTCCGCGTACCCCCTGATCTGAACCTTCAGTACCTGGCCACTCCCCTTGGACTCGATCACTGATACTTGATGGGGAGCACCCGGACGCAAGAAAGCAGCAGCCAGTGTCATGTCGCCCAGCGTAGCGGACAAACCAACCCTGGGCAGAGGGCGCTCAATGATCGTTTCCACGCGATGCATCAGGGACTGCAGTTGCTTGCCTCGCTCGCTACCGATGAAGGCATGCAGCTCATCCACCACCAGGTACCGCAGGTTCGCAAACAACCCTGCGAGGCTGGTTCCCCGGTTCACGAACAGCGCTTCGAGTGACTCCGGTGTGATCAGCAGAATGCCTTCCGGAGATTTGAGAAAGCGATGCTTGCGGCTTGCCGAGATATCCCCATGCCAGGCGATGACAGGCAGTTCGAGCTCATCGCAAAGCCTGGTCAAGCGGTCCCACTGATCGTTGATCAGTGCCTTCAGGGGGCTGATATACAACACCGCCCCGGGTGAGTCCTGCCCCTGCAGGAGATTGGTAAGAATGGGCAGAAAGGCAGCTTCGGTTTTCCCAGCTGCCGTCGCGGCCGCGATGATGACATCTTGGTCTGCCCCCAGGAGCGCGGGGATAGCGCGTTCCTGGGCGTCCCGCAGTGAGGTCCAGCCCTCTGACCATATCCAGCGTTGGATTCTTGGCTCGAGTAACTCGAAGCCTGCGGACTCAGAGTTGGAAGGTGGCAAGCTCATCATCGGCATCCACTTGGGTGTCGGACTCACCACCTCGATCCTGTGCAATCTCTACCGCGCCCAGTAGCGTTCGCCAATCAGCCCCCGGGTTCTGTTCCAGCACCGCGAGCAGGTTGATGAATGCGGTGATGGTCGTCCGCGGAGTGCGGAAGTACGCCTCCCCCAAGCGCTGATTACAGTGGGCCATGAACAGCGGCAATGCCTCATTGGGTAGCAGATAGCGCTCGCTCTCGCCTGCCGCATAGACATGGCGCAGCTTCTGCAACAGCACATAGAAATCTTCAGGCGTCAGGCTGGCCAGGCGGATCACCGGCCCTGACAGATCCACCAATCCCGACTTGGCGAAGTTGTTTTCCGCCAGGCGCGACTGCAAAGCCGGGTAGCTGTAGAGCCCGCGACGGGTATCCATGAGGAACTCGGGCGTACCGCCTAGCACGAAGCCAAGTCCCTCCGCAGAGCCCTGCAGAGAGTCGTTGAGGATGCGCAGAATCTGCTCGTAGTTGGCGTTGCGCGCTTGTGTGTTGGACAGTTTGTACAGGTTGACCAGCTCGTCGAGGCACACCATCAGGCCGCCGAAACCTGCCAGCCGAACGAACCGCGCGAGCAGCTTGAGCTGATCGTAAACAGATGCATCGTCAACGATGGTTCGCACACCCAGCGCAGCACGGGCATCAGTCTTGGTGGTGAACTCGCCACGCAACCAGCGAATCGCATCTGCCTTGAGCTGCTCGTTGCCCTCGTCGAAGCCTTTGCAGTAAGCAGCAATCACATCGGCGAAATCGTAACCGTTGACCATCTCCGTAAGTTGAGCGAGGTGCTCACGAATCACCGCCTCACTGTCTTGCCCAGTAGACTTGGCCTCGGTCTTCGCCTGTGCGATGAACTTTTCGACGATTCCCTGCAGAGCACCACCGTCAGGTTTGGTTCGAGTAGACAGGTTCTTGGCCAGCTCGGCATACAGCGAACGAGCCTGACCGCCAGTGGCATGTAGGCGGCGATCCGGGTTCAGGTCCGCATGCATGGTGACGAGCTTGCGCTCCATCGCAATCGATCGCACCAGATTGAGGAAGAACGTCTTGCCCGCCCCATACTCGCCAATCACTACCCGGAACGCGGAGCCACTATCCGCGAGGCGCTCCACGTCACGGATGAGTGCCTCGAGTTCCCCAACGCGCCCCACCTGAATCAGGTGCTGACCTGCACGCGGCACTACGCCAGCGCGCAGGGACTGGATGACCGCATCGCGATCCTTGGCTCTGATGCTGCTCATAGCGGTAGTTTTTCCATGATCTCAGGGTTGATTTCGAAGGGGTCATCCCCCTCAGTTACCGGCATGTCGAACTGCTCGAAACCCATGTCGTTGATCTGCTCCAAGGCTCCGTCGAGCATGAGTTCCATGTCGCTAGCAACCGCTTCCAACTCATCTCGTGCCCATTCGGCACGGGAAACAAGCACACGCAGGAAGGCCGAGTGATCGGCATCCAAGCCGCAAATGCTGGAAGAGTCCTCGACGGCCTCCTCAACGACTGTCTCCTCAAGTTCAGCAGGCTGCTCGTCAATGAAGACCTGTGCCAGCAGCGCAGACACTTGTTCCGTTTCACGCTGCAGCTGAGCAATGCGCTCATGGTCCAATGCAAACCCACCAGCGGGCTTCGATGGAGTTGATCCAGGTACAGAAGGCGTTGCCGGCGACGAGCCGACCGGACTGCCACTGGCTGCCACATGAAGGTCGCTATACAGCGACTGCGAGTCCAACTGCAGAGTCTTATAGACACGTTCAAGCAGCTTCACTTCCGCAGGGCTGACCTCGCCGTCAGCCTGGGCCAGGTGAGCAAGAAACGCAGCTACGACTCTCCTCGCCGGCTCAGCCAGTGGTTCCAGCTTTTTCTTCAGGCTTTGCAGAGTGGGCGGCTGGTTCAGCTGCAGACGCAGATGGGCTTTCAAGCGCTTGCGATGCGCACCGCTCAGGTGATTCCAGGAGTCGACATGCTGAGATAGCAGCATGATTTCCTTCGGCGACGTGTCACCATCGGCTGCCGCCACTGCACAGGCAAGATCCAGAGTGACAGAGGCAGCAGCGTAAGCTGGCGATGCACGCAGATCACCGTCTTCCGCCTGGGTCGCAAAAAGCGCCACGCTGTCCTCAGCCTTGGGCGTTCTACTGCCAGCCAATACATCCGGCTCAATGCCGATGTGCAAGGACTCCAACGCCCGAGCGAGCGTCAGCACTTTGTCTCTCGATAAGGTACCCGCACTTTGCAGCCGACCTGCCAGCTCACCGAAGCTCATGACCACCATGCCATCGCCAATGCGTTGCTTCAGCTCATCGAGCGCTGCACGGGCACTTTCCGGCCACAGACTAACGGGTAGCTGCAGAAGTCCTTCCAACGCATCTGGAGCATCAGGGTTGCGGCCGAGATAACGGCTGTAGGGCTCCAACAGCACCGTGCATTCGTCGACCAACTGCTGCAGCTTCTTCCGGACTGCAGAGGTGGCGGTGACATCCGGAATGCCAGACAAGCCATCCAGCTCCTGGGGAGGCAGGCCCGCAGAGGCGGTGTTGTACTGGAGCCGCAGGCGCGTCTTGTTCTGAGGAAGCACGATGCCTGCACCATGGCGTTCCTCATATCGCATGCGGAACAACGGGGCGAATGCCTCCCCACAGCGGGTCACAGGTGTCCGCTTTCCAATGTTGTGATCGGACAGTACCCAAGCCAATGCCCAGTCGGCCGGCAGAGGCTGCTTGTCGACAGCCAACTGCCCCAGACCGATGCGCAGCTCCATAGGCATTTCGTAGCCGTAAGGCAACGGCGCCGGCGGTGCATCCAGGTAGCGCCGAGCAGCCACCTTGCCCTGACAGAGGAAGTCGATGAAACGGCTGGCGTAGGTGTTGAACGAATGGTTCTCGTCGTAGACCGAGAGCAGCCTTTCGACCTCAGCAATGATGGTCGGGATCTCGGAAGCCGCGTCGGGATCGTGCTTCGCATCGACGAATACCCTGCGCTCCAGACCGTAGAAGAACAGGAACACGTAGCCGATGTTGGCATGTGGCGCCTTTCGGCCACTGGATAGCCATTGCAGATAGGCGCGCCGGGCTTCCGGGGAAATGCTGTCATAGCTCGGCCAGTAGGAAGTGAGACGCTCGGCGATATCAACGATCCCCCGCGCGACCTTCAGCTTTGGGTTGATCAGTGAGGGTTCCGAGGAACCATAGCGGCTGCTCCGATCCTCGCCGACGTAGATCAAGCCACCTGGGATTTTCTCGCCGGCAATCTCGATGGGTTCGCCGGCAGAAAGCCAGCGCACCTTGGAACCAGTCAGATCCGCCGGCGCGCTGGGAATTCGATGAGAAGATCGCTCCACCACCTCAAGCGTCACGGTGAACAGCTCGGAGCTATCCAACTTCGTAGCCGTCGGAGCTTTTTGTACACGGGAAGTTGAGGCGGCCTCCTGTGGCACAACCTCCGCCAAAGAAAACGTCAACTCACCGTGCGCAGATCTAGCGGCAGCAACTGACCGGTCTGTCCTCAGGGAAGGCTGCCGCTTGGCCGGAGGAGGAGGCTCAACCGAGGACTTATTGGTGGCCTTTGCGACCAACCAGATTCCCACACCAACGATGGCCACGCCGCCCAGCAGAAACCACACCATCTTGGGAACGGAAGCGAGCAGGCCTATCAAGATGGCCCCAAGGACTAATACGCCGGATGTGCCGGACTTACTGCTCTTTCTGCGCTTCCTTGCCATGCTCACTGCGCTCTCTTGTTGATACAGGCCGATTGCCAGTATTGAAGATTAAAGCTGCTCCGCCAACTCCCCAGATGCCTGCAATGCCACCCATCTAGCGTAATAGTCACATCTGAGCCTGGATCATGGACGAGTCAAGGTCGATTGGGGGCAAAATACCACCACCTCGAATGGCAGCTTTGGCCGAAAACTGCCGTTGACCAAATGAAGGGGCCAGTCCCCGCCTGGAAGACGCTGATGGGCATCTTTGAGGCGTCATCGCCGCAAGTCCAGTAGGCAATCAATGACCTCTACCACCCCGGCGCCGCCAAGGCAGGTCCGTTTGCAATCACCCGAGATTTCATGCAGTTTGCAGGATCACTGGTAAGTCGTTCATCGCAAAGGTAGTGGAGACTGGCCGTGGGGCATAGCAAGCTAAGCATGGCAATTCGGGCATTGCGCGAAGGTCGATGGGCCGATTACGACGTGATAGCTCGGGATCTTCTTTCTGGTGGCGGCCAGGACAAGCTTTGGGAGGGTATAGCTGCCGCTCACCCCACCGAACTCAACCTGATTGATACGATCATTAACTGGCCAATCGAAAAGGTGCGAACCTGCTGCAGTCGCGTTTTTCCCGCGATCGGCAAGCTGCCCTCATTGCCACTTGCAGATGCATTGCGCCTCCTAGCGTACGCGTCAAAATTGGGTTCATCCTTCGGTTATACGTGCGTGCAACACTTGCGTCCTCATATCGCTAAGCAACCCTCACTTGGGCTTGAGATCGGAGAGAATCTAAGATCGTCCAGCGAAGCCAATGAAGCATCCCAACGTTTATGGGCCTCCGCTTTCGCTCCTGCTTCCCCACGGGCTGCTGCTGAATATGCACTGACGCTGACGACAGGGAATGGTTTCGGTGCCCACCTGCTTGTTTATCTGATTCAAATGCTGCCGGCTGACTCGCTGGACGCTCAATTGACGCTTACATCTCAAGAGAAGGATATCTCCGACCTCCTGTTCAGCTGCACAGCGGAACTAGGACAATCAGCGTGGGCAGCATTGGCTTGCTTTATGGATATTTCCCCCACCTCTATGGGCCACCTCCTTGTAGCGCTGGACGCAGGTAAACCAAATGCTGCCATAGCAATGTCTAATGCACTGTATAACCTCAAGCAGCCGACAGTGGGAGTCACCAAGGAGCCCCTTGAGCGTATCGTTCAGCGCCTACTTTCAGTCGCGTTGAAGGATGAGCAAGTGTGCCACCATGTCGACAATGCCATCGAAAGCTTGCTTTATGGGGAGTCGCTGCGTCCTCACGCCGTTTCGTGTCTCCATGAGCTCTGCACTGCCGAGTGCAGGGTGGCTGAGCAATTCAGCAGCACATTTGCAGCGCTTAGCGACAATGCAGAAGACTTCGCCTGCATTCTGACCTCTTGGCTTCTCCGACCAGATGCCAGCTTTGATGCGATCAGGAGTCTCCTTTCACGCTGCTCATCTGGACAGGCTTCAGTTGGACTCGATTCCGACGCCTTTGTCAAAGCAGGCTCGGAACGGCGAATCAAGGCCGCAAGACGACTATTGGGCTTAACACTTAACGGCCCAACGTTGTGCCAGTTCATAGGTACCATTACGGAGATGTCAGCGCTTGGGGAGGAACGGATTGATCTCGGACAGCAAATGCTGCAGGTCCTATTCGATGAATACCCAGCAGCGACTGATGAGTTCTTGAAAGAAAAGGCAAAAACCTGTACTCGATCAGCGCCTGAAGCCGAAGCCTACAGAAAGGTTTACGCCAGCGTACTTCGGTGGCACCGAGTGTTAAGGCGTCTTCCGTCACTCAATGAGCTTCGTCCGAATGATAGCGAGCTGCATATCCTAAGGACGCTCAAACATCGCTTAAACCGCGCGATACTCCGCGACGCAGCCGAACGCTCTATCTTCGCCAACTTGGTCAGTGGCGTTCATGTAGCCCAGGGCCGAAAAGTCGTGATCCGCACGCCCTACGGTTCACCGCAGATCGTTCCAATGAATGAAGCCAGCCATTCTATTGAACTGCCGTCCAGCGAGCTTGCGGACCCTATGCGTGGACAACTTCAGCGCATCCACTTGCTAAGAGACGCGCGATGAACACCAGCCTCCGTCTGCTTCTGGAAGACTTTCTGGGACTCATGCGGGAAGAAGGCGAACTAG
This sequence comes from Pseudomonas sp. GCM10022186, assembly GCF_042656385.1. NCBI lineage: Bacteria > Pseudomonadati > Pseudomonadota > Gammaproteobacteria > Pseudomonadales > Pseudomonadaceae > Pseudomonas > Pseudomonas sp. GCM10022186. The sequence continues at coordinate 99,560 of NZ_JBHSOU010000025.1, forward strand.
ATGCTTTCCTGCCATTGCTGATGTCCGGCATGGGCCACGAGGTGGTCTATCGGGCCCAAAAGGGACCGCGCCAGTATGGAGTCGATATCTCCTCTGTTGGTCCCGATAGCGATGGTGAAACCAAGCTATTTCTTTGGCTTGTCAAATGTGGAGACATCGGTCGAACTGAGTGGAACTCGGGCCCACAAGCCATTAGACAGTCCATTGAGGATGTTGAGGATGTCTACCTGCGAAGCCATGTCGCACCGGAATTTCAGCAGCTCAAGAAGAAGCTTCTGGTTGTCACAAACGGCGATTTCAAAGCCAGCTTGAACGAAACCATAGCTGGATACCTCGAATCCTGGTGTGCAAGGAATGGGACAGAAGCCGAGCAAGTGAATGGCTCAACGCTGGCGTTCTGGACCGAGCAGTTTCTGCTGAATGAGTACATTTTGCCTGCCGATAGCCGCACTCTTCTTCGGCGGATGCTGGCTAACGTCGTGTCGCCGGACCTCTGTGCTTCTGTCGGACGTGTCTTAATTGATCAGTTGGTCAGTAGTGCCACTGCGCCGGCCAAAACCAAAGGCGCCAAAGCGAAGAAGTTGCTCACAAATCTACGTGGCATCCGAACGGCATTGAGTGTCCTGCAGATCTGGGCACAGGGCGAGAAGAACCTCTTGGCGCCATACAGGCTTGCCGAGTACGCAGTGTTAGCAGTTTGGGCAGGATTACATGATGAGATGCTTGCCGGCAATGCGGCCATAGCTAAAGAATTTGCTCAGCTGTTGGCACAGCTGTCGAACGTCGCGGACGCTTATCACGAGCGCCTGGAACCGTACTACGTGGTGCAGGATGCGTTCGCTAATGCTTTGCCGGACAGCCTGCTCGTGTCCAAAGCAGTCTTCGATGAGTTGGGGCGACTAGGTCTGCAAGGCTGCCTCTGCTCGCTGCAAGTGGAGCAGACCGAGGAAACACTGATGATCGCGCAGTGCTACGCACGCCGAATTGAATCTTTGCTACAGACCCATAGTTGCAGTGCGCTGCCGGCTTATGACCATCATTCAGCAAACATTCACATGGCCCTGCTGTTGTTGGCTACAACCAACCGAATCGACGAAGCACGACAGTGGGTGCGCCGGCTGTGTCAACGACTTAGCTACGCCACCAACCTCCGCAGGTTCATGCCTATGTCGGCTCCCTTTGAGGAGGCGATATTGATTCGGCAAGGAGAGGAGGAGATGGCCGACGAGTTCTGCTCCACCTCTACCCTAATTCCTATCTTGCTGACATGGACCGCATCGCTCGGCATGCAAGACAGTTACTCGTTCTTGCGCGATCACGTCGTCCCCAGCGCAAAGGGCACAACACCAAATTTCTGGAACGCAGATAAAGGGTACGATTCGATTGTCTCAGACCCTGGTATGTTGCATGCGCATGGTGCTGGTGAGGCCATTGGTGACATCCCAGAGGTACCTGAAGAATTCTTGCGAGCAATGTCGGAGGGGCTGAGCGAAATTGAGCCAATCGAGTCATCTGCCTGGTATCAACTAGATGCCCACTTTATCCCCATGCTGGCTGGCATCCATTGGCAGAGTCAGCTACCACGTCAGTTTCTCGTCCGACAGGCAGCGCGCGCTCTAGTGCGATCTAACCCGCCAGAATCAGCAGATACGTAAATGGAAATGTTCACGACGCGACGGATACTCCGACTGGTCAACAACTTGGCGGAGCGCCTGGACTAGGCGGCCCCGGAACCTCCTCAGCCTCCAGACTTAGGGAGAACGGGCGCAGTTGCCCGGGAAATATTCCGGTGCTATCCACGTAGCGCAGTGCCGATTTGGCGTCGCGCCAACCGACATAGCCCATCAACGCCTTCTGATCCCAGCCACTGCGGGTGGCCCAAGTGGCGAAACCACGGCGTAACGAATGGCTGCTGTACAGCTCGGCCGGCAGTCCGGCGCCCTTCAATACTGACCGCAGCAGCGGAATCACGCTGTGGGGGTGCAGCCCCTGCTCGCTCAGATGGCCCCAGCGATCAATCCCACGGAACACCGGTCCGCGGGCGATACCGGCGACGCTGATCCAGTCGCTGTAGGCCTGCGCCGGACACAAGCGGGCCAGGGCCGGCGCCTGATAGGTCTGCCCCTGATTGTCGCGATCACCCTTGCTCCAGGGCAGGAACAATTGCATGCCCTCTCCCGGCCGCACCTGGATGTGCTCGATCTGCAGGCGGCACAACTCGTCGCTGCGGAAGGCACGCCAGAAGCCAATCAGCAGCAGGGCGCGGTCGCGCCAACAGCGAAGCAGACGCGCCAGGTTGCCCTCGGCACGCGCTTTCTCCCCTGCCCTTTCCAGCCAGGCCACGCACTGTTCCAGCTCGCGCAGCTGCAGCGGCTCGGCCTGTTTGTCCGGTTTCGGGTGCAGGGTGCGAATGCCCTTCAGCACCTGGCGCACCAGCGGCGTCTTGGTCGGGTCAGGGAAACCCTGACTGACATGCCACTGCGCCAGGGCGGCCAGGCGCAACTTCAGCGTGCTGCTGGCCAGGCTGCCGGCGTGGTCGACCAGATAGCGCACAACGGCGTCACTGGTGGCCGGCAGGAAACCGCCCCAGCTCACCTCGAAGTGCTCGATCGCCTGCTTGTAGCTGCGCCGGGTATTGGCCCGGGTCCCGGCCTGCAGGTAGCGCTCCACGTCGTGATTCACCGCCCCTCCCCACCCTGGCGTACTGGTTTTCGACCGCAAACCCGCAGAAAAGCATCTTAACATTGGATAATTCGTGATTATCCAATACTAATTCATGCGTCATCTAGCGTGAAATAGACACTCAAAATAGAATGTAAATACATGGTATGTATACCAGTACGAAATCGTAGGAGACTGACATGGCCCGTGGCGGTATCAACAAGGCGGTAGTGCAAAAGGCGCGTACCGCCCTCCTCGCCCGCGGCGAGCACCCGAGCATCGATGCGGTGCGGGTCGAGCTGGGCAATACCGGCTCGAAAACCACCATTCACCGCTACCTGAAAGAACTGGAAGATGCCGATCACGGCCGGGGGGCAGCGTCGGCGCCTCTCAGTGATCAACTGGCGAATCTCGTCGCACAGATGGCCACGCAGTTGCAGGACGAAGCGCGCGCCGCCGTGGCCAAGGAGCGTGAGCAATTGGCCCAGGAGCGCCGCGGTTACCACGACCAGATTCACCAACTGGAGATTCGTAACCAGCAGCTGGAAACGTCCTACGCCACTCTCACCGAGCAGTTACAGGTCGCGCAGCAGGGATTGCAGCAGGAACAGCAGTTACGTCAGCTGGCGGACGTCGAGGTAGCGCGGCTGCAGCAGGCGGAGCACGACCAAGAAGCCCGCCTGCAGGACCGCGAGGGGCAGATTCGTTCGCTGGAGGAGAAGCATCAACATGCCCGGGATGCTCTGGAGCACTTCCGGCAGGCCAGCAAGGATCAGCGCGAGCAAGATCAGCGCCGGCACGAAAGCCAGGTACAACAACTCCAAGTGGAGTTGCGGCAGTTGCAGCAGACTCTAATCATCAAGCAAGACGAACTCACTCTGCTGAACCGTGACAACGCCCGCCTGCTGACTGAGGCCCGTCAGCAGCAGAAGGAGGCGCAGGCCTTGGAACGGCAATTGGAACAGAACCGGCAATCTCTAGCAGACGGCCAGCGCACATGGACCTACATCGAGCAGGCGAACAGTGCCTTACGGGAGCGCTGCGATACGCTTCAAGGTGAAGTAATGCGTCTGAGCGAAACCAGAGACACCCAAGTCCAGCAGGTGCAGAGCCTCCAGGAACGATTGGTAGAGGCCCTCACGCAATTGAAGCTCCTTGGCCATCCTCTGACGGATACCGCCAGCGCAATTCAGACCTGAGCTGGCGCCGAGACTGCGAATAAGTGCCAAGGTGCAGATGTCACACCTCTACGAACGCACCTGGGCCGTGATGCAACCCCGTGATTGTTGTGATGCATCTAAATTTCAAGTAGAGAAATTCGGCGAAGAGTTGGAGGCACAATTACTGCATGCTCAAAGCTACAAGAGGTCTTGTAGTGATTACCACACAATTGACGCTATTGGAGTATGTCCTGAACGGATATAGAAAGGTTGCTGGTGACGCTTGATTCCGCTTTCCCTCGCTGACACTACTGCGCAGCTTCTGTCTTGCCCGTGAGTCTACGATACAGCCAGGCCCCTCTAAATTAATTGTCTATTTCCAAGCGGAGGCGCCCTGTTTTACCATCACGAATGAGGTGCCGATTGGCATCTATCTCTAGCGGATAAAGGCAGTTCACTCGCCCCCAAAAACTTGATCTCCTCACAAAAACAAGGTTTCCACCACGGGTAAATCTGTCAATAATATTCGTGCCTCTCATTTGTATTTCCTTGCTTTCACCTAGATCTAACGCGAGTTGTATTTCCCCTAACAATCCAAGAAATAAAATACGAATAAGCCTTCCCTGAGCGGTAATTGGCATATTACAGAAAGAAGCATGTCTCATAAAAAAGTCAAAACAAGATTTTGATGGCGAAACACTTGTTGGTGTCGGCCACCACTCACAGGCGGCACCAAGGCGCAAAAGAGAATATGCTAAAGCTAGGGGGCATAGTGCGCATCGCCTATCTATTCCATCCGAGTAGGCCAGGAGGCTATCCACCTCACTGAAACACTCCTTGTGCCTACCTAGATATTGATTTTCTATTTCAATGAAGAACAATGCTAACTCGTTACGCCAAACGTGATAGTCATCGAAGCCATAAGCCTGACCACTATCTATAGATCCTATGTCAATCCAACTCCCCCGATAGGAGCAAATATTTGATGAAAAAGTATCGCGCGGGGATTTCACGCCAAGTAATTTCTCAAGAGAATAGGTAAGCTCATTTGAAGGCCCAGAGATCTTCTCAAGCCGAAAGTAATCCTTGCAGACACCAGAGCCTGATAATGCCCTTCTGTATATCCCTGAGTACCAATTTGAAATTATCTTTCCTGACCTGTATATCTCGTAATTTAACATCTTGTCATTCCGAAAGGCTAGTTGGGCCCTCGGCTCAATAATTTCAAATCCACAGGAATTGCATTTCCCTGCCTTACATCCTTCCGTGAATTCGTATACACACTTTGAGCAAGCATGCATCAACTCTAAATTGTGTATATGACACTTGTTGACACCTTTTAACATCCAAAACACACTGTGGTAGCCGATCTCGGAGCAGCGCTCACAGAATTTCAATTCCCGTCGCGGCATGACAAGTAAGAAGTCGGGGCAATAACTCGAAGGGTAATGCAGTTCCACCTGATGATATTTGCACCCGGGTAATACACTCAGATCGCGCGGAATCCTCGTAAGAAAGGCTTCGTAGCGAAAGCTAGATTTTCCTATTTCCCTTGCAAAGTCATAAGTAGAAAGGTAATTAATCTTTCTAATACCCCACAATATTCCAGCTACGGATTCGTAAGGATAGGCTCCATTTTTGTAGAATGCAAAGCGCATAGCGGCTTACTCATTTCTACTCTTTTTTTCGACAGAATTCCTCTAAGCCACTTTCTTTAATGGCTTCGAGGATTAATGACTTTGTAATGGTAAAAGTTTCAGAGTCATTTCTCTCCCCAACCAGGAGGATGAATTTTAGGCACATCATAAAATGTTCCATAGGGAGATTTTTGTAATATTTGCCGGTGGCTACCGCGTTCAGTTCCTTCCACAGCACTCCCGATAATTTCCCCAATCTGAACCCGCACCCGAAGGCCTGGGGAATAAACGCCTGCGTATATGTGATTCCGGACCCTGGAGGGAACTCAGAGTTCTGATCATAATATTCCAGAACCACTCTTATATCCTGCTCCGATCTCAGACCATTGAAAGGTATAATTTCACTCATGAATCTGGCAATTATCTGTTGCTGTTCGCTCCTCGATAGATCACTTCTGATATCCTCTATTTCTGGCATAGCAAAAGAGATTACTGTCATCCTTACTCTCCTTTCATCCAGGGCGTTGTAAAGGTCGGCAAGTTGATAGAAGTCATCGCAATTAAATCGCTGAAGTTCGTCTATCAATAAGATCAGTTGATTTCTCCCATGGTCGCGCATATTAAATTCCAGGCGTTCGACCACCATCTGAAAAATCTTCAGCCTAGTATCGCGAACTTTTGGCTTGACGCCCAGAACAAATGCAAGTTGCTGGATAATAGTTGCCTTACTGTTGCCCTCTCGATTAACAGCGGCCAGCCTCAACACGTAAGCACGAGGGCACGTGATTTTTGTTTGTTTCTCTAAAATGTCGCAACACCGAGTCTTTCCGAGCCTAGAAGGCCCCACAAAAATGACCCCAGTCTTCCGCATATACATTTTGAATGACGCAATTGAGCATATCCTGGCCACTTCAGTAGAAGACATCCAGAAATAAGTATGTACTACGGGGTGTTCCTCTTCCATTGTTTAATCTCATCTGCATGATTTAAGTCGACACTTAATCAACCCCTTCGCCGGGCTTAAGATTTATTAAATTCAATGCAACAATGTCACTCCACTGGGAAGAGATATCCTCCTCCTTAGGATCACTCTCGCAATCTTCTTTTGGCCCACCCCCATTTTCTTCTCTCATTCTTGCCAGTTCTAGATTGTTTTTCTTAGAGCGATTCTCTTGAAGGTTCCTATTCCACGCGGAAACAATGTCATCACCTTGATGTACTGAAAATTCTTTTTTCCTTTTCGCCCTATTGATAATCTTCCTGGTTGTTACGCTGTGCGCGGTACGCGCCCATCCAGAAGAGACCAGCAGAGTATCAAAAAAGACGCCATCTTCTGTGTATGCCTCCAGCTCTCGATAGTCTTCTGGATTTATCTTAATCCACAGCCTCGTTGAAATCCGACTTGATGCGCTTGAGAGTTTGTTGCTAGTGTAAGTCGCCCCGTCCGTCTCTATATAAGGGCGCGTGCCTTTTTTAATATTTCCACGCACCATGCAGAGTTTCCAGATACTACTAAGCTGTGATACGGCTACGTAGTTATCTGTTATTTTTGGCCATACAAGACGACCATCTCGCAGATAATCCCCCATGATCTCTATTGGGCTTTTGGAGTAACACCAGCCACTTCGCGGAGTGGTGTTGTATGCGGCAATATATACGTCCAGAGCCTCCTCAAGAGCATCAACCTCTATTTCATATTTAACTGCGTTCTCTTCAGGGGTGTCTGCTCGTCCTGAATAAGGATTGCTTCCGGTTGTTGATGGAATTTGATGTATGAATTTGCTCGCTACTTGCTTGAAGAGATTCTCCACCTCCGTCCTGCGCTCAGGCCTTTTAAGCTGACCGAAGTTCAATGCAAAACAAATCCTATCCAGGACGAGATCATGCACTCTTCCAGCGTGATGCTGCATGGCATTATCTAGCGATACACTCCCCCATACCATGCACTTAGACTCAGGAAGGAGATAACCAGGCATTCCGGATCCGGGTAAATACTCAAGCCCAGATTTTTCAAGTTTTTCCTTTGGCTTCCAACTACCAAGGAAGGCGCGAATGATAACGTCTGCAATGTCTTCTGCGCGAACCTCACTCGAATAGCAGGTTTTTCTTGCTAGTACTGAGGTGGTCCTCGTATCCACTGCCGCAATCATCCAGAATCTGCTAACGATATCTGTTACCGTAATAGACTGCTCCGGGTAAATTCTTAGGGCTGCGTAGCCATCGATTTTGTATGAATCTATTTGAACCACGTCAAACGGGTGTGCTGCTTGTATTAGTCTCTCGTCTCCCGTGCCTACCTTAGAATGCAGGTAAGCGTCACTGCCTCCGAGTACTCTTGCCGACCTCGCTAAATCACTTTCCAATATCTTATTTATGTAGCCAAGTATAGTTCTTCGTCCACGTGACGCCTCATTGAACGGCCACTCATCATCGGTAACTCCATACGCTTTCAATAGCGCATAAAAATCGGCACACATTAGTGACTTGCTTGTTTTCTTTCCCTCTACGAAGTTCTCCGTTTTCCCAAGAACCAAGTTTTGAAATTCAACTTCCAAGCCAAGGTGGTTTCTCAGTGTTAGTCCAAGAACTCCACTATACCCACCCTGCTGTTCGGACCTCTTCTTTAGCGGGGCAGTCTTGCGCTGATAGGGCTTCAGATGCGTTCCTGACAAAAATGCCAGTTCGCCACAATACAGCCCTTCGTCGTTGAGAGTTGTGTACCTAGAGTACAACTTAGATAGCGCAGATGGTTTTATTCCTGTTTCTTTCTCAACCTCCACGTATGTATGCCCATTCAGTAGAAGTTGGATTGCCACTTTTTTTGAGTGAAAAGCCTGTCTCTTGCCCTCTTCTAAGAGATCTGGATTTACTCTCAGGAAACCAATTCTTTCTATTTGCTCACGTGAAACTATCTTTTTCATGTGAGCGCCCATCCCGTCTCTTTGTAAAACGGGCTTTCACTGAACTCTAATGCAATCTTACCTTTCGAGAATTCACTGAAAAAAAGATAAAGTGAAAGACTCTGTTCATAGGAAAGTGTTGCCGAAATATAAGATCTAAGCGTCCCACTTCTGTGTTCCGAGAAATATTTCTCGGCAACCAACCTCAAACTGTCTGGAATCTGGAATTTTCTGCCAAAAGATAAGAGATTTGCCACGCGCAGAAGTGGCAAAATTTTGCTTTTTTGAGGAAAAAGATCAATATCGGTGTATTCGCGATATGAACAACCCTGAGTCAGAGCGAGTTGCTTCGCTCTATCTAGTCGTACAGTTTCTTTTGTCGTGTCGCTGCCTGACGCTGTTCTGACCAACTGCCATTCTGGACGCCCTTCTTTGTAGAAAGACTCCGCACTTAAAACTATTTTTTCGATAGAATTATCAACCCTGATCTCTTTGACGATTGAGCCAAGGTTGAAGTCGATAACCGACGGATTGAATTCTAGATTGATGAGCCAATGAGCGAGTTCTCGATCACTTGATAGTACAACGATCTTGTCGGTCTTGGCGCTGTAAGCTTTCCAAATGTTTCCTTTTGCCAAGCCTCGCTTGGTAAAATACGCAGTTCTGTTTTTCTTTGGCATACCCCACCCAATTTAGCTAATGAACGGGCGGATATGCTTATCCTGGCTAGATTCCATTCTCTGGCGCATTCCAAGAGTGACCCTAGCTCATACTCCTGAAGGCTTATATTCTATTTTGCGATAAGCATTCTATTTTAGATATCGCTCACGGTAGCCAGGGGATTTTCCATAATTAGTTCGCGTTGATCTGTTGTGCATCTAACGAGCAGCTGTCGGCCTGAAGTAAAATCAGGTAAGCTCTTCATGGCAATTCTAAAAAAAATCGATAAGATTCGAGCGCATATAGAAATATTCTTCGCGCTGAACTGTAGAGAATTACTTCGCCGCCCTTGTCCAGCAGCTCGGGAATGAATTTTTTCAGCTCTGCACAGTAAAAGGCACGCAGGATTTCCTGCTTTCTCTCCGGTGTGGTGCCGGGGCGCACGATCAGATCAATCGAAGCCTTGCCCGTTAGGATCAGCCTGGGTGCACCACCCTCCTCTATTACCCTGAGCCGATACCGCTGCCCCAGGAAATAATGGCTCGCACCACTCACCATACGCCGCTGGGATTGCCTGGGCTGGGCCTGAAACTTCGCCAGCTGGCGCTTGATCCAGCCCAGCTCTTGTATAGCCATCAATCAGTCATCTCACTGCGCCGTCCGAAAGCCATGATGTTCAACTCCCTTTCGCCGGGACAATGTTCTGGTTGATATGGAAGAAGTTGTCCGGGTCATAGGTCGCCTTCACGGCTGCGAGGCGCTCGTAGTTGGCGCCATAGTTTGCGGGGGCACGGTGATCGTCGTCGCTGGACATGAAGTTGACGTAGCCCCCATCGCCGCCCGAGTGGGGATGAATAGCGGCGTAGTAGTCCCTCACCCACTTGATGTTGGCGTCGTTGTCGGCAGGGTCAGACCATATTCCTACAACTACTGGGGAAAAGGTCTTATCTCGATGCCCGAAGGCAGTCTCGTCGGCGCCGACCCGTTGAGCCGCACCGTTGATCGGATGGAGATGCATGCTCGAGCTTATGTGCGGTGTCTTCCTGCCGTGCTCGATGTGAGCAGCGATCGCCCCGTCAGTGAGTTCGGCGATGAAGTCGGCTTTCCAGTAGTGCTGCATGCCCTTCGGGACCAGGCCGTCAAAGGCGCTGTTGAGAGCCGGGAACGGCATAACGTCGACCTGCTCCACTTTCACTTCGGCAACCTCGCGTAGCGGCTGCAGTATCCGCTCAGCCTCGTCGTGTGGACCGTTCCAACAAACGACCAGTACGCAGAACAGATCCCCGACCCGGTCCCTGGGGATAAACGGCAGGTCAGGAGCTATCTGCCAGCCGAAAAAGCATCCGAGCTGCTCGGGCGCAACCGCAATGAATTCGCGGTAGCACTGCAGGACCGCCTCGGCATCCTCGAACTCGTAAAACAGCGGGCCGCCGACGATGTCACCGACCTCGTGGAGCTGAAACTCGAAGCTGGTGACCACGCCGAAATTGCCGCCGCCGCCGCGCAGGGCCCAGAACAATTCTTCGTTCTGGTAATCGCTCGCGGTGACCTGTCGGCCATCGGCGAGGACGACATCGGCCGCCAGCAGATTGTCGATAGAGAGACCGCAGCCGCGGGTCAGATAGCCTATGCCGCCGCCCAGCGTCAGGCCGCCAACCCCAGTCGTCGAGATGATCCCGCCGGGCGCCGCCAGGCCGAACGGATAGGTAGCATGGTCGACATCTCCCCACGTCGCGCCGCCCCCAACCCGGGCGACCTTCTTGATTGGGTCAACCCGAACGTTTTTCATCTTCGACAGGTCGATGACTAGACCGTCTTCCACCGTGCCGAATCCAGGAACGCTGTGGCCCCCGCCACGAATTGCCACGTCGAGGCCGGCGTCGCGGCCAGCAGCGACCACGGCCATCACGTCGGCCGAATCCACGCACTGGATGACGGCGCGGGGCTTGCGGTCGTGCATGGCGTTGTAGACAGCGCGAGCCTCGTCGTAGTCAGAATCCGAGCGGGTGATGACACGACCCCGTACTGTTTTGGTCAACGTCTCGATTAGGTTGCTCATTGGGCACTCCCCTGCTCCGCTTCGTACAGGTACAAGGATGCACTCTCGAGCGTTCCGAAGGCGTTCCCTCTCAACCGGACTCGTTCAGAAGGCCGATTGCCGCCCGGAACGCCGGGAGATCATGGCCCGACGGAATAGTTGCGATGAGGTCCCCAAGTTGCTCGCGCAGTGTCTGATCGGGAAATCGACTGGCGAGGGAGTGAAGCGCCCGAAGCTCTAGCCAGCTAGCCCCTTGAGCGCTAGCGGTCTCGACGGCACGGCGCAGAGAAGCAGCGGCGGCCTCGGGTTCCCCGCTGCGGTAAGCCAGCTCACCATCCACTCGCCACAGCTCGGCCTCGAGATAGCGCTGGTTGCACCGGTGTGACCACGAGAGCCCCTCGCGGGTAGCAGCTCTCCCTTCGCGGAATTCGCCGAGCATACCGCGAGCCCGGGCGAGAAGAAGGAGTGTGTAGGTCAGGTGGAGAGTCTCTCCTTCGGTGCGCGAGCGCGCCACCGACTGCACGATCCTGTCAATACTTCCGGCCGCTCCCGCGCAGACGTCCAGCCAGCCCCGAAGGGCTTCCAGGACGACCATCAGGTAGCGCTCCGGAAGGCGTTTCCATACAAGGTCGGCGTCCGCGAGGAGCTCGGCGAGGCGGACGAGATCTTCGGATTGGTCCGCGAGGATCGCCGCGTAAGTGATGACGTACCCCAACGTCATCAGATGATCGAGTTCGACGGCGATCTTGAGTGCAGATCGAGCAGTCTGGTCGGCCCTGCCGGCATCTCCGGCCCACAGCTCGACGAGAGCCAGCCGTACCAGGCAAACAGCCTTCGGGTCCTGGGCATATAGCGCTAGGTGCTCGTCGCGATGGGATACGTCATAGGCTTCGATAGCGTCACCGAGATAGTGGTGTGCTCTGGCCAGATCACCCCGCCAGAACGCGCTCACGCCAAGGAGATATCGGCCCTCTATCCCGGCAATCGCGTCATGACGCTCATCCTCGAGGAGGGCTCGGGCGAGTTCATCGCAATCGTCGAAGTGGCAACCCTGCAGCCGGGCGAGGCCGAGACCACGGAGGACCGGCGGGTCCTCGGGTCTGTGAAGCTTGCGGCAAAGCGCAAGGGCTCGCTCGTAGAGTTGGTGCGCGCTGTTGGACCCGTAGCCCTCCAGGGCAACAAGGGGCGACCCGAAGGCGATCCGGATGTCGAGCTCAAGTGCATCGCGATCGGGTGACGCTGGCAGGTCGGCGAGCAGTGCGAGCGCCCGCCGAAACATGGTGACCGCTTCTTCGAGGGCCGACACAGCCACCGCTCGCCCCCCCGCCACGCGGTAGGCGTTGATGGCCGGTTCGACCATGCCGGCCTGATCGTAGTGGGCGGCAAGCTGCGGGCTGGCCGCGTCGATGTCTCTGTGGCGCTCGAGCGCGATCGCCTCGGCGACGGTGCGGTGGAGTTGACGTCGTCGAGCGGGGCTGACCATCTCCAGGGCAACCGCCCGAAGCTTGTCGTGACTGAAATCGTAGGTGAGTCCCTGATCTCGGATGATCCGATGACGCCAGAGTTCGTCGACATGATCAACGAGCTGGGGTTCATCGGTGCCAGAGGCCAAGACCAGCAGACCGACCGAGAAGGGCCGACCGATGACGGCCGCCACCTCGGTGAGGCGCCGGGCGCCGTCAGTCAGTTGGCCCAGGCGAGCGCGCAGCACCGCCCGCATCGTTGGTGTGAGCACAGCCTGACTTCCGTCAGTGGAAATTCCGGCTCGGAGCGCTTCGATGATAAAGAGCGGATTGCCTTCGGTCTCGCTCCAGAGTCGCGCCGCCAATTCCGGATCAATCGCGACTTCACCGCGTAGCCGAGCAGCGAGCCTCGCCGTGGTGGTTTCGTCGAGCCGATCGAGTGACAAGGTGGTCACTGCCTGGTCGTGGCCCAAGGCGTCCACGAGTCCAACGAGGGGATGATGCTGTGGGATCTCCTCCCACCGGACAGTACCGACGATAAGCACCGGTGCGCTATGTCCGGAGCGGACAACGAAACCGATCAATTCAATGGTTTCGGCGTCACACCACTGGAGGTCGTCGATGATCAGCAAGCGCGGACGGTCGCCAGCCACGATGGCTCGGCTTACGGCATCGAACAACCGATGGCGCTGAGCCACGTCGCCCGACCGTTTCGGTCCGGTTGGCCGGGAAACCTCGCGGAGTTCGGGCAGAAGACGAGCGAGCTCGGCCCGCCAGACCGTGTCGAGCGTGTCAATGTGGCTTCGGATGGCATCCGATCGGAGCAGGTCGACGACGGGCCCCCACGGCAGTCTACCCGCAGCCTCGTACGCACGAGCCGATGCCACCACGTAACCGTCTGCTCGAACGCGGCGGCCAAATTCCAGGGCAAGACGGGATTTTCCAATCCCTGGTTCCCCGGTCACCAGGAAGAGATGTGCCCCACCCTTCCGCGCGGTGTTCCACGCCTCGATGAGCTGGTTCCATTCGAGGTTGCGGCCGACGAAAGGAGATTCGGCGATGGGTAGATCCTTGCCCTGCACTTCGTCGCGGGTTGATGCGCCAGCTCGGAGCCGTTGGTAAATGGCCTCGATTGCCTTGCCAGGTGGCACCGCAAGGTCGCGCTCAAGCACCTCCGCGTACCGGTGGTAGGAGCGCAGCGCTGCGGCTCGATCGCCAAGCGCGAGATGCGCTTCCATTTGAATTAGAACAGCCGCTTCGTCGGTCGGCTCCAGGTCGATGATGCGTTGGGCGTGCCTGATCGTGGCTTTGTGGTTGTCGCGCCCCGCGGCCTCTTCTGTCAGTCGCACGAGAGCCTCATATGCCTCGGCTCGAAGCCTGGCTCGTTCGTCCAGGACCCAGTCCTCATAACAAGCTGGCAGGAGATCGCCCGAATAGAGGCGCGCGGCAAGCTCGAAATCACCGGCTGCCAAGGCATCACGGAAGCTCAGCACGTCGACCTCGGTCGGCCCGGTCGGAATCCAGCGTACAGTCTCGTTGTCGATCTCGACGAACTTATCGATATCGGGAAGAGAATGACGCAAGTCGTGGAGCAGCTTCCTGAGGTTGGTGCGCGCTTGACGCTCGTCAGAGTCGGGCCAGAGTTCGAACGCGAGCCGTGAGCGGTGCTGCGTGTCTCGCCGCAATGCGATCAACGCCAGAAACCGTTGCAAGCGAAGAGTGTTGAAGGCACGAAGAGGCCGGCCGTCCAGGATAATCTCGACTGCGCCAAGAAGCCGGATCTGTAGTCGCGCTGGCACTAGTTCGCGACCAACGCCACTCGTATCGCTCGGCATACGGCTCCCCTGGTTGCGCTGCACCTCTGAAAGTCCGTTATCCCCCCGCCGGCGCCCACACGCTGCTCTGCACGCCGAAAAGTGTCGACTCCGAGTTCCCGGGCTGGAACCGCGGGATTATGTTGCGGTGATCACACCCCGACAGCCCCAGTATTGTTGTACGTGTGTGCAAAATTTTAGCGGAGTTGACCTGCGACTTGAAGCGGAATGCCTGGACTTCCGGTTATGGCACAAAGCAGCAGCAGCTTGAATTTCCGCTTCGAATCGGACAGCGAAGTTACGCTCAGCGGGGCGGCTGATGCCTAAGTATCTATCCGTAAATAATGTTGATCGGCAGCCTGATCTTGCACAGCGCGATGATCGCCGCGGCCAACTGGTTGAGTTGGCAACCCGTAAGCAGCACATAAACAATGGCCTCGAACACCAAGCGGGCTGGTTTGGCGGGGCGTCCGGCACCGGCTTGGCGGCGATACTGCTTGGTGGGATCGCGCTCGGGCTGGGGGATCAGCGGCACCACCCGCCGCCAGAATTCGTCCGTGACTTCCCATGAACTGGCTTTCGGCTTGGGCATCGGCGACTCCCCTGTCGACTTCCTATGGACGTCGACAGAATAACCGTTATTTACGGATAAGCCCTTAGTGCTTGGTCAACCAGTAGGCGGGCTTTCCTTCAACTACTGCTTCTTCTCGCCCTGCCCGGGAAACAACGACTCGAATCGCGGCGTCGCCCGGGCAACGAAACCCTGCCCCTGGCGCATGATGAAATAGGCGGCGACGTCATGCCGCTCGGCGAAGGCATAGCCCTCATCCGGGCCGAGGACCATCAACAGCGTCGACAATCCATCGGCATGCAGCCCCGAAGGGTCGACCACCGTCACTGCCGCCAGCGCGTGCTTCACCGGCCTGCCGACACGTGGATCGAAGGTGTGCGAATAGCGCTGGCCACCTTCCTCGAAATAGTTGCGGTAGTCGCCGGAGGTGGAAACGCTGTAGCCATCCAGTGCAATGGCGCGCTCCACTTGCTGCTCGCTCCCGCCGCTCGGCACCTCCAGGGCGATGCGCCAGGGCGAACCATCCGGCTTGCGGCCGACCGCCCTGAGTTCGCCGGTGATCTCGACCAGATAGGCCTGGATCCCCAGGGCCGAAAGCCTATCGCCGACCCGATCCACCGCATAGCCGGCGACCATGCTGTCGAAATCCAGTTGCGCCGCCACATCCTTGCACAGCTTGTCGCCATCCAGGCGCAAGTGCTGGTGCCCTACCCGCGCCTGCTCCCGTTCCAGCGCGCTCGCATCCGGTACCTGCTCCCCCCGTGACTGCGGACCGAAGCCCCAGAGGTTCATCAATGGCAGCACCGTCAGGTCGAAAGCCCCGCCACTCTCTCGGGACAGAAACTCACCGTACTCCAGCAAGCGACGCATATCCTCCGGCACTGCCTGACAGCCGCCGGCCGGCAGATCGTTGAAGCGGGAAACCACGGAGTCGCCGCGCCAGCCGGAGAACTGCTGGTCGAGCGCCCCGAGTATCGTCTCGACTTCGGCCTTTACTCGCTGCGCGTCGGGCGTTTGCGCGGTGGGTATGTACCGGATCGAATACGTGCTCCCCATGGTCGGCCCGGAAAGCTGCTCGATCCGTTCGCCGCAGCCATACAGCAACGTCAACAGCATCACCAGCAGGCTTGCGCGCATCACTCGACACCTCACTGTTCCGGTCGCCCCATCGCGGCCTGACATCGTTCCGACGATCCCCCCGTGGGATGGCAATTGGCCTACCGTTCATCAGGGAATCTGCTCAAAAACTGAACAAAACCTCCCTTCGGTGCTCTTAGTCCCGTGAGTTATCGAGTGTCGCCCTCGCGTTTCGCTCAATTTTCCTGGAAGCAAAAAACCATCATGTGCATCCATCAGCGCATAGGGGAGTTTTTTGCCCAAAGAATTGGAGGACAGAACATGTCTAGCCATTCGTTGCAGAGCGTCGAGCGCCTGCAAAAGCCCTTCTTGCGCCGCCTGCTGGCCATCGCCTCACCCTCACAGCGTAGCTGGCACGGCGGGCTCAAGCTCAGAGGCTACAAGCAGTTATCCAACGCCACGCCGGTTGCCCCGATCGAAGTCGGGAACATACAGCTGGCCATCCCGCTCGAGCGGGGTCGCCGAAGTGTCCAGGCTTGCGTGCAGCCGGGACAGCATGTGCGCAAGGGCGAGGTGATCGGAATCGGCGATGACAACACCCCTTGGGTGCATGCCAGCACCTCCGGCATCGTGGAGCGGATTGATCTCGCCTTCGCGGCCGACTCGGCCGAGCCGGTCATGGCCGTCATTCTGAACGCAGATGGTCTGGATGAGTGGATCGAACGCCCGGTGCTGGGGCTGCCACAAACGCCCGAGGCGCTGGTCGAACGGGCATTGCAGATGGGCATCGTTGGCCTTGGTGGGGCGGGCTTCCCGACGGGCCTCAAGCTGGCCGGCGCCCAGCAGCCCGATCTGCTGCTGATCAACGGTGCCGAATGCGAACCCTTCCTTACTTGCGATGACCGTCTCATGCGCGAACGTGCCGAGGCGCTGATCGAGGTCGCCGACTATCTCGCCGCTCTGATGGGCGTAACGCTGACCCGCTTCGGTATCGAAACCAACAAACCTGAGGCGATGGCCTCGTTACGTGCCGCCGCTCGCCAGGCGCGCACCCCGGTCGAGATCTGTCCGCTGCCGGAGCGTTACCCGGCAGGAGGGCAGCCGTTGATGATCAAGAGCCTGAGTGGCCGCAACCTGGCGCCAGGGACCTTGCCCGCCGATATCGGCGTATTGGCGCTGAATGTCGCGACGCTCTACGCACTGGGACGGGCCGTCTTCCACTCCGAACCCCTTGTAAGACGCGTGCTGACGCTGACCGGGGACTGCGAGCGCCCCGGGAATGTCCTGGTGCCGGTGGGTTACCCGGTCAGTGCACTGCGCGAGATTGCCGGCGCGGCCCCCGAAGGCCAGTTGACCCAGGTCGGCGGCCCGATGATGGGACAGCCGCTGCCGGACCCCACTGCCGTCATCAGCAAGACCAGTAGTTGCCTGATATTCGGCGCCGAACGCTACCTGCCGGAACCCCGACCCGCAGGCAGTTGCATTCGCTGTACGCGCTGCGTGGATGTCTGCCCGATGTCGCTCAGACCGCTGGATCTCTACGATGCCGCCCAACGCCTCGACAAGGGCAGCCTGCAGGAACTGCGACTGGATGCCTGCATCGAATGCGGCAGCTGCAGCAGCACCTGTCCGAGCAATCTGCCGCTGCGCGAAACCTTCCGCCAGAGCAAGACGGAGCTGCGTGCATGAGCCTGATACGCCGTCCTACCCCGCACAAACTCCGCACGGTGATGCTGCTGGTCAGCTTGTGTCTCATGCCGGGCACCGCCCTGTACGCCTGGCAATTTGGCAGCGTGGTCTGGTTGCAGACCTTCTGGTGCGTGCTGCTCGCCCTGGGCTTCGAAGCCGCCCTGCTGCGCCTGCGCGGACAAAAGGTACGTGAGGGTTTGAGCGACCTGAGCTGGCTGGTGCTGGGCCTGATTCTGGCTCGGGCACTACCGCTGCTGGTGCCGCTGTGGATGATCGCCGTGGCCAGTTTTGCCGCTCTCGCCCTGTGCAAGCACGGCAGTGGCGGCCTCGGTCGCAACCGCCTCAACCCCGCCATGGTTGGCCTGGGGATCATCGCGATCTGCTTCTACCAGCAGTTGTACCCCGCGCCCTCGAACTATGCCCCCTGGACCCTCACCCTGGACGCCAAGGCGGTTCTTCTACAGCAGTTGCAGCTGGCGCCACGCCTTAACCTCGATGCGTTCGCCGGCGCCACGCAGTTGGCCAAGAACCAGTTCACACTGATCACCCCCAATCTGTCGGGGTACGGCTATATTGCCGGCGGTTTGATACTGGCTTTCCTGCGGGTGATCCGCATCGAGATTCCGCTGGCGATGCTCGCCAGCACCGTATTGCTGTGCCTGGCAGCCGGCCACACACCACAGGAAGCCGTGTACAACCTCAGTCTCGGTGGCTATCTCTTCACCGCCTTCTTTATCGCCACCGATCCGGTCACCAGTCCCAATACACGTGGCGGTCGCATCCTCTTCGGCGTGGCCATTGGCGCGGTGACTGAATTGATTCGCGAATTCGGACTTTATGCCGATGGTCTCTGCTTCGCCGTGCTGGCCGCCAACCTGCTGGTGCCGCAGATCGACCGGTTGGTGCTGCGCTTACAGCGCCCCTGGTACCACGCGAATACCTCACACTGAGAGCGCGCACAGCGCCGGGCCCGTGGGATGTGGCAGAGCGGAGCGCGGGAACCGGCAGCTCGCGCCAGCCAAGCGCGAAGACCAGACCGCAGGCAGGGCTCCCATGGCAACTCTTGCACTGCCCAGGCGCTGGGACAGGAATCCGCCAAGCAAGGTCCCGAGCGCTCCAACCCCGATCACACGGAATGACAACCCCGAGACGCCGAGTTCCGGGAAGCGCGTGGCCAATGGTGCATTCGCGACGATCAGGGGCACGATCGTCCAGAAGGTGTAGAACTCCCAAATGTGGCCGAAGTAACCCAGGGTGGCGGCACGAAACTCCCTGACCCTGAAGGCCGACAGCCCGCTCAAGCTGGTCATCGATCTGGATGAACACCTGGATCAAAATGCTCCTCGCGCTGGTCGGCTACACCAGCACTTGGCGGGTGCTGGCGATCAGTTCGTGCACCTGGCGTTCAACATGCGCCTCCGTCGGCGTTTCCGGTCCACGACCGCGCGGGCACGGCAAGCTCGGGGTAGTCCCGAATAGACGGCAGATCAAGGGGCGCTGCTCGTAGGCTTCGCAGCCCTGCGGACCGAGATGCACGCAATTCCATTGCGCCAGCGCCGCGTCATGCTCGGCGTCGCTTTTCACGGGTAGTCGTGACATTTCCTCGGAGGATGCGGTCACCGGCCCGCAGCAATCGTGGCAGCCGGGCTCGCAGGCGAAAGCCGGGATCTGCCGACGCAACTGGTCGATCTTTCGACTGGTCGTACAGCTCACTTGACTGGCCCGCCCGTGCCGCTGCCCACCGGGTGCGGATAGCGATGCGGCGCCTCGATCCGCTCCTTGAGCTTGGCCGCGAAATCCCTGGCGCAACGCTCGTGGCGAAACTGCACCCGGCGGATACCGAAGCGCACCGTCCAGAACTCTTCACTCTGGCTCGTTAGATGCTCGATTTTCACTGACATGACGGCGCCTCTAGATCGGCCTGCGGGTCAAAAATGGATTTCTGCGCTCTTGATCCCCAGGTCGCGCAGTTCATGGATCAGGTCGTCCAGGTGCGCAAACGACTCGACCTCTTCGTTGTCATCGACCAGGAAAAAGCTCCTTCCGGCGTTCTTCTTGAAGAACACGATCCACTCTTTGGTGTTGGTGGGATTGGCGATCACATGGGTGTCGAAGGATATGCCTTCGGCATGCCGGGCCTTTACATCGTTTCGCTTCATTCAAGTCACCACGCTACGTCTGCGCTCGCACATTTCTACACAAAGGTCCCGGCTGAATCCGCCTAGGCTGGTCTTCCCGCTGGTTCCACGGCGCCCGGGCATTTAATATTATCACTGCATGATAATCTCATGCACATACTCCGATTAAGGATCCAGTCATGATTGCCGTACGCGAAGCGTGGAAGGCCGGTTTGTTCGGGCGGGAACACTGGGTGCGCAACCTGGTGTCCGGTGTCATTGTGGGCGTCGTGGCGCTGCCCCTGGCCATGGCGTTCGCCATCGCCTCCGGGGTCAAGCCGGAGCAAGGCATCTACACCGCGATCATCGGCGGCTTGCTGGTTTCCCTGCTGGGTGGCAGCCGCCTGCAGATCGCCGGGCCGACCGGCGCCTTCATCGTGATTCTCGCGGGGGTCACCGCCCAATACGGCGTGGATGGCCTGCAGCTCGCTACCATGATGGCCGGCGCGATATTGCTGCTCCTCGGCCTCACCCGCCTCGGCGCCATCATCAAGTTCATCCCCGATCCGGTGATCGTCGGCTTCACCGCCGGGATCGGGGTGATCATCTGGGTCGGGCAATGGCAGGACTTCTTCGGCCTGCCCAAGGTCGGTGGTGGGCACTTCCACGAGAAGCTCTGGCACCTGCTGCAGGCGCTGCCGGAGTTGCATGTCGCGACCACCCTGCTCGCGACGGCCAGCCTCGCTCTGGTCATCGCAGCGCCCAGGCTGCCCGGCCTGGCGCGCGTACCCGGCCCCCTGGTGGCAATGGTGTTCGCCACGGCGGTCCAGTCACTGTTCCACTTCGAGGGGGTCGCCACCATCGGCAGTGCCTTCGGCGGCATCCCCAAGGGGCTGCCCGAGTTCACCTGGCCGGAGATCACCCTGTCACGCGTGATCGAGCTGATTGGTCCGGCTTTCGCCATTGCCATGCTCGGCGCCATCGAATCGCTGCTGTCCGCCGTGGTCGCCGATGGTATGGCGGGGACCAAGCACGACTCCAATCAGGAACTGATCGGTCAGGGCATCGCCAATCTGGCCGTCCCGCTGTTCGGTGGGTTCGCCGCTACCGGCGCCATCGCCCGGACCGCCACCAATATCCGCAATGGCGCCACCGGACCGCTGGCTGGCGTGACCCATGCCCTGACCCTGGTGCTGATCATTCTGTTCCTGGCGCCCCTGGCCTCGAACATTCCGCTCTGCGCCTTGGCGGCGATCCTGTTCGTCGTCGCCTACAACATGAGCGAGCTGAAACACTTCCAGCGTATGCTGCAGCGGGCACCACGGGCCGACGTGGCGATCCTGCTCATCACCTTCAGCCTGACGGTGTTCAGCGACCTGGTGATCGCGGTGAACATCGGCGTCATCCTGGCCATGCTGCAGTTCATGCGCCGCATGGCCTCGTCGGTGGCGGTGCAACAGGTCGTCGAGGAGGAGTTGACGAGCGAACTGCGCGCCAATGGTCAGCTCCGGCTCCCCCCCGGGGTGCTGGTCTATACGATCGAAGGACCGCTGTTCTTCGGCGCGGCGGAAACCTTCGAACGGGTCCTGGCGCAGACTCACACCGATCCGCACCTGTTGGTGATTCGCCTGAAGCGGGTGCCGTTCATGGACATCACCGGCCTGCAGACGCTGGAAGAAGTCATTCAGCAGTTGCACAAGCGGCAGATCGTGGTGAAGCTCTGCGAAGCGAACCGCAAGGTGCTCAGCAAGCTCGACAAGGCGGGGATCCTGCAGACCCTTGGACCTGCGCATTACCACGAGGAATTCGCCGCTGCGCTGGCGACGGCTGAGGTGCCAGAACCCTAGGGCGGGCCCTTGGCCCGCTGACGATCACGGCTCACGGAGCCTCAAGACTTGGCATTGGCCGCCAACGTGCTCTTGGTCGCATAGGTGACGCCATGGCGCTCCAGGTAATCCCGGATCAGTTGCCGCACCACCTGCGATGGCGTCAGGTCTTGCGCGGCGCACAGTTCTTCGAACGCTTTTTTCTTGTGCGGATCGATGAGAACGGTGAGGCGGGCGGTCTTGCTTTCCATGGGATATCGGCTCGTTCCGGTCGTCTGATGTTAATCAAATTATAATTAACGGGACCGGGGCTGTCACCGCAGGCGCCAGGGGGAGGGACCGGGCGGATCGGGCCCGGTCACAGCGGTTCGGGACGGATGCTTTCTGGTCACGTCCTGCTTTTGCGCTATCCACCAGGTACTGGCCATCGCAAACACCAGCCACACGACAGCGAAGATCATTACCCTGATCACCCACACCAGTTGCGGTCTCCCCCCCACACTTACGCGTAAACATCCACGTTCGTAGAACGTGGAGTTGCGCTAGCCCCCTGGAAGATGGCGAATCCTCCCCCTGCACAAGACCGCCCCCTTTCCCCTGGCCTGGACCCTAGGGTGCACTGCGCGCACCGATTCCGGGATCGGCTTCGGCACCACGTCAAACCGCCGGTGCGCACGGCGCACCCTACCCCATCGGCTTCATCCTGCCAGCCCGGACATTCGAATCGTCACAGGCAGCGCCGATGACTCATGACCACGTCTTCAGGACGTGGTTTCCCAAGTTCAAATGAAGCGGTAGCCGGCTTCAAACAGGATCAAGCCAAAGGCGATGTGAGCCAACTGCAGAATTCCCGACTCCGTCGAGCTAGGCAGTAAACCAAACTGCGCCCCAGCCATCAGGAAGCCCGCAAGGCCGTAGATGCTGATGCGCGACAGGCGCGCCCAGCGGAACTCCGCTTCACCGGCCAACCAGGCAATGAGGATCGCCACGGGTCACGCCATCTCCCGGGCAAGGCTAATGAGGTCTGGCACTCACGACTCTCCCTCGCAGCACGCGCCTTGAGTATCGGCTGCCAGGTGAAATAATGCCTCCACGCTTGCGCGAACTCAGGCCCTGAGGCGCGGCACGAGCTGCCGAGCGCCACAGGGTACCAACGCATCTCGCATTAACTGATGTTCACCGCAGGGTCATAGCGGGTGGCGACCATCCTCGTGTCCACATGGTTGATAGTGGCGACGATGCGCTTTGCATTGCAAAGCGCCGGAGCCATGGTCCAGCGCTGGGTTCGATCATTTCCGATACGCAGCATCCCCGTGTGGGTCGAGAGATTCTCGTCCACCTCGGGTACCGGGTCGAAGAAACCAAGGCTGTAACGCAGTCGCCGGACGTCGTCAGGATCTCCGGTGAGAAAAGTCCATCCCGGCTTCGCGCCGTGCTTGTCGGCATAGGCCTTGAGCGTATCCGGGGTGTCCAAATGCGGCTGCAGCGTGATCGAGTACAGGTAGACATCCCGCCCCAGACGACGGCCCAGCAGCCTTTGCACCTGTCGCATATTCGCCGTCATGGTCGGGCAAATGCCTTCACACATGACATACATCATGTTGATGACAGCCACCTTGCCGCGGATCAGGTCGTCGTAAAAGCGAACCTTTTCTCCATCCTGGGTATAGAGCGGAACGTTAGTAAACGGCGTATTGGGCCGCTTGCCGGCTTTCATGGCGCCATCCACCTGCGGGATGGAGTACCAGAGCGCGCTGCCCAGGGCCGTGACACCCAGTCCAGCTATCAAGTCGCGTCGAGTGTTCATGGAAAACCTCCTCTGGCCGGGTCAGCTGATACGCCGTTTGTTGGATATTCGGCGGGCGTCAACGCTGCCGCTCCCGCTATTCGGCGAAGGGCCACTGGTGTCCGCTTCGATATCCCAGCGCACCATCATGGCGTGGTCCTCATGGATGAGGTTGTGGCAGTGCATGGGGTACTTGCCAAGGAAGTCGCGAAAACGCAGGAAGACCTTGATGGTCATTTCTTCACCCAGCACGTAGACATCCTTGCGACCTTGCTCGTGAGGGGGAATGGGCACGTTTTGCCCCTTCACTGTCTTGCTGATGATGCGCCCCTCCTCGAAGTGAATGTGGATGGGGTGGTCCCAACCATCCTCAGGATTGACCAGCTCCCAGACCTCGGCGCTGCCCTGGCGTATCCGCGCGCTGACAAAGGTCGGGTCAAAGAACCGGCCATTTACCGCCCACATGCCATTCTTGCGTTCGAATATCCAACGCCGCACCGGCGCGGCGGCTATCTCCTCTGGGTCGAGCGGGCGCAGCGGGCGCAGCACCGGTGGCACCTGGCTTACGTCTTGTTCGGTGGGGAAGCGGTCGACGATGATTTTCAGCACGCGCTCACCTGGTTTCCTGACATCCTTGGGTTGCCGCGTATCCTCCGGGCGGTGTGTCAGGCGGTTCACCAGGTACAGCTCCGTCCCTACTACGTAGCGGGAAAAGTCGACGACGATATCTGCGCGCTCGGTGACCCCCAAACGAACCTTGATCTGATTCAACAGGGGCGCCGGCAGCAGGTTGCCGTCGTTGCCGATGTAGGTGAACTTCTGTTCCACGTCTGTCGGCGACACTAGGTAGAACTCGTAGAAGCGGCTCGGTCCGCCATTGAGCAGGCGGAAGCGATATCGTCGGGCCGCGACCCGCAGTACTGGCTCGATGTAGCCATTGACGCAGGTTTTGTCGCCCAGTACCCCTTCGGGACTGACCTGGTCCCAGTACAGGATGCCTTCCGGGTCGAAGCGCTTGTCGTTGAACATCAACGGATAGTCGTAGGGATGGCTGGGCAGACGGAGCGCGCTGGGGCTGGGGTCATGTTCGTCACCCGAATCGATGTCGTCGAAGAGCAGGAAGAACCCCGCTAGGCCGCGGTACACATTCGGCGCTGTGAAGTCGAAGGTATGGTCGTGGTAGAACAGCGTGCCCAGTGCCTCTCGCGGGTCGCCGATGCCATTCTGGAACTCGTCGTACCCGGCGTAGATGTTGCCGTAGTGATGATCCTTGAACTCGCCTGGCGAGGCCAGGGTGGGGCCGGCTTTCACGGCACTGTAGTAATCACCCGGGAAACCATCGCTTTCGGACGCCGTATGGGCGTTGTGCAAGTGAGTGGAGATTTCCGGGGTGCCGAAGCCGACATGGTCCTGCGGCAGCGCATTATGGATGCGCAGAATCATCGGTTGCCCGTAGCGCGCGAAGATGGTTGGACCCGGGGCCGTAGCGCCCGGCGCATTGCCTTCGTAACCCCAGACCCGCTGAGGAGGATAGGCCGGGTTGAATACCCAGTCGGGCCGCTCCTTCGCCCTCAGTTCGTAGGTGACCGCGACCCCCAGTTCGGCAAACCTTTGGTGGGGAGTTCGGCCTGCCTCACCAGCCGCGGTATTCGCCTGTTCAGTCGGCGCAGGGTCCAAGGTGGCCGGCTGGAGCACCGTGATCTCTTCTGGGAGCTCAATCTGCCACGGAATGGTGGGTGGACTCGGTGGAATGACCAGTCGGACATCATCATCCTCTTCGTCGTCATCCCGGCGCCTCTTGGCGATCGTTTTGAACGGGACACCAGCACAGGAGAGTGCCAGAGCTGTTGCTGATAGTTGCAGAAGGTTTCTTCTGGGTGTTTCGGTGCTTGCCCTAGCGTTCTTGTTGGAATTGGGTGTTTCAGCAGTTGGCGTTTTCATGGGTCCTCCCGCCCCCAATGTGTAGTTTTTTATGTATTGAAAATTTTCAAAGTTGGTATGATTCTGAGCGAAATCCACCTCAGAAAAGACAGGTTACAATTTTATAAAAGCACCCTGGACACCCGCTGTAAAGGAATCTCTTATAACAATAAAAGCATTATTCCCAACTATAACCGGCAGGCGGATATTATTGCCTATTTTTATCTCGAATAGTATTTAGGTATGCTCGATATGATTTTAACTGGCATTTAGGCAGAATGGCGACGCCAAATCAATGACAGCAATAGTCGGTGGATTAGAGTTATTCTAACAATTTAGAGGCTGCTGCATCCTGCAGGTAAGCCATGACGATTCACTATATCTTGATGCTTCAAATATTTTGCATCCAGCCATCGAAAATAGTGAACTTTCTGAAAAAGAAGAGCCGCCTTGACGGCGACCTAAAGAGGGGTTTTCACGGATGAAGCCGGAGTGTATCAAGTTGGCCACCTGGGGAGAGCTGTACATTTTCTCAGTATGGACAAATCGATTTCGCCTGAATTGGGTCGAGGTTGCGTTGAAATCCTCCTGCTATGCGAGTTTCCGCTAAGAGCGGAATCGATTGCGCTCTCAGGCGAACACCTGCTGGAGGGCGACTTGCGTGACGAACATCACAATTTCGCATCAGGCAGAGCCTTTGAGGCATCTGCGGTATTGGGTACTGCATCAAATCCACGGCAACGATCGAACCGTTGAGCACATTCCTGGTTGCTTCGCCGTAGGGCATCAATCGCGTCGAGAACGGAATCAATATTCGACATGGTGGCTGATCGCAGAAGCAGCAGAATACGGTAGTCGGAATACCTGACATGCGCTTCGACTGCTCTTCGGTGGTCGGCGCTGAGCTGAACAGTATCTACCTTCGCTGTGGGCGGGGGCTTGTCCGATGCGGTGCTTTTCAAGAATGACTTTTCGACTCCAGCCCTGGTATGCGGTGGTTCGTGCGCGGGCAGTACTACAGGGTATAGCAGCAAGGATACCTGCAATAGCCAGATGGGCTTGGAGACTTTCATGGCTGATTCTCCTCAGGCCGGTCAAGTTGCTCAACCCTTAACTGTAGTTTGGAGAGCGCCATTAATTATGTCACTGGGGGCGGTGATATGACCGTTTGGACGTCGAACTGGTCAAGTTCCCCCCTTTGTTACATTCAGGAATCGATGCTCTTGTGAGAAGAGATTGCCTCCCAGAGTTAGGGCCCATCAACTGATCGGAACGTCCGCATCCTAAGGACTTGGAAAATGGTCTGTTGACCAACTCAGCCTCGCGTAATGGCCGCTCCAGGGTGACGATCGCTCCAGCTCCGCACTTGCCCGGAGGATCGTGTCCTCATCACCGAAGTGCCCAACCAACTGGATGCCGGCGGGAATTCCTTGCCGGTTCCAGTACAAGGGCACATTGGCCGCGGGTTGGCCCGAGGCGTTGATGATCGCGAGGAACATCGTGTATCGCGCGCCTTTCAGCCTGAATGAACGGAAGTCGTCGTCCATTGACAGAGTCCCCAGCTTGACAGGTAGCTGAGTGAGCGTTGGGGTCAGGATCAGATCGAACCCCCGCATGTATCGCTCCATCTCCCGCGATATCTGGTGGAAGCACGCTATGGCCGAGATGTAGTCGGTAGCCCGCAGCGTCTTGCCGTAGTGGTAGGCCTCGAGAATCGCCGGTTCGAGAAGTCCGCTCCATTGCGCGCGCGGCCTGCCTCCCGCAGCCGTCTCGATGGAGACGACGGCATTGGCAGCGATCACGTCGATAAGGGCATTCGCAAAGCCGTCGAAGTCGATATCGGGCGGGCTGACCTCGACCACTTCGTGGCCGTTCCGAGTCAGCAACCTTTCAGCCATGTCCACCGCGGCCAGGCAATCAGCGTCGAGTGGGATGTCATTCCACGTGGACACCCACCTGGCGACCCGCAGCGGCCGATCGAAAGGCTTGTCCAGCCCGGCCAGGAAGGACTCCGGCATGCGGGGAGCCGCATAGGGTGCGCCTGGATCGGCCCCCGCGATCGCATCGAGAACCGCAGCGGTATCCCGGACCGTACGGGTGATGACGCCATCGGTCGCGAGACCTCCCCACCCCTCCCCTCGCGCCGGTCCCATTGGCAGGAAACCTCGCGAAGGCTTCAGGCCGAAGACGCCGCAGCAGGATGCGGGGATTCGTATGGACCCTCCTCCATCGCTACCGTGGGCGATGGGCACCACGCCCGATGCGACAGCTACCGCCGAGCCACCGCTGGAGCCCCCTGGAGATCGCGCAGGATCCCAGGGGTTGAGCGTGGGCCCGCCATTGGCGACGGCTTCGGTCGTGGGCGCCATGCACAGCTCCGGGACCGTCGTCCTGGCGAAGGCGATGAAACCGGCCGCCTCGAACCGCTCCACCAGGGTGCTATCGAAACTGAACCGAGTGTCACTGAACATCCGCGAGCCCATGGACGATGGCAGGCGCCTGGAGGCAAGCCCGGAATCCTTGAGCAGGAATGGCAGGCCTGCGAATGGCCCGGTCAGCTGCGCCGCCCTGGCAATCTCCAGGGCTTCGTCGAAGCGCTGGCAGCTCAGCGCATTCAAGGGCACCGCCCGTTCCCGGGCGAGTTGCACCGCGATCGCCATCAATTCGAAGGCAGAGGTCTCACCCTTGCGCAGCATCGAGGCAAGTGCGAGTCCATCGAGACTGCTGTAATCCGCTGGACGCATGAAAGACTCCTGGCAAAAGTGGTCGTGCTACTTCTGGCAGTTGCAGGGCCGCGCTTCGTGCAATTGCAGGGGCATGCCCCGGGCTCGGTGATCGGCAGGCGTCGCGGCCGGGAGGGGGCGCCTTGCTTCGGGACGCAGGTGACGCACACCCTCCAGCACAAGCAAGCCGACGGCTATCCAGACAGGAATGTAGGTCAGCCATTCCCCCGTCTGGATTTGCTCTCCAATCATCAGTGCCACGCCCACCATCAGCACAGGCTCGACATAGCCCAGCAATCCAAAAAGCCCGAAGGGCAGTATGCGGCTGGCAACGATATAGGACATGAAGGCTGTAGCACTGATCACTGCCAGAATCACGATCAGGATGAACAGGCGCGGGCTTTGTGCGAAATGTTCGACGCCAGCGCCCTGCCCCATGATGATCCAGGTAGCGAAAGGCAAGCTCAGCAGCATGTCGAACCAGAGGCCGCCCAGGTGATCGGTTCGCAGCTTGCGGCGCAGGACGAAATAGATCGGGAGGCCAATGGCGACCAGCAAGGCTTCCCAGGAAAACCCACCTGCCTGGTAAAGCTCATGCATTACGCCGAGGGCAGCCGACAGCGCGGCCATTTTCTGCAACCGCGTGAGGCGCTCCCTATAGATGAACCGGCCGACCAGCAGCATCGCAAGGGGCAGCAGGAAATACCCCAGGGATACCTGGAGCCCACGGCCATTGAGGGGAGCCCAGAGGAACAGCCACAGCTGAATCCCCAGCAATGCGCTGCTCATGCAAAGCGCCAGGAACAGCATCGGACTTTTTCTCAGGCGCTCGCCTATCTCGAGCACGCGCTTCCATTCCCCGCCGATCAGCATGAAGAGCGTGACAAACGGCAGTGTCAGCAGCATGCGCCAGCCGAAGATCTCCACTCCAGTGAGGGGAACCAGCAAGGTGGCGAAGTAATACATGCTCGCAAACATGCAGGACGACGCGACCGACAGAGCCACACCCTTGTTCAAGCGACCTCCGCACAACATTCAGGGACTGGTTGAGGGACTGTCAGGGCGCCCCGATCATCCAGGGAGCGCCATTGACGAATTTCGACTCGATCCATTCCATGAATGCGAGGGTGGTGGCGGGCGAAAACCTCGCCGAGGGGCGCACCAGATAGATCGCCCCCTGAGAATCGAGTTGCCAGTCCGGCAGTACATGAACAAGTCGGCCAGCCGCCAGATCGCGGCTCATCAGCCATTCACCTGCGCCCAGTATTCCCGTACCGGCCCGCGCCGCGGCAAGCAGCGATTCACTGTCGTTGGAGGTGATCGACCCCCGGGTCACCACCGTTTCCTGCCTGTCACCGTTGGAAAGGCGCCATTCCGGAAAGGACGCGAACCCGGTAAACCCCAGGCAGTTGTGGGCAGCGAGATCAGCCGGCGAGCCCGGCACGCCATGTTCCTCCAGGTACCCGGGCGATGCGCAGAGGATGCGACGATGATCGCCCAGCTTCCGGGCAACCAGGCGGCTGTCGCTCAGCTCCCCGACCCGGATGGCCAGGTCGTAGCCTTCGGCAATGATGTCCACGAAGCGCTCGCTGTAATCCGCCACCAGCGACACCTGGGGATGGGCCTTGAGGAACTCCGGCAACATGGGCGCCAACCACAACCTGCCCATTGACGCGGGCAAGGCCAGGCGCAGCGTTCCGCGCACCTCAGCTGCGCCGGACGATGCCTCCTGTTCCGCTTCCTTGATCGCCCCGATGGCCGCTCGCAGGCGCTGCTCCAGTTGGGCGCCTGCGCTGGTCATCCGCACCTGGCGAGTGGACCTTTCGATCAGGCGAACCCCCAGCCGCTTCTCCAGGGCCGCCACGCGCTTGGATACCACCGTGGGATGCCGCTGCAACAAACGGCCGGCCGCCACGAACGAACCTTCCGACGCCACCGCGAGCAAGGCAGCGATTTCGTCACTCTGCCTGTAGTCGAGCAAATCCTGTGTCATGGCTTCAGGATAATCGCGCCGGCTGATTGCCCTGACTCCAGTGCGGCGGCATCATCGAACGACATCTCGTCCGGAATACCGACCAGTCTCTCCGCGGTGTATCGCCGTGCGCTGGCATACGCACCGATGGGGCCGGTGGCATATGCCACGCGATCCCCCACGCGGACATTGGTGACTCCCGGTCCAATTGCCGTGACCCGGCCCGCGCCTTCCAGCCCCAGGCCGGAAGGCAGAGCGATGGGCACCGCGCCATTCCGTTGTGCCACATCCAGGTAGTTGACACCGACGGCTACCTGCTCGAGCCACGCCTCGCCAGCCGCAGGTGCGCCCTCGCCCAGGTTCTCGACCTGCAATACCTCGGGTCCGCCCACCTGGTTTAACCGAATGACTTGAACCATCTCTGTCTCCACGCGCTGAACACGGCCCCGTGACGAGGATGGGATGGATTATGTGAGCCCTGCGCACATTGAACAATTCGGTTCATTTGCATTTCATTAATGCACTGTGTGCAGCAATAAGCCGCTCAACCCGGAGAGTTCTCCAGAGCAGACGCCAAGGCGAGGACTGCCCCCTTCAAGGGGGCAGTCATTTGCCAACCTTCGCGTTCGGCGCATGACTTCTTCACTTGGCTCGCCCCCGCAGATGGGCGATGGTCTTGTTCAGCGTTGGCATGCAATGACTCCCATCGATCGGCGCTACTTCTGTCGACTGATGCCCGCCGCCGAGGATTCAATCTGATTCGACGTTCGCACCGGGTAAGGCGGAATGCTCCAACTCCGGGATGAAAGTCAGCCAAACCATGGGCCAGGAGCTTCGTGCCATCCGCTCAGGCCCCCCTGGCCAGCTCCAAGGGGCGTATTGCGGCCACCGTCGCGGCCTGCTCGGCCAGGCCGGGCTTGTAGAGATGCTCGAAGCAGAAGTTGGTGGCCTCGACATAACCTTCCGCCGAACCACAATCGAAGCGTCGCCCCTTGAAACGGTAGGCCAGCACGCAACCCTGCCTGGCCTGCTTCATCAGGGCGTCGGTGAGCTGGATCTCGCCCCCCTTGCCCGGAGGGGTTTCGGCGATCAGGCCGAAGATGTCCGGGGTAAGAATGTAGCGGCCGATGATCGCCAGGTTCGACGGGGCATCCTCCGGTCGTGGCTTCTCCACCATCCGGTCGACTCGCACCAGGTCGTCGCGCAGCAGCCGGCCGGCAATTATGCCGTACTTGCCCGTTTCGCCCTCGGCCACTTCCTGGATGGCGACGATGGAACAGCGGAACTGGTTATACAGCTGGACCATCTGGAACAGCACGCCCTCGCCTTCCAGGTTCAGGCACAGGTCATCGGCCAGCACCACGGCGAAGGCTTCGTCCCCGATCAGCGGGCGGCCGCTGAGAATGGCGTGACCCAGGCCCTTCATCTGCACCTGGCGCGTATAGGAAAAGGAGCATTCATCGATCAGGCGGCGGATGCCGCACAAGGCCTTTTCCTTTTCGGTGTTGCAGATCCGGCTTTCCAGCTCGTAACTGATGTCGAAGTGATCCTCGAGGGAGCGCTTGCCCCGTCCCGTGACCATGGCAATCTCGGTGAGTCCCGCGTCCAGGGCCTCCTGGACGCCGTACTGGATCAACGGAGTATCCACTACCGGCAACATCTCCTTGGGCATGGACTTGGTCGCCGGCAGGAAGCGCGTACCGTAGCCGGCGGCAGGAAACAGGCATTTCTTGATCATGGGCGTCAGCTCCATTCCTACTTCGTGAAGGGACTCAGACTGCTGACTGCCGTGTTACCAGAGGGGTTCAAGGAATGTTTCCCCGGCTGGCGCCCCGGCCTGGCCGCAGGGCCCAGGGACGATTGCCAGCGTGACTATCGACTATGGTCGCCGGTCTTCCGCTCGACCGCCTGGGCACAGGCCTCGCAGGCTGCACGGCGGGCATCCATGGCATCAGCCCCGGCGCAGGCGTTGGTGGTAGCCGCGCATGTTCCGTCCTCCTTCCGCAGGGCGCGCTCATGCCCTTATGGAAGACCCGCTCCCGGCAAAGTTCAGGTTATTCGCGGGCGGACCGTGAAAAAAAGTCGAACCTATGGCCAAGCCGGCAAGTCAGGAAAGAGTGTGGGGTCTGCGAACAGGGCGAACCACATGAGGCTCCTGCAGGGCTGGCGATGAGCCAGGGCACAGGGATATCGGCGTGCGCGTCCACTCGGGGCGGCAGAAGGCCTGCCAGCCAAGGGGAACGCCAACCATGGACCATGAAAAATCGGAGCACATTATGGGAACTGCTGTAGCCACGGCCCGCATCGGCGAAGCCAGGTCCCTGGACCTGAGGCCAAGGGCCGAGCTGCGCCTGGGCAGCCAGCAAGCGACCAAGAAACGCATTCTGTTCGTCACACCGGAACTGGCTGACCTGGTCAAGGTGGGCGGCCTGGGCGATGTCTCGGCGGCGTTGCCGAAAGCGCTTTCGGCCCATCACGACATCCGCGTGCTGCTGCCCGCCTACAGGCAGGTGCTGGACAGTGGCCATCCCATCCGGGTCATCGGCCAGGTGAATGGCCTGGCCGCCCTGCCCCCCTGCCATATCGGCCGGATGGATCTGCCCGATGGACTGATCGTCTACCTGCTCCTGTGTCCCGAACTCTATGACCGGGAGGGCACGCCGTACGGTGACGGCCACGGCAACGACTGGGCCGACAACCATATCCGTTTCGCCCGCCTGGGCCTGGCAGCAGCCGAAATCGCCGCTGGAACCGCCGGTCTCAACTGGCGCCCGGAGCTGGTTCACGCCAATGACTGGCCTGGCGCCCTCGCTCCCGCCTACATGGCCTGGCGTGGCTTGCGCATACCTGCGGTATTCACCATCCACAACCTTGCCTACCAGGGGCTCTGCGACCTGCGCTGCAGCGCCGAGCTGGGCATTCCGGCCGAAGCCCTCACCGCCGAGGCCCTGGAGTTCTACGGCAAGTTGTCCTTCCTCAAAGGTGGCATCGCCTACGCCAGCCATGTCACGACGGTCAGCGAAACCTACGCCCATGAAATCACCACGTCGCGTTTCGGCTGCGGGCTGGAAGGCATGCTCCAGGCCAAGGTCGAGGAAGGCCAACTGAGCGGAATACTCAACGGCATAGACGAAAGCTGGGAACCAGGCAGCGACCCGCATCTGGTGCAGGGCTTCAGTGCCGGCCGCTGGCAGGGCAAGGAAGCCAATGCCCGTCATGTCAGGAAGCGCTTCGGCCTGGATATGGACCAAGGGCCATTGTTCGCCGTGGTCTCCCGCCTGGTGCAGCAGAAAGGCATCGACCTCACCCGCGAAGTGGCCGGCCACATCGTCGAGGCGGGCGGCAGTATCACCGTGATCGGCCAGGGCGAGCCGGAACTTGAGCGGGCCATGCTGGAACTGGGCGAAAGCCATCCCGGCCGTATCGGCGTGCGCATCGGCTTCAACGAGACCGACGCGCGGCGCATGTTCGCCGGCAGCGACTTCCTGCTCATGCCGTCGCGCTTCGAGCCCTGTGGCCTGAGCCAGATGTATGCCCAGTGCTTCGGTTCCTTGCCCATCGCCCGGCGCACGGGTGGACTGGCCGACACCATCGAGGACGGTGTCACCGGGTTCCTTTTCGGCGACGCCTCGGTGGACAGCTATCTCCACGCCATCGATCGCGCCCTGGGCGTTTACCGACATCCCGAGCTGCTGGACGCCATGCGCACCCGCGCCATGGAATCTCCGCTGTACTGGGAGCGCTCGATATCCCCCTATGACGAGCTGTACCAGCGTCTGCTGGCCAGTTCGGGTGATAGCGGAGATGCATGCCGATGACGGACCGACTCCATGGCGCCCGGCTGCTCGGGCCGGGCGCTACCCGCTTCGCACTTTGGGCACCTGATTGTCGCAACGTCGCGGTGGAGCTGATGGACGGTTCCCTGCACCCCCTGGCGGAGGAACCGGGTGGCTGGTTCGGCGGAGAGCTGGAGTGCGGCGCCGGCACCGGCTACCGCTACGTCGTCGACGGTGATCGCCGGGTACCGGACCCGGCGTCTCGCCAGCAAGTGGGCGACGTCCACGGTTTCAGCCTGGTCGTCGACGCCGCCAGCTATCCGTGGCGAATGACCGATTGGCGCGGCCGGCCCTGGCACGAAGCGGTGATCTACGAACTGCATGTGGGGCTGCTGGGCGGTTTCGCCGCGGTGCAAGCCTACCTGCCAGCCCTGCGCGACCTCGGCATCACGGCGGTGGAACTGATGCCCCTGGGCGAATTCCCGGGCAGGCGCAATTGGGGTTATGACGGGGTGCTGCCGTTCGCGCCGGATTCGTCCTACGGGACACCGGATGAGCTGCGCAGTCTGGTGGACCGGGCCCACCAGCTGGGGCTGATGGTGCTGGTGGATGTGGTCTGCAACCACTTCGGACCGGAGGGCAACTACCTGGGGCACTACGCCT
This sequence comes from Pseudomonas sp. GCM10022186, assembly GCF_042656385.1. Taxonomy (NCBI): domain Bacteria; kingdom Pseudomonadati; phylum Pseudomonadota; class Gammaproteobacteria; order Pseudomonadales; family Pseudomonadaceae; genus Pseudomonas; species Pseudomonas sp. GCM10022186. The sequence continues at coordinate 134,013 of NZ_JBHSOU010000025.1, forward strand.
CGGATTTCTTCCGCTCCGATCGCCAGACGCCCTGGGGTGACGGCATCGACTTCCGTCGGCCGCAAGTCCGTGAGTTCTTCATCGAGAACGCGCTGATGTGGCTCCAGGACTACCGTATGGATGGGCTGCGCCTGGATGCCGTGCATGCCATCGGCGACCGTGCGTTCATGCTGGAGCTGGCGGAGCGCGTGCGCAGCACCCTGTGCAGACGCCGCCACCTGCATCTTGTGCTCGAGAACGAGGCCAATGAGGCCAGCCTGCTGGAGCGCGGCTACGACGCCCAGTGGAACGATGATGGCCATAATGCCCTGCATGTCCTGCTTACCGGGGAGCACCACGGCTACTACGCGGACTTCGCCGAGGACGCCGCCGGCAAGCTGGCTACTTGCCTGGCCGAGGGCTTCGCCTACCAGGGACAAGCCAACCGCCACGGCCATGCCCGTGGCGAACCAAGCGCTCATCTGCCGCCCAGCGCCTTTGTGCTGTTCCTGCAGAACCATGACCAGGTGGGCAATCGCGCCCATGGCGAACGGCTGCCGGTGCTGACGGACCCGGACGCCCTGAAGGCGGCCACGGTTCTGCTGCTCCTGTCGCCGATGATTCCGCTGCTGTTCATGGGCGAGGAATGGGCTTGCGCACGGCCATTCCTCTATTTCACCGACCATCCCGACGAACTCGGGCAGGCGGTGGGCGATGGCCGTCGCGATGAGTTCGCCGAGTTCCCCGCCTTCACTGACGCCAGCCTGCGGGAATGCATTCCCGACCCCAACTCCGCCAGCACCTTCGATCGCTGCCTGCCGGACCTGGACCGGGTGAATCAGTCGCGTCATCGGCAAACCCTGGCTTTCTACCGCGACCTGCTGGGCTTGCGCCATGGCCACGTCATCCCGCGCCTGCCGGGGAGCCACGCCCTGGAATCCAGCGTCCTGGGTTCACATGCGGTAGCCGCAGCCTGGCGCATGGGGGACGGCACCCGCCTGGACATTCTGATCAACCTGGGGGAGTCCCCCGTAGCCATGAATCGGATTTCCGCCAACGCGGAAGTTCTCTATGCGTATCGTGTTCGCGGCATAGACCTGACCCAGGGGCTGTTGCCGCCGCGAAGCGCCCTGGCCCTGCTGGAGCCGGCATCATGAGCGACGAGAAACTGGCGGAACTGGCGAGCGCCGCCGGCCTTCTGCTGGACTGGGTGGACGCCAATGGCCAGCCGCAGCGGGTCGATCCCGAAAGCCAGCGTGCCCTCCTGGAAGCCATGGGCTATGCCGCCCAGACTCCGCAACAGATCGCCGGCAGCCTGGCCAGCCTGAGGAGCCGGCAACGGGCCGTCCGCCTCGGCCCCCTGATCGTGCTGGATCAGCGTGAGGAGCTGTCCCTGGCGGGGACCGAAGCTCCGGACCGCCGCTACCAGCTGCGCCTGGACGATGGGCGACTGCTCGAAGGGCGGCTCGGTACGGATTGCCAGCTGCTCGCCCCCGACACCTGCGGCTACCACCAATTGTCGATCGGCGACCGCGAAGCCTGCCTCGCGGTGGCACCGCCGGCCTGTCCCAGCGTCGCGGAGCTGGTGGGGCACGATCACGCCTGGGGCCTCGCTGCCCAGCTCTATGCCCTGCGCCGTTCCGGAGACGGTGGCGTCGGCGACACCCGCGCCCTGGAGGATCTCGCTCGCAGCGCCGCAAGCCACGGCGCCGACGTACTGGCCATCAGCCCGGTGCACGCCATGTTCAGCGCCAACGGCCGGCAGTACAGCCCTTACTCGCCTTCCAGCCGGCTGCACTTCAACGTGTTGCATGCGGCACCGGCCAGCCTGCTGGGCGATGCGGCGATGCAACGGGCCCTTGCGGCCACCGGCCTCGACGCCGAATTCGCGCGGCTGGAGACCCTTCCGCTGATCGACTGGCCCGCACTGTCCAGCGCTCGGCTGGCGGTCTGGCACCAGCTCTACGAGGATTTCGACCAGGCGCCCGGCCCCTTGCGCCATGATTTCGAACGCTTCCGCGAGCAGGGTGGCGACGCCCTGCTCCTGCATTGCCGATTCGAGGCTTTGCACGGACAGCTATCGGCCAACGGCGCTCCGGGGGACTGGCGGTCATGGCCCGAGCAGCTGCGCAACCCTGCGCACGGCGCCGTCCAGCGCTTCGCCCGGGAGCATGCCCGGGAAGTCGAGTTCCACGCCTTCGCCCAGTGGCTGGTGGTGCGCGGGCTGGAACGGGCGCAGGTCGCGGCCGTCAATGCCGGCATGGCCATCGGCCTGATCGCCGACCTCGCGGTGGGGGCGGACTGTTCGGGCAGCCAGGCGTGGGCATGCCAGGATCAGCTGCTGGCCACGGTCAAGGTGGGCGCACCGCCGGATATCCTCAACCGCGCCGGGCAGAACTGGGGGGTCTGGGCCTTTTCGCCCCTGGGCCTGAAGGAAAACGGCTATCGGGCGTTCATCCAGATGCTGCGGGCCAACCTCGGCTGCGCGGGCGGTATCCGTATCGACCACGTCATGGGCCTGCAGCGCCTCTGGGTCATGCCCGAGGGAACCCCGCCCGAAGCGGGGGCCTATCTGCGCTTTCCTTTCCACGACCTCATCCGCCTGCTCAGCCTCGAAGCCTGGCGAAGCCAGGGCCTGGTGATCGGCGAGGACCTCGGTACCGTGCCCGGCGGCCTGCGGGAAGAGCTTGCGCGCCGGCACGTACTGGGCATGCGCGTCCTGTCGTTCGAGCAGCGGGCCGGTTCCTTCATTCCGCCCGGCGACTGGCCGGATGACGCCCTGGCTACCACCAGTACCCATGATCTGCCGACCCTGCATGGCTGGTTCGCGGGCCAGGACATCGGCTGGCGCCTGAAGTCCGGCCACAGCAGCGCGGAGGTCGCCCGCCACGACCTCGAAGTTCGCGAGCGCGAATGCCGGGCCCTGGTGGCGGCACTGCGCCTGGCGGGGCATCTGGCGCCCCACGAGCACAGCGTCGAGCGTTGCGTGCAAGGCTGCATCGGCTACGTTGCCGAGACACCGGCGCCGCTGGTGCTGCTTCCCCTGGAAGACCTGCTCGGGGAAACCGAACAGCCGAACCTGCCGGGCCCCGGCGACCTGCACCCGAACTGGCGCCGCCGCTGGCCGGTGGCGGCCGCCGAACTGCTCGACCTGCCGGTATCGCGCAATCATCTGGCCCGCCTCGTGGCAGGCCGCAAAGCGAGGCGGGAGGTGCGGGGTGAATGAGCTGCGCGCCACCTTGCGGCTGCAGTTCCATCGAGGTTTCACCCTCGAGGACGCCGTGCCCCTGGTGCCCTACTTCGCCAGCCTGGGTATCAGCCATCTCTATTCTTCCCCCCTGTTCACCGCCCGCCCCGGCTCCAGTCACGGCTACGACGTGGTGGACCCGACCCGGATCAATCCCGAACTCGGCGGCGAAGCCGCCCTGGAGCGGCTGGTGGAGGCACTGCGACGCCAGCGCATGGGACTGATCCTTGACCTGGTGCCCAACCATATGGCGGTCGGCGGCGACAGCAATCCCTGGTGGCTCGATGTCCTGGAATGGGGCCAGTCCAGCCCCTATGCGACGTTCTTCGATATCCAGTGGCATTCGTCGGACCCCTGGCTCGATGGCCGGTTGCTGGCGCCTTTCCTGCGCAACGACTATGGCGACATGCTGGCGGCAGGTGCGCTGCGGCTCCACTACGAAGGCGACCGAGGCGGGTTCCATGTCCGTCATTTCGACCATCTCTTCCCCATCTCACCGCCCACCTGGGGTGCGATCCTGCGCAGCAGCGGCGACCCCGAACTTTCCGCGCTGGGGCGGGCCTTCGACCGGCTGGTCGATTCACCCGTCCCTCGCGACCAGGCGGTGGCCCTGAAGGAAGACCTTGCGCGGCTTGTCGCCGATACCGCCCGTGCCGATGCGCTGGCCCTGGGGTTGGATCAGTACCGCGGCAACGACGATGCCGGCATGCGACGCCTGCACGAGCTGCTGGAGCGACAGCCCTATCGACTCGCCAGTTGGCGAACCGCCGCCGATGACATCAACTGGCGGCGGTTCTTCGACATCAACGAACTGGCTGGCCTGCGGGTGGAACGCGCCGAGGTGTTCGAGGCGACCCATGCCAAGCTCTTCGAGCTGATCGAACGCGGCCTGGTGGACGGCCTGCGGATCGACCACGTGGATGGCCTGGCCGATCCACGCGCTTATTGCCGGCGCCTGCGCCGCCGCGTGAACCGCCTGCTGGACGGCCGTTCGCGGCCACCGGGCGGGCACCCTTTCCCCATCTACGTGGAAAAGATCCTCGCCCATGGCGAACACCTCCCCCGGGACTGGCGGGTAGACGGGACCACCGGTTACGACTTCATGAACCAGGTTTCCCTGCTGCAGCACGACCCGCTTGGCGAACTGCGCCTGTGCGCGCTCTGGAACGCCATCAGCGGCCGCAGCGGGGACTTCCTCGATGAGGTGCGGGACGCACGTCGCCTGCTGCTCACCAGCTCCCTGGCCGGTGACCTGGAGACGGTCGCGCAGGGATTATTGCAGGTGGCCCGGAGCGACCTGGCGAGCCGCGACCTGACGCTCGGCGCCATCCGCCGCGTGCTGCTGGAGCTGGTGGCGCATTTCCCCGTCTATCGCACCTACGCCGGCGCCTGCGGGCGCTCGGAGCAGGACCGGGACATCTTCCAGCGTGCCCTGGACGGCGCCCGCCGTAGCCTGGCCGAGGCCGACTGGCCCCTGCTCGACCACCTCGACCGCTGGCTTGGCGCAGAGCCCCTGCGCGATCTTCCGCCCGGCCCCGTGCGTCGCTTGCGGCGCCAGGTGTTGCAGCGTTTCCAGCAGTTGACCTCGCCGGCGGCGGCCAAGGCCGTGGAAGACACCGCCTGCTACCGCTCGGCCGTATTGCTTTCGCGCAACGACGTGGGCTTCGATTCCGAGCATTTCAGCGCGTCCTGCAGCGAATTCCATCGGGGTTGCCTGGAGCGGGTAGCCACCTTTCCCGATAGCCTGCTGAGCACCGCCACCCACGATCACAAACGCGGCGAGGACTGCCGCGCCCGCCTGGCGGTGCTGAGCGAGCGCGCCAGCTGGTTCGTCGAGGCGGTACGGCGCTGGCGCCGCCTGGCCGAGCCGTTGCGCCACACAGCCGATCTCGACGAAAGCATCGCAGCCGCCGACGAACTCGCGCTCTACCAGTGCCTGCTGGGCAGTTGGCCACCCGACCTGTCCGTCGAGGATGCCGACGGCATGCGCCGGTTCCTCCAGCGGCTGCAGCGCTGGCAAGAGAAATGCCTTCGCGAGGCGCGGCTGCGCAGCAGTTGGAGCGACCCGAACCTGCGTTATGAGGCCGCCTGCCAGCTATTTCTCGCCCGTCTCCTGGAAAGCCCGGAAGCCGCGCCCCTTCGCGAGGACCTGGCCGCAGCCGTCAGCTATCTCGCCCCCGCCGGCATACTCAATGCCCTGGTCCAGTGCCTGCTGCGGATGACCACCCCCGGCGTACCCGATCTCTACCAGGGAACCGAGTTCTGGGACTTCAGCCTGGTGGACCCGGACAATCGCCAGGAGGTGGACTTCGCGACGCGCATCGCCGGCCTCGCCTCCCCTGGCGATCTCCGGGAACTGGTGCGCAACTGGGCCGACGGCCGCATCAAGCAGCGACTGGTGGCCATCGTGCTCAACCTGCGCCAGATCCATCCGCAGTTGTTCAGGCACGGAAGCTACCAACCGCTGGAAGTCGAAGGCCCACAGGCCGAGCGGATCCTCGCCTTCGCCCGCAGCCATGGTGGCGCCGGCCTGGTGGTGGTGGTTCCGCGCCTTGCCGCGCCCCTGGTGGAAGACCAGGGTATCCCGCAGGTTCCACCCGAGCGCTGGGCGGATACCCGGGTGCTGCTGCCCCACGTCCTTGGCTGGGGATGCCTATCCGAGGTCTTTTCCAGCCGCGAGCTCACTCCCCGGCAGGGCAGCCTCCGCGTTGCCGAGCTGCTGGCGGACTTCCCCGTCAACCTTCTGTTGTTCACGCCATAGAGCCGGGAGCTGCAATCATGAGCAAAGACGAAGCACGCATTCGCGAACTCGCCTACCAGATCTGGGAATCGGAAGGTTGCCCGGAAGGCCAGGCAATGCGCCACTGGGAGCTGGCTTGCGTCCTGGCGGAAACCGGCGGCGCGAAGCCCGCCACGCCAGCCCCCGGCAACCGGCGGGTCACCAGGCCCGAGCCCGTACCGCTCGGCGAGCCGCCGGTGCCCCTGAAAGCGGCCGCGAATCCCTGAAGCCGGCTGAGGAGACAGCATGGCCAGGCAGCGCCATCGCGCCCCTGAAGTCATCCGGCACTCGCGTGTCAGCGAAGGCCATCCATTTCCGCTGGGCGCCACCTGGGACGGCCTGGGCGTGAACTTCTCGATCTTCTCGGCCCACGCCACCAAGGTCGAGCTGTGCCTGTTCGATGCCAGCGGCGAAACCGAGCTGGAACGCATCGAGCTTCCGGAGTACACCGACGAGATCTGGCACGGCTATCTGCCCGATGCCCATCCTGGCCAGGTCTACGGCTTTCGGGTGCACGGCCCCCACGAACCCGACGCCGGGCACAGGTTCAATCCCAACAAACTGCTGGTCGACCCCTATGCCAAGCAACTGGTGGGCCGCCTGCGCTGGTCGGAAGCGTTGTTCGGCTATGTGATCGGCTCGCGGGACGCCGATCTCGGTTTCGACGAGCGGGACAGCGCCCCCTTCGTGCCCAAGTGCCAGGTCATCGACCCGGCGTTCACCTGGGGAGACCAGCAGCACCAGCGCAGGCCCTGGGACAGCACGCTGATCTACGAGGCACATCTGCGCGGAATCAGCATGCGCCACCCCGCCGTACCGGAGCACCTTCGCGGCAGTTTCTCCGGCCTGATGAATGCCGAACTGATCCAGCACATCCGTTCCCTGGGCGTCTCCGCCATCGAGCTTCTGCCGGTGCACGCCTTCCTTGACGACAAGCACTTGCTCGAAAAGGGCATGAACAACTACTGGGGATACAACAGCATCGCCTTCTTCGCGCCCCATCCCGGCTACCTCGCCAGCGGCCAGGTGAGCGAGTTCAAGGAGATGGTGGCCCACCTCCACGATGCCGGCCTGGAGCTGATCCTCGATGTGGTCTACAACCACACCGCCGAAGGCAACGAGCTGGGACCGACACTGTCCATGCGCGGCATCGACAACGCGACCTACTACCGACTGCGGCCCGACGCCCGGCGTTTCTACATCAACGACTCCGGCACCGGGAACACCCTGGATCTCAGCCACCCCTGCGTGCTGCAGATGGTCACCGATTCGCTGCGCTACTGGGCGACGCAAATGCATGTCGACGGCTTCCGCTTCGACCTCGCCACCGTCCTCGCCCGACATCACCAGGGCTATGACGAACGCCATGCTTTCCTGGTCGCCTGCCGCCAGGACCCGGTGCTGAGCCGGCTGAAGCTCATAGCCGAACCCTGGGACTGCGGCCCCGGCGGCTACCAGGTGGGCGGTTTCCCACCGGGCTGGGCCGAATGGAACGACCGTTTCCGCGATACCGTCCGGGCCTTCTGGCGCGGCGACGGCGGCCAGGCCGCCGCCCTGGCCAGGCGCCTGACGGCCTCCGGCGATCTTTTCGACCGGCGCGGGCGACGCCCCTTCGCCTCGGTGAACTTCATCACTGCCCACGATGGCTTCACCCTGCGCGACCTGGTTTCCTACGACCGCAAGCACAACGAGGCCAATGGCGAAGACAACCAGGACGGCAGCGACCACAACCTGTCCTGGAACCATGGTTGCGAGGGCCCGACCAGGGACCCTGGAATCCGATCGCTGCGCATGCGGCAGATGCGCAACATGCTCGCCACCCTGATGTTCTCCCAGGGCACGCCCATGCTGCTCGCCGGTGACGAATTCAGCCGGACCCAGCACGGCAACAACAACGCCTACTGCCAGGACAACGAAACCGGCTGGGTGGACTGGACGCTGGACGAAGAGGGTCGCGACCTGCTGGAGTTCACCCGGCGCCTGGCGAGTCTCCGGCACGCCTATCCGATCATGCGGCGCGGGCGCTTCCTGGTCGGCCATTACAACGAGGAGCTGGGGGTGAAGGACGTCACCTGGCTGGCCCCCGATGGCGGCGAGATGAACGAAGAGCACTGGCACGATGAACACACCCGATGCATGGGCATGCTCATGGATGGCCGGGCCCAGCCGACCGGCATCCGTCGCGGCGGCGCCGACGCCACGGTCCTGCTGGTGGTCAACGCCCATCACGAATCGGTGGACTTCCAGCTTCCCGAGGTGGCCGGCGGCACCGGCTGGCATTGTCTCGTCGACACCGCCAGGCCGACCTTGCGCAGCCAGGATGGACTGGCGTGCGGTGAACGCGTCGAAGTCACCGGCCGTTCGCTGTTGCTGTTCGAGTTGATCCAGGCAGCCCGCCAGGCCTGATCACCGGGCCTGCTCCGTGAAAAAGCCGGAACCCTCCGGATCGGTGCCCAGTCGGAAACAGAGAGGCCTCATCTGGACGGTCAGTGCCCGCCGTCGGCAACCCGACAGCCAGAAGGCGCTCCGCTTGACCGCCAGGCACGAATATCGAGAGGACGCCCATGGGAGAGATACGCATCGGCATATCCGGATGGCGCTATGCGCCCTGGAGGGGGATCTTCTATCCCGCTGGGCTGCCCGAGGAGCGCGAGCTGGCCTTCGCCTCGCGGGCGGTGAACAGCATCGAGATAAACGGTTCCTTCTATGCCCTGCAAAGCCCGGCCCGCTACACCAACTGGCGAGAGGACGCACCAAAGGGCTTCGTCTTCGCCGTCAAGGCGCCGCGCTACATCACCCATATCCGCAGGCTCAGGGAGATCGAGCAGCCGCTGGCCAACTTCTTCGCCTCGGGCCTGCTGCAGCTCGGTGACAAGCTGGGACCTGTCCTCTGGCAATTCCCGCCGAGCATGAAGTTCGACGCCGGGATATTCGGCCACTTCCTCGATCTGCTGCCACGCACCATCAACGCCGCCCGGGATTGCGCCAGCCATTGCAGCGAGCGCCTGAAGAAGGCCGGCTACCAGGATTCGGCCGGTCGCGGCGCATTGCGCCACGCGGTGGAGATACGCAACGAGAGCTTCCTGTGCGATGAGTTCGTGCATTTGCTCCGCGACCACGAGGTGGCCCTGGTGATCGCCGATAGCGCCGGCAAGTGGCCTTATGTGGAAGACCTCACCAGCGACTTCGTCTACCTGCGCCTGCATGGCGACAAGGCGCTCTATGCCAGCGGGTACTCCGAGCAGGCCCTGGCGCGCTGGGAAAACCGCATCCGCACATGGAGCGCAGGTCGCCAACCCGGCGATGCCCAGGTGCTCGACGCGCATCGGCCCAGGCCATGCAAGTCGCGGGATATCTATTGCTACTTCGATAACGACGAGAAGGTACGCGCGCCTTTCGACGCGCGCCGTCTGCTCGAGCGCCTGGACCTGACCCGCGACCTGAAGACCGCGCCTGGTGTATTGCAAGGAATACCACCGTGAACACGACCATTCCCATGCCAGAGATCGTCATCGACCGCATCACGGCCGTGCATTGCCTCAAGGTGCTCACCATCAATGCGCACAAAGGGTTCAATGCGTTCAACCGGCGCTTCATCCTGCACGAGCTGCGTGATGCCGTACGCACCACGGACGCCGACCTGGTGTTCCTGCAGGAGGTGCTTGGCAATCATGAGCGCCATGCCCGGCGTTACCGGAACTGGCCGCCGATACCGCAGTACGAATTCCTCGCCGACAGCATATGGCCGCAGTTCGCCTATGGGCGCAACGCCGTGTACCCGGACGGTCACCACGGCAACGCCCTGCTCTCCAAGTTCCCGATCATCCATCACGAGAACCTCGATGTATCGGTCCACGGCAACGAGCAGCGCGGGCTGCTGCACTGCGTCCTGGACGTTCCGGGTCATCGTGAGGTGCATGCCATCTGCGTCCATCTCGGATTGCGCGAGGCCCATCGGAAGAAGCAGATCGGCCTGCTCTCCGACCTGCTCGACACACTCAATCCCGCGGCCCCCACCATAGTCGCCGGCGATTTCAACGACTGGTGCCTGCGGGCCGACGCCATGCTGGCGGAGCGCGGCCTGGTGGAAGCCTTCGGCTGGGCCTACGGCGCCCCGGCCAAGAGTTTCCCGGCACGTTTCCCGCTGCTCTGCCTGGACCGGATCTACGTGCGCAATGCCACGACACAGGATCCCCTGGTCCTTTCCACCCGGCCCTGGTCGCACCTTTCCGACCATGCGCCGCTGGCGGCGGAGGTGCATCTGTGAACGGGCAATGGCGTGATGGCAACCGCATCGAGCTCCTGATCAACGGCGAGGAGTACTACCCGCGGGTGTTCGAGTGCATCCGCGCGGCGAAGCGGGAAGTCCTGATCGAGACGTTCATCATCTTCGAGGACAAGGTGGGCCACGAACTCAGGGGTGTGCTGATCGAAGCGGCCCGGCGTGGCGTCCGGGTCGAACTTGCGGTCGACGGCTACGGTACCGCCGACCTCGGCGACGAATTCATCGCCAGCATGACCACTGAAGGCGTCAGGGTGCATGTCTTCGACCCCAGCCCGCGGTTGCTGGGGATGCGCACCAACCTCTTCCGCCGCCTGCACCGCAAGATCGTGGTGATAGATGGCGAACGGGCGTTCGTCGGCGGCATCAACTACTCCGCCGACCACCTGCTCGACTACGGTCCGATGGCCAAGCAGGACTACGCCGTGGAAGTGACCGGCCCGGTAGTGGCCGATCTGCACGCCTCCAGCCTGCGCCTGCTTTCCCCCGTCCTGGAGGAACCCAGCGCGATTCGCCCGCCGGCACAAGCCACGGGGCACGCACAGGCCCTGCTGGCCGAGCGCGACAACAAACGCCATACCACCGACATCGAGCAGCAGTACCTGGCCGCCTTCCGCAGCGCACGCTCGCGCCTGGTGGTGGCCAATGCCTACTTCTTCCCCGGCTACCGCCTGTTGCGGGAACTGCGCAATGCCGCCCGGCGTGGCGTGCGGGTACAACTCATCCTGCAGGGGCAGCCGGACATGCTCTGGGCCCGGGGTTTCTCGCGACTGCTGTACAACCACCTGCTGCGCGAAGGCGTGGCCATCTACGAATACTGCCAACGACCGTTGCACGGGAAGGTCGCGCTGGTGGATGACGATTGGGCAACGGTGGGCTCCAGCAATCTCGACCCGCTGAGCCTGGCCCTCAACCTGGAAGCCAACCTGATCATTCGTGATCGCGCGTTCAACCAGTTCCTGCACGGGCACCTGGAATGGCTGGCGGCCAAGCACTGCAAGCGCATCAGCCTGGAACGTATGATTCGTGGCTATTGGTGGCGGGCGCCCCTGATCTTCCTGTGCTTCCACTTCATCCGGCGCTTCCCGGCGATCGCCGGCCTGATTCCCGCCCACCGGCCGAATCTCGAATCCCGGCATCCGGAGTCGGATGGCGAGCCCCGCTATGACGAGGGCAATACCTCATGACCGATCACCCGAAGAAGCCCTGGATGAAGTGGGGCATGCATCTGCTGACCCTGTTTTTCGTGCTGCTGGTGCCCACCCTGCTCTATCTGCTGGCGAAGAACCTCGACTGGAACGAGGTGCAACAGTCACTCCGGGCATACGGCGCGGTCACTTTGCTGGTGGGCGCGGCACTGGCCTTTTCCAGCTACCTGGTGTTCAGCATCTTCGACCTTGTCGCCCGGGTCTACACCGGGCACCACCTTCCCGCACGGCAGGTCATCCCGGTGGCTTTCGTCTGCTACGCCTTCAACCTGAACTTCACCACCTGGGTCGGCGGCGTGGCGCTGCGCTACCGCTTGTACAAGCGCCTCGGGCTGGATACCGGCACCGTCACGCGGATCATCAGCCTGGGCATTCTCACCAACTGGATAGGCTACATGGCCCTGGCCGGCGTGGTGTTCTCGCTGCGCCTGGTGAAGCTGCCGGAAAACTGGAACCTGGGCGTCACCGGCCTGCAAATGATCGGCTTCCTGCTGCTGGCCGTCGCAACTCTCTACCTGTTCGCCTGTGGCTATGCCAAACGACGCACCTGGTCGTGGCGGGATCATGAGATCACCCTTCCTTCATTGCGCCTGGCGCTGATCCAGATCTGGCTGGGCGCAACCAACTGGGCATTGATGGCTTCGCTGATCTTCTGGCTGCTGCCCCACGGACATGGCACCTACTACGCGTCGATTCTCGGCATCCTGTTGATCAGCTGCGTGGCGGGTGTGATCACCCATATCCCGGCCGGCCTCGGCGTGCTGGAAACCGTGTTCCTCGCCCTGCTCCACGACCAGATGAGCCAGGGCAGCCTGGTGGCGGCGCTGCTGGGCTATCGCACGCTCTATTTCCTCCTGCCGCTGCTGGTGGCGGTAGTCGTCTACCTCGTCCTGGAGAAACGCGCCAAGACTATCCGGCGCCGGCACAAGCACCGGGTCAAGCCCGAATCGCGGAAATCTTCCACGGGTTGAGGTCCCGGGCGGTGGCGATCAAGGCGCGGGGTCAAGGACTCCGCCCTTGCAGTGCCTGTTACTTCGGCCGACAGGCCCGGCCCTGGGAAAATTTCAACTATCCGCCGAGCTATCTGACGGGCGCGGCGGTTTCGACCGGCTTGAGGTAATAGTTGCTGCCGCAGCGGCTACAGCGCCGCCGGATCAGCTCTTCGTTCCCCAGCCGTATCCGCTCTTCCAGCGTCCATGCACAGCCGCAGAAAAAGCAGATGAAGCTCATCGCCACCTCCCTCGCCGCTCGCGAGAGCCGTGCATGATCTTTTCGACTCCCCTGAACGGACATCGACTCAAGCGACCGACGAGCGCGCCGCCGTCCGACGGATCGGGGGAACCTCGGCAAGCTTCACTTGCTCAGTCTGCCTTGGCATCTTGCGACGGAATGGCTACGTCCCAGATTTCGGTGGCGTATTCGCGGATGGTGCGATCGGAGGAGAACCAGCCCATGCGCGCGGTATTGAGGACGGCGGACCGCCACCAGCGGGAGCCGTTCTGCCAGCGACGGTCCACCTGCCGCTGGGCCTCCCAATAGGCGTCGAAATCGGCGCACACCATGAAGCGGTCATCGCGGATCAGCGCGTCTACCAGCCCCAGGTAACGCTCCGGGTCCTCGGGGGAGAACACGCCCGCCCGGACAGCTTCGAGCGCGGCACTGAGGCGTTCGGAATGGAATGCCACCTGCCCGTTGGCCTGGTCGGCCTGGCGCCGCCGCTCCACCTGTTGGGCCGTCATGCCGAAGATGAACATGTTTTCCGCGCCTATCCGCTCGCACATCTCGACGTTGGCGCCATCCAGGGTACCGATGGTCAGCGCCCCGTTGAGGGCGAACTTCATGTTGCTGGTTCCTGAAGCTTCCAGGCCGGCAGTGGAGATCTGCTCCGAAAGGTCCGCCGCCGGAATGATCGCTTCGGCCAGGCTGACGTTGTAGTTGGGAATGAAAACCACCTTGAGCAGCCCGCGCACCGTAGGGTCGTCGTTGATGGTGCGGCTGATGTCATTGGCCAGCTTGATGATCATCTTCGCCTGGTGGTAACTGGCGGCCGCCTTGCCGGCGAAGATCTTCACCCGGGGCACCCAGTCCGTGGCCGGGTCGTTGCGGATGGCCTGGTAGAGGGCGACGGTATGCAGCAGATTCAGCAGTTGCCGCTTGTACTCGTGGATGCGCTTGACCTGGACGTCGAAGAGGGCGTGGGTGTCCACGGCGATGCCGAGGCGTTGGCGGATCAGCTGCGCCAGCGCCTCCTTGTTGTGCTGGCGGCGCATACTGAACTGCTTGCGAAAGCCCTGCTTCTCCGCATAGGGCTCGAGCGCCTGAAGCATGGTTTCCGGCGAGTCCAGCACGCCCTCCCCCAGGGTTTCGGTCAGCAGCCGGGTCAACTGTGGATTGATCTGGAACAACCAGCGGCGGAAGGTCACGCCGTTGGTCTTGTTGTTCACGCGTTTGGGATAGAGCCGGTGCAGATCGCGGAACACCGTTTCCTGCATCAGGTTCGTGTGCAGGGCCGACACGCCGTTGACGCTATGGGAGCCGAGAAAGGCCAGGTTGCCCATGCGGACCCGCCGTCCCCGGTCCTCATCGATCAGGGACACCGAGCGGAGCAGCCCGAAATCGTGGATGTCCTTGGCCCGCAGCGCATCGATGTGCAACGCGTTTATCAGGTAGATGATCTGCAGATGGCGCGGCAGCAGGCGCTCCATCAGCGAGACCGGCCAGGATTCCAGGGCCTCCGGCAACAACGTGTGGTTGGTGTAGGCCAGCGTGGCTACCGTCAGCTCCCAGGCCCGGTTCCATTCCAGGCCATGCAGGTCGACCAGCTGGCGCATCAGCTCCGCGACGGCGATGGCCGGGTGGGTGTCGTTGAGCTGGATGGCCACCTTCTCCGGGAGGTTCTCGATTTCTCCATACTGTTCCATGTGGCGGCGCAGCAGGTCCTGGAGCGACGCCGAAACGAAGAAGAACTCCTGGCGCAGGCGCAGCTCCTGCCCGGCCTCGGTGATGTCCGCTGGATAGAGCACGAGGGAGATGGACTCGGCACGTACGACGTCGGCAACTGCGCCGATGTGGTCACCGGCATTGAAACGCTCCAGCTGCAGGTCTTCCTCGGCGCGGGCACGCCAGAGCCGCAGGGTGTTGACCGCGGAGCGGCGCCAACCGATCACGGGCGTGTCGTAGGCGATGGCTCGAATGGTCTCGTGAGGCTGCCAGATCTGGCGGAGGCTGCCATCCTCTTGCTGATGGGTATGGACGCTGCCGCCAAAGCCGATGCTGTAGGCCACCTCGGGACGCTCGAACTCCCATGGGTTGCCGAAGTCCAGCCAGGTTTCCGTCTGCTCGGCCTGCCAGCCGTCCACTATCGCCTGGCGGAACAGGCCATGCTCGTAGCGAATACCGTAGCCATGGGCAGCCAGGCGAAGGGTCGCCATGCTCTCCATGAAACAGGCGGCCAGGCGCCCGAGGCCGCCATTGCCGAGTGCGGCGTCGGGCTCCACTTCGCGGATGCGCTCGAGGTCGACGTTCAGCTCGGCCATGGCCTGGCGCGCGACGTCCAGCAGCCCGAGATTGCTCAGGTTGTCCACCAGCAGGCGGCCGATGAGGAATTCCAGCGAGAGATAGTAGATGCGCTTCTCGTTCTGGCGATCCACCAGTGCATTGGCCTCTTCCCACTGGTCGATCAGGTGATCGCGAGTGGCCAGGGCCAGCGCCTCGAACCAGTCATGGTCGAACGCGCTTGCCGGGTCCTTGCCAACGGCGTACTTGAGTTTCGCCAGGATGCTGTCCTTGAACGTCCGGACCGCATCGGCGGAGATGCTGGGCTGCTCGGCCATGACCGCCTCTCGTTCAGATGCGAAGCGTTCTCAGATGATCTTGCGCAGGGACTCGTAGGAGATGGCACCCAGGCGTGCCAGGAGCATGCCCTTCTTCGCCTGCCAGGCATCCTGGTCGCGAATGCTGTCCAGCAGGTCATGGCCCTGCAGGGTGAGCGCAACCGCGACGCGGTTCGGTTCACCGTTCCAGTGGTGCTGTTCCTTGCATTCCACCAGCCCGGCCTGCCCCAGCAGATGGAGGTGGTAGCCGACCGACTCCCGGCTGTGCTCGTCGATACTGCGGGCCACCAGAGCGTGACCCGGTTCCAGGGCTTCGATCTCCAGCAACAGCGCCCTGATCAGGTCCCAGTCCCGTTTCATCACGCCTCTCCTCGCATCACCGGTGATGGCTCCTCTAGCTTGAGGCCATGCCGGCACTGCCAAGTTCAGATTTTTCGCGCGAGGCGCCACTCATCATTCCCCCTGAACTCTCCGTGAACCAGTCCGTCCAGAACCAGTGAACGGTCGAGAACCAGTCGCAAGCGCGTCCCGCCGTATCCGATGACGCCAAGGTCATTACCTACTACTACCGCGTCGCCAATCTCGGCCAGGCCCGCACCGATTGCAAGAACAGCGGCGGGGTCTGGCGGGAGCAGTGATGAAGACTCACGACTGCGACCAGCAGGCCTGCACCAGGATTCTCACCAACTGGATCAGCGAGATGGTGATCGGTGCGCGGGTGGGCAGCTATCCGCACCATTCGGCGCGCTACTCCTGACTAACCGCCAAGTGGCCGGAACCCGCTCGACCCACGGGGCTCACAACCTACAGGACCTCTCGATCGGGAGAACCGCCATGAAGCGTACTGCTCTGGTTTGTACCCTGGCCGCCTGCGCCGGATTCTTCGCGCTGGCCTCGACGCCATACGCCCAGGAACCGGTATCGACACCCCAGGACTTCATCGCCCAGGCCGCCTCGGCCGGCGAGCTCAAGTTCCAGGCGGCCAAGCTGGCCCTGAGCAAGAGCCGTGCCGACGATGTCCAGGCTTTCGCCCAGCAAGTCATCGACGACCACACCAAGGCGGGTTCCGACCTCAAGTCCCTGGCCCGCGAGAAGAACCTGCTGGCCGCGGAGGAAAGCGCGGTGCCTGACTCGGGCAGCCAACTGGCAGCGGAGTCCGAAGGCTCCTTCAATGCCGCCTACGCAAGCGAACAGGTCGCCATCGGCGAGCGAGTCGTGACCCTGTTCACCGAGGCCGCGGACCATAGTCCGGATGCGGATGTACAGGACTATGCCCGCAACAATCTGCCGGTGCTCAAGCGCCACCTGGAGATGGCGCGGGAGCTGGAAAAGGCGCACGCAATGGATTGAACGCCCACGTTCGCAGAACGTGGACCCCTATAAGGGGGCGGGGTCAGCTGGGGCGAAACGCCTGCCCCACCGTAGGGTGCGCCAGTATCTACGTAGGATGGGTGGAGCTTGCGATACCCATGCGGACAGGCCGGATGGGTATCGCAAGCTCGCGGAACGCCGCCCGACCCACCCTACGAACCGGAAAAGGCGCACGCAGTGGATTGAACCGCTGGTGCATCAGATTCGTCCGCTGTCCCGCAGCGAGCACGCCAGCGCCACAGTGCTCCAGGGCGTCGCCCGGGCCCACTGATCGCCGGCCGGAGCCCCTCAGGGCTCCGGCCGGAGGATCAGGCATCCCAGCGGTGGGAGGTCCAGCACAAGGGACTGGGCCTCGCCATGGGCATTCCCGGGATCGCTGTTCAGCGTGCCCATGGTTCCCGCGCCGGATCCGCTGAAGCGCACGTCATCGGTATTCAGCAGCACCTGCCATTGGCCCGTCCTGGGGACGCCAACGCGGTACGCCTGGCGGGGTTCGGGAGTGAAGTTGTGCACCACCAGCAAGGGCCGGCCATCTTCGCCATGCCGCAACCAGGCGAAGACGCTGTTGTGGGAGTCATCGCCAATCAGCCACTGGAAGCCATCTGCGCGTCCATCTCGCTGGTAAAGCGCTGGCTCCTGCCGGTAGAGACCGTTCAACGCCTTCACCAGGTACCGCACCGCCTCGTGCTCCGGGTAACGCAGCAGATACCAGTCGAGCTGCCGGTCGTGGTCCCATTCGCGCCATTGGCCGAATTCGCAGCCCATGAACAGCAGCTTCTTGCCTGGATGGGTCCACATGAACGCGAGATAGAGGCGCAGATTGGCGAACTGCTGCCAGCGGTCACCTGGCATCCGGCCCAGAAGCGAGCCCTTGCCATGCACCACCTCGTCGTGGGAAATCGGCAGGACGAAGTGCTCCGAAAAGGCGTAGAGCAAGCCGAAAGTGAGCTGATGATGGTGGTGCTTGCGATGGATCGGTTCCTTCTGCATGTAGGCCAGGCTGTCATGCATCCAGCCCATGTTCCACTTGTAGGAGAAACCCAGCCCGCCCTCTGCTGCGGGGCGGCTGACGCCGGGCCATGCGGTGGACTCTTCGGCTATGACCAGGGCGCCCGGGACCTCGGCATGGACCACCTCGTTGAGGTGGCGGAGGAATTCGATGGCTTCCAGGTTCTCCCTGCCGCCGTGGCGGTTGGGAATCCACTCGCCTTCATTGCGTGAATAGTCCCGGTAGAGCATCGAGGCCACCGCGTCCACCCGCAGGCCGTCGACATGGTAGATCCGCAGCCAGTGCAGGGCCGAGGCCAGCATGAAGCCATGCACTTCGGTACGGCCGAGGTTGTAGATGTAGGTATCCCAATCCTGGTGGAAGCCTTCGAAGGGGTGCTGGTATTCGTAGAGCGCGGTGCCGTCGAAGCGGGCCAACCCATGCTCGTCGGTGGGAAAGTGTGCCGGCACCCAGTCGAGGATGACGCCGATTCCCGCGCGATGGCAGGCATCGACGAAGGCGGCGAAGTCTTCCGGTTCCCCCAGGCGCGCGGTGGGAGCGAACAGCGAGAGTGGCTGGTAGCCCCAGGAGCCGCCAAAGGGATGTTCCATCACCGGCATCAGTTCGATATGGCTGAATTCCATCTCCTGGATATAGGGGATCAGGCGTTCCGCCAGGCCGGCCCAGGTCGGTGGACGATCGTCGACCCATTGCCAGGAGCCGGCATGAAGCTCGTAGATGGCCAGGGGCTGGTCGTTCTGCTGGACGACCTTGCGGCGGGCCATCCATTCCTGGTCCCGCCACGGGAACGCCAAGGGCGCGACCACCCGGGAACTGGTCGCCGGCGGCACCTCGCTGGCCAGCCCCACGGGATCGGCCTTCAATGGCAGCAGTCCGTCCGGCCCCAGGATCTCGTACTTGTAGCATTCCCCGGCTCCCAGCCGCGGGATGAAGAGTTCCCAGACGCCGGCCGGGTAGCGCCGGCGCATGGGATGGCGGCGGCCGTCCCAGGCATTGAAGTCCCCCACCACGGACACCCGCCGGGCATTGGGCGCCCAGACGGCGAACCGAACGCCCGCAACGCCGTCCTGCTCCATGACCTGCGCCCCGAGGCAACGGCCGAGTTCGCGGTGATTGCCTTCGGCGAACAGGTAGAGGTCCACTTCGCCGAGCAGCGGGCCGAAGGCATAGGGGTCCTCGGTCACCTGCTGCGCACCGGGCCAGTGGATGCGCAGCAGATAACGGCGCCGCTCCGCCAGCAGCCCTTCGAACAGTCCTTCCGGGTCGGTCTTGTGCATGGGGCCGAGCAGGCGCTCGTCCGCCGCATCGAGTAGATCCACCGCTTCGGCCCCCGGCAGCCAGGCCCTGACCCGTATCCCGTCCTCCCCGGCATGGGGACCGAGGTAGCTGAAGGGGTCCGCTTCTTCCGCCCGTCGCAGGCGTTCCAGTCGCTTATCGTTCATGTCCGGTGTCCCAGCAGATGGCGCGCCAGTTCCAGCAGCCCGTGCAGGGGCACGTCCAGCCAGTCCGGGCGGTGGCCGCTTTCGTAGAGTATTTCGTAAGCCGCCTTTTCCAGGCTGAACAGCGCCAGCGCGGCGCCCTCTCCTTCCCGGCCATGCCATTCGTGGGGCAGGCCGTTGGCCGCCACCCGGTAGGCATCGAGGAAAGCCGTACGCGCGTTTGCCCGATAGCGGGCGATCACCTCGGCACAGACCTGCCGTGCCTCGGCGGAGTTGTCGGCGCCGCAGGCACTGCGTTCGGCCACGGCCGCCGCGTAGTCGAATGACCGGAGCATGCCGGCCACGTCCTTCATCGGGCTGTCGCGCTGTCGCCGTTCGGACAATGGCCGGCTGGGCTCGCCTTCGAAATCGATGATGTAGGCATCGCCCTGCACCACCAGTACCTGGCCCAGGTGCAGGTCGCCATGCACGCGGATGCTGATGCCGCCGGCGGCCAGGGCGGCCAGGCGCCCGATGACGATCAACAGCCGTTCTTCCTCGGCCAGCAGCCATTGCACCGAGGCGGCGGCGTCCCTGTCCAGCTGGCCATGGGCGCGGGAAAGCGCAGCCAGGGCTTCGCGAAGCTGGGCGCTGATCCGCGAGGCCCAGTCGGCGCTGTCGTTCGCGTCGCTCAGCCGGTAGCCGAAGTCGGGGCTTTCCACCGGACGCGCCAGGATGCTGTGCATTTCACCGATGCGCTTTCCCAGGGTCCCGGCGAACACCCTGAGTTCGGCAAGGGCCCCCTGCTCGCCATCCGCCTCGCCGCCGGCCATGTGGTCGCGAATGGCCCGGTCGAGGTTGTTGAGGGTCCAGGTCCAGGCATCGCCCTGGTTGTCCAGGTAACGCTGCAGGAGCATCAGCGTATGCGGCTGGCCCTCCTCGTCCACCCGTAGCACCTCGCCCAGGAAAGGTGCCACATGGGTATAGCCGTGGTGGGTGAGAAACCGCCCCATTTCCACCTCCGGGTGGATGCCGGGGAATCCGCGGCGCAGCAGCTTGAGCAGCAGCAGGTCACCGATCAGCGCCGAGCTGTTGGACTGCTCCGCCGACAACAGCTTTACCGTCGGTTCCGGCCCCGGGTCGATGTCCTCCAGCGCCTTTTCCGGAAGGAACTGCAGTTCGCCGGCCGAGCCACGCAACAGCGACCCGGCACGCAGGTGCCGGAGTATTTCCAGGCTGAAGCGGGGCAGGCAGAAGGCATCGGTCAGCAATTCCACCTTGCGTCCGCGACGCAACCGTGCCAGGGCCAGCTGTTGCGGCAGGTCGCTGCCACTTGCACGTTCGGGCACCACGCCCAGGGGCAACTGGTAGAACTCGGGGCCATGCGCACCATGCACCTCCAGTTCCGCCAGCACCGGGGCGTCCGGGGCATCGCCCAGGGCCATGGCATAGAGCAGATGCACGCTGCCCGCGGCAACCTGCCCTCCCGGGAACCAGCGACGCTTGGGCAGATACAGGGGAAGGGATTCGAACTCCAGGGTCTGGCGCGCCTTGATCTGGATGATCTCGTCCAGCTGATGCAGCAGGACCAGGGTCTGCAGTTCGGGCATCCGTTCGACCGCCTTGAGATGCCAGCCGGGCATTTGCGAGGCATCGGCCAGGTAGAACCAGTAGAAGCCGTAGGGCTGCAGCGTCAACAGGTAGGTGAGCTGGCCGATGGGGGGGAACGACGCGCCCCCGACCATTTCCACCGGTACACGGCCATCGTACTCGGCCAGCTCCAGCTCGACCGCCTGCGCGGCGCTGGACAGGTTGGCCACGCACAGGATGCTTTCGTCGCGCCCGTCGCTGTCGCTGTACTCACGCAAGTAGGCGAGAATCCGCCGATTGCTGGGGGCGAGCATCTTCACGCTGCCCCGGCCGAAGGCCTTCTGCTGCTTGCGCACGTTGAGCATGCGGCGCATCCAGTTGAGCAGCGAGTGGGGATCGTGCGCCTGTGCCTCGACATTGATCGTCTGATAGCCGTACAGCGGGTCCATGATCGGCGGCAGCACCAGGCGGGCCGGGTCCGCGCGGGAAAAACCGCCATTGCGGTCCACCGACCATTGCATCGGCGTGCGCACGCCGTCGCGGTCGCCCAGGTAGATGTTGTCGCCCATGCCGATTTCGTCGCCGTAATAGAGGGTGGGCGTGCCGGGCATGGACAAGAGCAAGCTGTTCAGCAGCTCCACCCGGCGCCGGTCCCGCTCGACCAGGGGAGCCAGCCGCCGGCGTATGCCCAGGTTCAGGCGCGCCCGGCGGTCGGCGGCGTAGTAGTTCCAGAGATAGTCGCGCTCGTCGTCGGTGACCATTTCCAGGGTCAGTTCATCGTGGTTGCGCAGGAAGATCGCCCACTGGCAGTTCGGCGGGATTTCCGGCGTCTGGCGCAGGATGTCGGTGATCGGGAAGCGGTCCTCCTGGGCGATGGCCATGTACATGCGCGGCATCAGCGGGAAATGGAAGGCCATGTGGCATTCGTCGTCATCGCCGAAATAGGGCCGGGTGTCCTCCGGCCACTGATTGGCCTCGGCCAGCAGCATCCGGTCCTGGTAGCGGGCATCCAGCTCGGCGCGGATCCGCTTGAGTACCGAATGGGTTTCGGGAAGGTTCTCGCTGCTGGTGCCGTCGCGCTCGATCAGGTACGGGATGGCGTCCAGGCGCAAGCCATCCACGCCCATGTCCAGCCAGAAGCGCATGACCCGCAACACGGCGTTCAACACCCTCGGATTGTCGAAGTTCAGGTCCGGCTGGTGGGAATAGAAGCGGTGCCAGAAGTACTGCCCGGCCACCGGGTCCCAGCTCCAGTTGGACTTCTCGGTATCCAGGAAAATGATCCGCGTGCCGGCGTACTTGTCATCGGTATCGGACCAGACGTAGTAGTCGCGGGCCCGGGAGCCCTTCTTCCCATGCCGCGCCCGCTGGAACCAGGGATGCTGGTCCGAGGTGTGGTTGATCACCAGCTCGGTGATCACACGCAGGCCCCGGCGATGGGCCTCGTCGATGAAGCGCCGGGCGTCGCCGAGGGTTCCATAGTCCGGGTGCACGCCCCGGTACATGGCGATGTCGTAGCCGTCGTCACGCCGCGGCGAGGGGTAGAACGGCAGCAGCCAGATGGTGTTGACCCCGAGTCCGGCGATGTAGTCCAGCTTCTCGATCAACCCGGCGAAATCACCGATACCGTCGTTGTTGGCGTCGTAGAAGGACTTCACATGGACCTGGTAGATGACGGCGTCCTTGTACCACTGCGGGTCGTTGAGGAACACGGCCCTTCCGGTGCGTTTGGCCATGGGTCGCTCCTCTTCTCAGCGGACCGGGCGGACACGCCAGATGCCGAACGGCAGGTGCGCGGGATCGATGCGCATCCATTGCACCTTGCCATGCCAGGTCCAGCGGTGGCCGTTCATGAGGTCCTCGCCTTCCAGGTCGGCATCGTCGGCCAGGCCGAATTCCCACAGCGGGAGTTCGAAATGGGCCTCCTGGACCTGGTGTGGATCGAGGCTGATGGCCACCAGGATGAAATTCGACAGATCCCCGGTGCGTTTCCCGAAGTAGAGGATCTGGTCGTTCCAGGCGTTGTAGGCCTGGAAGCCCAGATGGGTCTGCAGGGCGGGATTGTCGCGGCGGATCATGTTGAGGCGGGCTATCTCCTCGCGGATATTGCCCGGCGCGTCGTATTCCCGAGCACGCAACTGGTATTTCTCCGAGTCCAGGTATTCCTCCTTGCCGGGTACCGGCGCGGCCTCGCAGATCTCGAAACCCGAGTACATGCCCCAGAGCCCGGAGCCCATGGTGGCCAAGGCGGCGCGGATGAGGAAACCGGGGCGTCCCGAGTGCTGCAGGAAGGAGGGATTGATATCCGGCGTGTTGACGAAGAAGTTGGGCCGGAAGCAGTCCCGCCAGGGGGGCTGGTTGAGCTCGGTGAAGTACTGCTGCAGCTCGGCCTTGGTATTGCGCCAGGTGAAGTAGGTATAGCTCTGGCTGAAGCCGAGCTTGCCCAGGCGCGCCATCATCGCCGGGCGGGTGAAGGCTTCGGACAGGAAAATCACCCGGGGATGGCGATGCCGCACGTCGGCGATCAGCCACTCCCAGAAAGGCAACGGCTTGGTGTGGGGATTGTCGACGCGGAACAGGGTGACGCCCTGGTCGACCCAGCCGAGCACCACGTCACGCAGGGCCAGCCAGAGGCCGGGGATCGCCGCGTCGGAGTAGAAATCGACGTTGACGATGTCCTCGTACTTCTTCGGCGGGTTCTCGGCGTGGCGGATGGTCCCGTCGGGACGCCAGCCGAACCAGCCGGGATGCGTCTTGAGCCAGGGATGGTCGGGCGAGCACTGGATGGCGAAATCCAGCGCCACTTCCAGTCCATGGGCCCGGGCCGAGTCCACCAGCATGCGGAAATCCTCCAGGCTGCCCAGCTGTGGATGGATCGCCTCATGACCGCCCTCCTCGCTGCCAATGGCGTAAGGGCTGCCTGGATCGTCCGGCCCGGCCTGCAAGCTGTTGTTGGGGCCCTTGCGATGGGTGCGGCCGATGGGATGGATGGGCGGGAAATAGAGCACGTCGAATCCCATCCTGGCGATGTCCGGCAGGCGCCGCCGGACATCGGCGAAGGTTCCGTGGCGCTTCGGGTCGCCGCTTTCGGAACGGGGAAAGAGCTCGTACCAGCTGCCGAACAGGGCCAGGCGCCTTTCCACCTCCACCGGATAGACCGGGCTCCGCAGCAGATGGGGACGGTGCTCGGCGCGCCGCATCAGCGCCCCGACCTCGGGCTCGACGAACAGGGCCAGTTGGTCCTGCATCCCCTGGCAGCCATCCAGCCGTGCGAGCAATCGGCCGAGTTCCGCCCCCATGTGCGGCGGCGCCTTGCCGGCGATGAGCCGAACCAGCGAGGCACCTTCAGCGAGTTCGAGTCGTACCGGGACACCGGCCCCGTACTTTTTCAGCAGTTCGTAGCGGAAGCTGGCATAGACGTCCTGCCAGGCCTCGATGGCGAACTCCAGGCGCCCTTCCCTCTCGGCCGTCAACCGGGCAGCCCAATGGTCGTTGCCGAGATGCTCCATGGGAGCGCGCCGCCAGTCCTGCTGGCCGGACATTCGCCAGAGCAGGTCGGCCGCCAGTTGGTCATGGCCGTCGGCGAAAATCACTGCCCGGACCTCCAGGGACTGGCCGCAGATGCACTTGACCGGGAAACGTCCCCCCTCCACCACCGGTTCCACCCCCTCGATGGCCAGCCGGGGTTCCCGTGCCGCGCGAATGACCGCGGACTCGCCTTCTTGCGTCGGAAACATCGCTCCTGGCTCCTTAACGCCTGGCAGACGATTCATTCGGTTGAGTCGGCCCGGCGCCACGCCGACAGGAACCCGCCACGGCGCTGGGCCTCCTGGATTCCGAGAGCGTGATGGCTGGAAAAGTTCAGGTGGATTTCGTCTAGGGCTCGTCCTCTTTCTTGCCGTTGCCCGAAGGATCCACCATCAGCGGGATCACATGCAGCACCCCGAGTGCCAGCAAGGTGCCGAGTAGCGCCGTAGCCTCACGCCCCAGCCCCACGGCGACGCCTATAGCGGCTGCCGACCAGATGCCGGCCGCTGTGGTCAGCCCCTGCACATCGGACGGGTTGCGCCCCTTGAGGATGGTGCCGGCGCAAAGGAAGCCGATGCCCGCGGTGATGCCCTGGATTACCCGGCTGATGGCATCGTGCCCCGCCCCATCCTGTTCGATCGCCATCACGAAGAGCGTCGCGCCAAGGCAGACCAGCATGTGCGTCCGCAGCCCGGCCGACTTGCCCTTCACCTCCCGCTCGTAGCCCAGGAGCCCGCCAAGGAAGATCGCCAGCACGAAACGCAGCAACGCGCGCACCAGGTCTTCCACCTGGCCGAGATCGGAAAACTCGGCCAGCAAGGTGTCGAGGACGCGTTCACCCAGTTCCATCGCATTCTCCGCGGGCTCCTTCAGATTCTGATAGCGCCGAGCGGCCCCGGGTTCGGGGATTCGGAGAAACGGTGGCACCGTTCATCAGCAAGACCGAACCCCGTTGCATCGGTGGCCTCTTCCGAACTAGCGCCACGCGGCAAACCGGTCGCGGGCGACCAGAGGAGGAACCACGCCATGCCACGTGGAAGCAAAGACAAGTACACCGAGAAGCAGAAACGCAAGGCCGAGCACATCGAGGAAAGCTACGAAGCCAAGGGGGTTTCCGAGGACGAGGCCGAAGCCCGTGCCTGGGCTACGGTGAACAAGCAATCGGGGGGCGGCGAACGTGCCGGTGGTTCCGGCCAGCGCACCAGTTCCAGCCAGAAGAAAGCCGCACGCAAGTCCTCCGCCCGCCGCGCAGCGGCGACCCGTCGAGGCGTGCCGCGCCCCGGCCAGAGGCTGGACGCCATGACCAAGCGCGAACTGATGGAACGGGCGCGCAAGCGCAACATCTCGGGGCGTTCGAAGATGCGCAAGGATGAGCTGATCCAAGCCCTGCGCAAAGCCCGTTGAGTCACCCCTTCCCGCGCCGCCGCACCGCTATCGCGGCGGTTTCCTGCTGGTTCGCACCCGGCATGCCGCCAGCCTGCCCGGACCTCGCTTGGGCCAGGCCTGTAGGGGCGAATTCATTCGCCAAGGGCAACGCAGTTGCCCCGGGGGAATCCACTGGCAGACCTGCGGTCTGCTTGGCGAATTCATTGACTATGTCTGCATTAGCTGTTGCAGGACCGAATAGAAGTCTCTAGTACGGGGCTTTCAGGTCTCCGCACCAGTCTGACACCTCCCTCTCCCCCGGCCCCCGCCCTGCGCCCCTGCCTGATCGCTTCGCGCTCAGGCGTTCATCGGCACCGGAAGCGGTGCTTCCGAAAGCGTGCCTCTTCACCCCGGAGGGAGAGGGGTGACTCGCGCCGGCGAGGCACAAACAATCCTGAAGCCACCAGCCGCCTGAACCTGTGCAGCAGCGGTGGGGCAGCGACTGCGCCCCGTCAGGAGGCCGAGCGGAATCGTTGCAGAGGGGGACGAGCGGCATGGATGCCGCGAGAGGCGTGCGGGGCCAGGGATGGCCCCTCACGCCGGGCCCCCGGCGCAACGATGGAGCGAGGGAAGTTTGGCGAAGCCAAACCCGGATGCAGGGGCAAGCCTTTTGCTTCCTTTTGGGCGACTGCAAAAGGAAGTCGCCCGGGAGGGCGAAACAGGGACTCGCCGTCCGCTCGATAAGCAGCTTGGCTCAGGAGCTTCTAGCAACACTTAACGCAGACATAGCCAATGAATTCGCCCCCACGAAAAGCGACTCCCAGATCCCGGCAGGGATCAGGGTGAAATGGGATCGCTGGCGGGAAAGGTCTCTTCCAGCGCATGGTCGACCTGGCGCTCGCGGAACCGGGCCCGGGCCTGCGCCTCGCCGCAGTGGCAATCGGGGTCGCGGCAATCTTCCTGGCCTGCTGGATGGCCAGCGGCGCAGGCCGGGCAGCAAAACGCGCGACCATCACGGATCAAGGCGTTCGCGTCTACCGCACAGGAGCACTCCGGACAGGCGCAGTGGTTTTCGCTCATGGTCTTGCCCTCCTGAGAAAGAAGCCCTGGCCGTGTTCGGCCGGGGAATATCACGAGTCGTTCATTGATCTTCGTCGCTGTCGCCTGGCGAGACCCGGTCAGTCCAGGGCTTGCCATCCAGGGGCGCCGCCCGGGCCAGTTCGGCCTCGTCCAACCCGATGCCGCCGCCGATCTCGGATTCATCGACGGTACGCAATTTCTTGTCGGTGGGGCCGCCTCCGCCAGGTTCGTCCGGGTAACTCGCGCCGGTCAGGTCGTACAAGGTGTCAGGGCTGAGGTCGTCAAGCGTGACGTTGTCTTCGTACTGGCTGCCGGTCAGCGTCTCGCCCCCGGTCATGCCGCATTTCGCGACACGTTCAGGCGGGTACTCCTGCTCGACCTCGCCAATGGGGCGCAAATCGCCTATTCGGCCCTGGCGGACATCGCGTTCCTCACTGAAGTCCAACTCGCGCACCGAGCCCATGCGGTCCTCGATGTCGTCGATTTCTTTCGGGGCAGGTTTGTCGCGGATCATGGTGCCTCTCCGACTGGTAACCTACTCAGTCGACTGGGCTTCTCGGCAATGATTCAGACTTTCTACCGGGCGGTATCTGGCTGGAGCGACGGAGCTGACCGGGTAGGATGGCGGGCACCGACGGATGATATGCAGCACCGCGAAGCGGCGGGTGGTCATAATTGCATAGCCATCCTTCAGATGGCCGCCATCGCGATGGACAGAGGCAACAGCGACAAGACCCCGGGCCTTACTGCCCTCGATGAATACCTTCGCAAGCCGCCCCTCGCCCGTCGGCGGCGGGAAAGGCGCACCACCACTTTCACTCCGAAGCGCTGGGGCGGTACCCAACCATTACTTGGCGGATTGTTCATGGGTAGCCTCCCTATACTGCGCGTCAGTGCGCCAGTGGCGGCGATGAACCAGGGCGGTACTCAACCGCGGGTGCGCTCGACATCGCGCAAGGCCCTGATCTCGTCATGGTTGCGCAGGACGCCTTCGTACTGGCGCTGGACCATGGCACGAATTTCCGAGGGCAGTGGTTGGCGCAGGGCCTCGGCGTAGTGCTTCCTGGCCACGTCCTCGCCGCGCTCGGCTTCATCGAGGACGGCGGCCTCGTCCTTGCCGGTCACGAGGGCCTTCAGGTCAACCCAGCGGCGATGCAGATCACCACTGATGCTGCTGCCCTGCTGCGGTTTTCCGCCGAGTTCCAGCACCGAACGCTGGAGCTCCGATGCCGCACTGCCGCACTCCTTCGAGCGCTCCAGGAACAACTGCTGCAGGTCCTGACGCTCGACGTCGGTAGCACAGGCCTTGAAACCGGCTTCGCCGTCCTTGCAGGTCTCGATCAGGGTATTGAGTGTGCGGATGATGTCTTGACGATCGTCTGTGGTGTCCATGGGTCAATGCTCCCGGCCCGACGCCGACGAAACCGCGCCGAGCCAATGGGTGATTGGATGGCCCGTAGTGGGGTTCTCCTTTTCCGACGCGAGGCCGGCGCGATTCGTTCAGCTTTTTGGCCCGGCGGCACGGCTGGCTGGCGACGCAGATCTGCTGGGAGCCGCTTTTCGTGGGGGCGATTTCAATCGCTGACCGGACCGCAGGACCGGCCTGCGCACTTGCCGGGGGACGCTGCGCATCCCTTCGCGAATGAATTCGCCCCCACAGGGTCGAGGCCCGCCGGTGGGCGAGTGTTGGCTGGGAGACGCTTTTTTGTGGGGGCGATTTCAATCGC
>NZ_JBHSOU010000026.1:0-2325 GCF_042656385.1 Pseudomonas sp. GCM10022186
TCCCCGTTCGCTCGCCACTACTAAGGGAATCTCGGTTGATTTCTGTTCCTCAGGGTACTTAGATGTTTCAGTTCCCCTGGTTCGCCTCTGGCACCTATGGATTCAGTACCAGATACCTAGGTTATCCTAGGTGGGTTCCCCCATTCAGAGATCTCCGGATCAAAGTCTGTTTGCCGACTCCCCGAAGCTTATCGCAGGCTACCACGTCTTTCATCGCCTCTGACTGCCAAGGCATCCACCGTATGCGCTTCTTCACTTGACCATATAACCCCAAGCAATCTGCCTGCGATCATGGGGTGAAGACGACATTCGCCGAAAATTCGCGCTTGAACTCGCAAATTTTGCCTTGAGTTGCTGAGTGCAGTGAAACACTCAACAAGTCACTTCTATCACATACCCGAATTTTTAAAGAACGATTCTGGCGCAAAGTCCAGAATTCAATACCCATTCACGGGTATTCAATTCTGAGCTCTTGGTCTGCCTGCCGGAGAGTGGTGGAGCCAAGGAGGATCGAACTCCTGACCTCCTGCGTGCAAAGCAGGCGCTCTCCCAGCTGAGCTATGGCCCCAATGTCAACCGGTCTCACGACCCCGCGACAATTGGTGGGTCTGGGCAGATTCGAACTGCCGACCTCACCCTTATCAGGGGTGCGCTCTAACCAACTGAGCTACAGACCCAATCGCCTTCGCAATTGAATCAAGCAATTCGTGTGGGAACTTATGAAGAAGCTGATGTCTTCGATTAAGGAGGTGATCCAGCCGCAGGTTCCCCTACGGCTACCTTGTTACGACTTCACCCCAGTCATGAATCACTCCGTGGTAACCGTCCCCCTTGCGGTTAGACTAGCTACTTCTGGAGCAACCCACTCCCATGGTGTGACGGGCGGTGTGTACAAGGCCCGGGAACGTATTCACCGTGACATTCTGATTCACGATTACTAGCGATTCCGACTTCACGCAGTCGAGTTGCAGACTGCGATCCGGACTACGATCGGTTTTATGGGATTAGCTCCACCTCGCGGCTTGGCAACCCTTTGTACCGACCATTGTAGCACGTGTGTAGCCCTGGCCGTAAGGGCCATGATGACTTGACGTCATCCCCACCTTCCTCCGGTTTGTCACCGGCAGTCTCCTTAGAGTGCCCACCCGAGGTGCTGGTAACTAAGGACAAGGGTTGCGCTCGTTACGGGACTTAACCCAACATCTCACGACACGAGCTGACGACAGCCATGCAGCACCTGTGTCAGAGTTCCCGAAGGCACCAATCCATCTCTGGAAAGTTCTCTGCATGTCAAGGCCAGGTAAGGTTCTTCGCGTTGCTTCGAATTAAACCACATGCTCCACCGCTTGTGCGGGCCCCCGTCAATTCATTTGAGTTTTAACCTTGCGGCCGTACTCCCCAGGCGGTCGACTTATCGCGTTAGCTGCGCCACTAAAGTCTCAAGGACCCCAACGGCTAGTCGACATCGTTTACGGCGTGGACTACCAGGGTATCTAATCCTGTTTGCTCCCCACGCTTTCGCACCTCAGTGTCAGTATCAGTCCAGGTGGTCGCCTTCGCCACTGGTGTTCCTTCCTATATCTACGCATTTCACCGCTACACAGGAAATTCCACCACCCTCTACCATACTCTAGCCCAGTAGTTTTGGAGGCAGTTCCCAGGTTGAGCCCGGGGCTTTCACCTCCAACTTGCTGAACCACCTACGCGCGCTTTACGCCCAGTAATTCCGATTAACGCTTGCACCCTTCGTATTACCGCGGCTGCTGGCACGAAGTTAGCCGGTGCTTATTCTGTTGGTAACGTCAAAACAACCAGGTATTAGCTGACTGCCCTTCCTCCCAACTTAAAGTGCTTTACAATCCGAAGACCTTCTTCACACACGCGGCATGGCTGGATCAGGCTTTCGCCCATTGTCCAATATTCCCCACTGCTGCCTCCCGTAGGAGTCTGGACCGTGTCTCAGTTCCAGTGTGACTGATCATCCTCTCAGACCAGTTACGGATCGTCGCCTTGGTGAGCCTTTACCTCACCAACTAGCTAATCCGACCTAGGCTCATCTGATAGCGCGAGGTCCGAAGATCCCCCGCTTTCTCCCGTAGGACGTATGCGGTATTAGCTCGAGTTTCCCCGAGTTATCCCCCACTACCAGGCAGATTCCTAGGCATTACTCACCCGTCCGCCGCTCGCCGGCATCCCGAAGGACCCGCTGCCGCTCGACTTGCATGTGTTAGGCCTGCCGCCAGCGTTCAATCTGAGCCATGATCAAACTCTTCAGTTCAATACTGCTTGGGTTTTGAGAAAACCCTAAACTTGGCTCAGCAATCG
>NZ_JBHSOU010000027.1:0-1871 GCF_042656385.1 Pseudomonas sp. GCM10022186
GGCGACACGCCGGTGTTCGACGCGGCGACCCTGCTCGGCGAGCTGTACTACAGCAACCTGCTGGAACTGGATAGCCACAACGAGGCGCTCTACAAGGGCAAGAGCAGCTACCGCGGCATCGACAAGCCGACCCGCGACAACTGGGGCCTGGCGGTCAACTTCACGCCCACCTGGTACCAGGTATTCCCGGGCATCGATCTCTCCGCGCCGATGTCGGTCAACGTCGGCCTGGACGGCGTGTCCCCGGTCCAGGGCGGCGGCGCCGAAGACACCGGTACCTACTCGGTGGGTGTCGGCGCGGCAATCTACAACCAGTACTTCGTCGACCTGAAGTACGTGGACTCCTTCGGCGATGCCGAGAAGTGTGAAAACGGTGCCACTGACGGCGCTACACCCAACGCATTGGATGCCACGCAGCGCTACACCTGCTTCGCCGGGGGCTACTCCTCCTTCTCCGGCGGCGGGGCTACCACGGAAGACCGTGGCGCGGTTTACCTGACCCTCAAGACCACCTTCTGAATTCCGCGTCGCTCGAGACCCGAGCAGGAGAACTACAAGATGAAATTCGTGAAAACCCTGATGGCGGCTTCCCTGGCGATGGCCGTGGCTGGTACCGCCCAGGCGGCCGTATCCTCCGCCGAGGCGGCCAAGCTGGGCACCAGCCTGACCCTGGTGGGCGCCGAGAAGGCCGCCAATGCCGATGGCTCCATTCCCGCCTACGAAGGCGGCCTGACCACCGCGCCGGCCGGCTTCAAGTCCGGCGACAGCATGCGTCCGGACCCCTTCGCCAGCGAGAAGCCGCTGCTGGTGATCGATGGCAAGAACGTCGACCAGTACAAGGACCAGCTCACCGCCACCACCGTGGAACTGGCCAAGCGTTATCCGGGCTTCCGCGTCGACGTCTTCCCGACCCACCGCACCGTGGCCATGCCCAAGCCGGTACTGGACAACGCGGTGAAGAACGCCACCGGCGCCAAGACCGCCAATGGCGGCCTGGCCATCGAGAACGTGCTGCCGGGCGTGCCTTTCCCGATCCCGCAGTCGGGCGCCGAGGCCATGTGGAACCACCTGCTGCGCTACCAGGGCGTGACCATCAACTCCAAGTACGACTCCTGGAACGTGGACGCCGCCGGCGTGGCGACCCTGGCCACCACCGGCCAGGCCTTCATCAACTACCCGATCTACCAGGACCTGAACAAGCCCATCGCCAATACCGACGTGTATTACCAGATGAAGCTGTACTACTCGGGTCCGGCCCGCCGCGCCGGCGAGGCGATCATGCTCAAGGACGCCGCCAACGCGGTCGAGCAGCCGCGCCGCGCCTGGCAGTACCTGCCCGGCCAGCGCCGCGTCAAGCTGGCGCCGAGCCTGGCCTACGACACCCCGAACCCGGGTACCGCCGGTGCCGGCACCTACGACGACGTGTTCGTCTTCAACGGCGCGCTGGACCGCTACGACTGGAAGCTGGTGGGCAAGCAGGAAATGATCGTGCCCTACAACACCTACGAGCTGACCTACGCCCAGGACCCGAAGTCCCTGACCACCCCCAACCACCTGGCGCCTGACCACGTGCGCTGGGAGAAGCACCGCGTCTGGGTCGTGGAAGGCACCCTGAAGTCCGGCGCCCGCCACATCTACGCCAAGCGCCGCTTCTACCTGGACGAGGACAGCTGGGTCGCCCTGGCGTCCGACCAGTACGACGCCCGCGGGCAGATCTACCGTGGCTCCTTCGCCTTCCTCAGCCAGAGCTACGACAAGGAAGTGCCTGACACCACTCCCTTCGTGATCTACGACCTGGTGGGCAACTCCTACAACATCAACGGTATCGTCGGCCCGTACGGCGGCATCCGTTACATCGACCCGCTGACCAA
>NZ_JBHSOU010000027.1:1881-2319 GCF_042656385.1 Pseudomonas sp. GCM10022186
GGACACCACTCCCTTCGTGATCTACGACCTGGTGGGCAACTCCTACAACATCAACGGTATCGTCGGCCCGTACGGCGGCATCCGTTACATCGACCCGCTGACCAAGGCGCAGTGGGCAGCCGAGTCCCTGGCCGGCGCCGGCATTCGCTGAGCCAGGCTGGTTGCCGCCCCCTTTGCGTGTGTGGGGGCGGCAACCCCCTTTTTTTACGAGGACGTCCCATGTTTCTCATCAAATCCATCGCCCTGGGCCTGGCCCTGCTGGCCGGTAATGCCGATGCCGCGCCCATGGCGGATGTGCTCGACCTGCCGGCGCAGCGCAGTGCGCTGGCCACCTACAGCCCCTTGCTCGACCTGGCCCAGGCCGGCCAGCGGCTGGTGGCTGTCGGTCAGCGCGGGCACATCCTCTATTCCGATGACCAGGGCAAGACCTGGACCCAG
>NZ_JBHSOU010000027.1:2329-3121 GCF_042656385.1 Pseudomonas sp. GCM10022186
CACAGCCCCTTGCTCGACCTGGCCCAGGCCGGCCAGCGGCTGGTGGCTGTCGGTCAGCGCGGGCACATCCTCTATTCCGATGACCAGGGCAAGACCTGGACCCAGGCCAGCGTGCCGGTCAGCTCCGACCTCACCGCCGTGCAGTTCCCCACCGCCGAGCAGGGCTGGGCCGTGGGCCATGACGGCGTGGTGCTGCACAGCAGTGACGGCGGCGTGACCTGGCAGAAGCAACTCGATGGCCGCCAACTGGGCCGCCTGATGCAGGACTACTACGCGGCGAAGCCTGACGCCATGCAATGGCTGGACGAAGGCAAGCGGATCGAGACCGAAGGCGCCGACAAGCCCTTTCTCGACCTCTGGTTCAGCGACGAGCGCAACGGCTTCATCGTCGGCGCCTTCAACCTGATCTTCCGCACCCGCGATGGCGGCCAGAGCTGGGAGCCCTGGACGGACCGTACCGACAACCCGTCCGGCTATCACCTCAATGCCATCGCCAGTGATGGCGAGCACCTGTTCATCGCCGGTGAACAGGGCCTGCTGCTGCGCCTCGATGAGCATGGCGAGCGCTTCCAGGCCCTGGCAGCGCCCTATCAGGGCAGCTTCTTCGGCATCGCCGCCCAGCCGGGCCTGGTGCTGGTCCATGGCCTGCGTGGCCATGCCTATCGCAGCCTTGATGCCGGCACCAGCTGGAGCCAGGTGGACACCGGGCTGAACAGCAGCATCACGGCATCCGCCCGTGGTCCCGAGGGCGGGCTCTACCTGTTCGGCCAGACCGGCCAGGCCCTCGCCAGC
>NZ_JBHSOU010000028.1:0-7360 GCF_042656385.1 Pseudomonas sp. GCM10022186
ACCAGCTCATCCACTGAGCGGGTCGAGACGCCTTGCACGTAGGCTTCCTGGATCACCGCTGCGAGCGCCTTCTCGGCGGTGCGACGCGGCTCCAGGAAGGGTGGGAAGTAGCTGCCCTGACGCAACTTGGGGATGCGCAGCTCGACATCGCCGGCGCGGGTCTGCCACAGGCGATCCCGGTAGCCGTTACGGCTGTTGCTCCGTTCGTTGCTTTTGACGCCGAAACCGGCGCCACACAGCGCCTCGACATCCAGTTCCATCATGCGCTGGGCAACGAACTGGATCATGTGCTTGAGCAGATCGGTATCTGCCCCTTTCTCGGCAAGCTCGCTCAATGCGATAGTGCTCTGGGTCATCGTGGTTGCCTTGATGAGTGGTTAGGTCTGCAAACTCAACCTTAACCAAGAACCACGATGGCCTTCCTCTTACGCCTGACGGCGCTTCGGCTAGACCTCAGTTACACCACTTCCCGGGACACGATCAAATCGCAGCTCGGGCCTCAGCCGCAGAAGTCGCCACCTCAAGCTGCTCGTCGATTAAATCGACGAGCTGTTTTTTATCATTCCGTGGCTCGGCGGAAATCACATGAATCGGAAGAGCCGCAAGAATGACAGCAAACCAAATCCTAAAGTTGGCAGCCATTGCCGACGGCCCTCCAGAAATTTCGCTGGGCCGGATCGTTTGCATGATCCAGCTCCTGTAAGTTCGCAATGCTCTCGATTTCACGCCTCAATATCCAATGCCAGGAGAACATCGCACTGGAAAAGAGCTGCCAATCGGTTTGTGAAATGCTGTAGGCGGACTGCAGAGTGCCATTTCTGGCGAATATCTGCAGAACAACACCTCCCGCCATAGCACTAGCGCCCAGATTCGCTGCGACAATCTTGCGTCTAATCTCCTCAACCGCTCTCTCGCTCGCAAGATTCAGTCTCAGGTGATGAATTTCAGGACAACGGGACATATCAACCGACCTCAGTAGTTTCAAGGTCGCCACACCATCGCATTGTCGTTTGTTCAAGAACATGCGGTCTGGAGCCTTTCTGAAAAGCCAGCCAGAAACCAGGAAAAGTCATTCACGTAGACAGGCGAAACAAAAAAGCCGGCTAGCGCCGGCTTCCTCTGTCCTTCTGTCGTCAGTCGAGCATGCCGACATGCCGCGGATGGCTGGCCACGCGGCCCAGCCAGGCGAGGATGGCCGGGTAGCCGGACAGGTCGAAGCCCCCCTCATGGGCCACATGGGTGTAGGCGTAGAGGGCGATATCGGCGATGGAATACTGGTCTCCCACCAGGTACGGCGTGCGCTGCAGCTGTTGCTCCATCACTTTCAGCGCCTTGTGCCCGCGCACCTGGCAGACCTTGTACTCCTCCAGGCGATCTTCCGGCATGCCCTGGTAGAGCTGGATGAAGCGCGCCACGGCGACATAGGGCTCGTGGCTGTATTGCTCGAAGAACTGCCACTGCAGCACCTGGGTATGCAGGCGCGGCTCGGCGGGCAGCAGGTCGCTGCCTTCGGCGAGGAAATTCAGGATGGCGTTGGATTCCCAGAGCGTGGTGCCGTCTTCCAGCTCCAGCACCGGGATCTTGCCGTTGGGGTTCTTCTCCAGGAACTCGGGGCTCTGGGTCTCGCCCTTGAGGATGTCCACCGGGATCCACTGATACGGCAGGCCGAGCAGGTTGAGGATCAGCTTGATCTTGTAGCAGTTGCCGGACTTGTAGTCGCCGTAAACCTTGTACATCGCATCCCTCCTCCGTGGTCAGGCAGCTTCGGCTGCCCGGGCCTGACGGATGACACCCGCGAGCCGCTTCAGGCCTTCGCCCAGGCGCTCGGGTGCTACGTGGCTGAAGTTCAGCCGCAGGTGGCCCGGATGCTTGTCCGGATCGATGAAGAACGGCTCGCCCGGCATGAAGGCGACGTTCTGTTCCAGTGCCGGTTTCAGCAGGGTGCGGGTATCCAGCGGCTGCTTCAGGGTCAGCCAGAAGAACAGCCCGCCCTGGGGGATTTCCCAGGTGGCCAGCTCGCCAAAGTGTTCCTCCAGCGCGGATTGCATGGCATCACGACGGACACGGTAGAAGTCGCGCAGCTCGGCCAGATGCTCACGGTACTGCTCGGTACCGAACCATTGCAGCGCCTGCCACTGGCCGATGCGGTTGGTGTGCAGGTCGGCCGACTGCTTCAGGCGCAGCAGGTGCGGGAACAGGTCCGGGGTGGCGATCAAAAAGCCCACGCGCAGGCCCGGCAGCAGGGTCTTGGAGACGGTGCCGGTGTAGATCCAGCTGGCCTTCTTCAGGCGGGTGACGATGGGCGTGGCGCTGCCCTCGTCGAACACCAGTTCACGGTAGGGTTCGTCTTCGATCAGGGTCACGCCGAATTCGTCCAGCAGCGCGGCGACCGCGTCGCGCTTGGTCTCGCTGTAGCGGGTGCCGGACGGATTCTGGAAAGTCGGGATGAGATAGGCGAAGGCCGGCTTGTGCTGCTCCAGGCGCTGGCGCAGCGCTGCGATCTCGGGACCGTCGGCTTCCTGGGGCACGGCGATGCAATCGGCGCCGAACAGCTGGAAGGCCTGCAGTGCCGCCAGGTAGGTGGGCGCTTCCAGCAGCACTTCGGTGCCCGGATCGATGAACAGCTTGGAAGCCAGGTCCAGGGTCTGCTGGGAGCCGCTGACGATCAGCACCTGGCTCGCCTCGCAGGGCACCCCCAGGGCGCGTGCCTCGGCGGCGATGGCCTCACGCAGCGCCGGCTCGCCCTCGCTCATGCCGTACTGCCCCATGCTCGCCGGCATCTCGGCCCAATCCACCTTGGGCAGCATCGGCTCGGCTGGCAGGCCTCCGGCGAAGGACATCACTTCCGGACGCTGGGCGGCGGCAAGGATTTCGCGGATCAGGGAGCTTTTCAGGCGGGCGATGCGTTCGGAGAAGGCCATGGATTGTCACCGGGTGCGGAGGCGAGAAAATTGAGTCAAACTGCTTGACCGAAACTACGACGACCGCGACAGAAACGTCAATATGCTTGACCTGAAAAATCCCGCCATCCAGCAGGCCGCCATGGAAGCCTTCTTCTTCGGCTACCAGGCCTTCACCGGCAAGCCTGACGAAATCCTCGCCCGCCGCGGCCTGTCGCGGGTGCATCACCGCATCCTGTTTTTCATCGCCAAGTATCCGGGGCTCAGCGTCAAGGAGCTGCTCGGCTACCTGGGGGTGACCAAGCAGGCGCTGAACACCCCGTTGCGGCAGCTGATCGAAATGAAACTGGTGGAGAGCGCGGCGGCGAGCGATGACAAGCGCAAGCGCCTGCTCGGTTTCACTGCCGAAGGGGCCAGGCTGGAACAGGCCCTGCGCCGGGAGCAGGCGCGCCTGCTGCAACGCGCCTTCGGCGAGGCCGGGGAAGAAGCGGTGCGCGGCTGGCTGGCGGTCAACCAGGCGCTGTGCACCGCACGGCAGAGTGACGCCGCCGAAGGCTAGGAAGCCGCTTGCAACTCGCGCGCGGCACGGAAGAACACCAGCACCATGGCCAGATTGGCCGCGATCAACGGCAGCAGGCCCAGCATCATCAGGACGATGGTAGCCATCATGATGCCACCCACCACATCCAGCCAGGCCATGATCCGGAACGCCGGATAGACGTTCTGTACCTTGAGCAGCCTCACCCCGAGCCAGGCGGTCAGGGCACCGAGCACGGCAATCACCCCGAAGTAGAACAGCATCGGCCAGCCCGGCTGGGAGCTGGCGTCGCCCATGAAGAAATCCAGCACCTCGATCGCCAGGCTGACCATGATCACCGCCCAGACCGGCGGCGCCAGTCCTTCCCCGGAGAACCGCGCTTCGGCGAACAGTTTGAGACGGATCAGCAGATAGCAGCCGAGCAGGGTCAGGGCCACGCCGAACCAGTCGGTCAGGCTGGCCATCCGCGGGTCCTCGGTGGCGCCGGCAGCCACCGCAAGGCCGGTAAGGATCAGGGTGCCCACCGCGCTGACCAGGCTCAGCCACGCCAGCAACCTGAGGTTGCCGGGCGTCCAGCCGCGCATCTGCCGCGGCCCCCTGTCCTCCACCAGGTCCACCCTGGGGGCGGCGTAGGGATTCTCGTCCATGGGCATCACTCCGAGCTGCAAAAGCATCACAGTAGCCGCTGAACCCCGGGGTGCCAACCGACTGTAATGCTCAACCCGCGCATTGCTGTATCGGGACGTTGCAAGGCACCTGGCCTTAGTCTGCGGGCACAACACAAGGTGACCGCCATGAGCCTGGAACTGATCTTCGCCTTCGTCCTCTTCGCCTTCGTCACCTCGGTGACACCCGGCCCCAACAATATGATGCTGCTCGCCTCCGGGGTGAACTTCGGGGTGCGCCGCAGCCTGCCGCACATGCTCGGCATCAGCCTGGGCTTCATGGTGCTGGTGATCGCCGTGGGTCTCGGCCTGGCCCAGGTGTTCCAGCAGGTGCCGGCGCTCTACACCCTGCTGCGCTACCTCGGCGCCGCCTACCTGCTCTACCTGGCCTGGAAGATCGCCGGTTCCGGGGCGCCGGATGCGGACGGCGCCGAGAAGCGTCCCAAGCCGTTCACCTTTCTCCAGGCCGCGGCGTTCCAGTGGGTGAACCCCAAGGCCTGGGTAATGGCCATAGGCGCCATCACCACCTACACCCCGCAGGAGAACTTCGTGGTCAACGTGGTGCTGATCGCGGCGCTCTTCGCCCTGATCAACTGCCCCAGCGTCGGCCTCTGGACGGTGGCCGGCAGTCTGCTGCGCCGCTGGCTGTCCGAACCGCGCATACTGCGCCTGTTCAACATCGGCATGGCCCTGCTGCTGGTGGCCTCGCTCTATCCCATCCTGGTCGACGTCAACGGAAAGATCTGATGCAACCCAGTTCGGAAACCCCGGCCAACCTGCCACGCCTGCGTCTCCTGGCGGACTCCTCGCCTTCCGCCGTGGTGGCGGGCTTCATCGCCATGCTCACCGGCTACACCAGCTCCCTGGTGCTGATGTTCCAGGCCGGCCAGGCGGCGGGCCTCGACAACGCGCAGATCTCCTCCTGGATCTGGGCCCTGTCCATCGGCATGGCGCTGACCACCATCGGCCTGTCGCTGCGCTACCGCACGCCCATAGTGGTCGCCTGGTCCACGCCGGGTGCCGCCCTGCTGATCACCAGCCTGCCGGGGGTGAGCTACGGCGAGGCCATCGGCGCCTTCATCGTCTGCGCCGCCCTGCTCGCCCTGGTGGGCCTGACCGGCGGCTTCGAGCGCCTGATGCGCCGCCTGCCCGCCTCGCTGGCGGCAGCCCTGCTGGCCGGCATCCTGTTCAAGATCGGCAGCGAGATCTTCATCGCCGCCCAGCACCGCACCACCCTGGTGCTGGCGATGTTCTTCAGCTACCTGCTGTTCAAGCGCCTGCAGCCGCGTTACGCGGTGCTGGTGGCGCTGCTGGTGGGCTGCGGCGTATCGGCGGCGCTGGGCCTGCTGGACTTCGGTGGCTTCGAATTCGCCCTGGCCGAGCCGGTCTGGACCACGCCGGAATTCTCCGTCACGGCGGTGATCAGCATCGGCATCCCGCTCTTCGTGGTGGCCATGGCCTCGCAGAACATCCCCGGCATCGCCGTGCTGCGCGCCGACGGCTACCAGGTGCCGGCCTCGCCGCTGGTCTCGGTCACCGGCATCGCCTCCCTGCTGCTGGCCCCCTTCGGTTCCCACGGCATCAACCTGGCCGCCATCAGCGCGGCCATCTGCACCGGCCCCCACGCCCACGAAGACCGTAGCAAGCGCTACACGGCCGCGGTCTGGTGCGGGATCTTCTATGGCATCGCCGGCACCTTCGGCGCCACCCTGGCGGCGCTCTTCGCCGCGCTGCCCAAGGAGCTGGTGCTGTCCATCGCCGCCCTGGCGCTGTTCGGCTCCATCAGCAATGGCCTGACCGCCGCCATGCAGGAGCCCAGGGAGCGCGAGGCGGCGCTGATCACCTTCATGGTCACCGCCTCGGGCATGACCCTGCTGTCCATCGGTTCGGCCTTCTGGGGCCTGATCGCCGGGGTGCTGACCCTGGTGATCCTCAATACGGACACCGGCAGGGAAAAATGAAGAAAGGCGCCGGAAGGCGCCTTTCTTGTGCTTTTGTAGGGTGGACCACGCTTCATCGGTCCACCAACGAGGTCAAGCCGAAGACCGCCGGTGGATATGAAAAGCGCTATCCACGTCGATATCAGATCGCCGTCGCGCCGCCATCCACCGCCAGGGCATGGCCGGTGGTGAAGCCCGCCGCGTCGCAGCAGAGGTAGAGCACCGCCGCGGCGATCTCTTCCACCTTGCCGATGCGCCCCACCGGGTGCATGGCGGCGGCGAATTCGCCCTTCTTCGGGTCGGACTCGTGGGCGCGGCGGAACATGTCGGTGTCGATCACCGCCGGGCATACCGCGTTCACCCGAATCTGCTTCTTCGCGTACTCGATGGCCGCCGACTTGGTCAGGCCGATCACCGCGTGCTTGGAGGCGGCATAGATGCTCATCTTCGGCGCGGCGCCCAGGCCCGCCACCGAAGCGGTATTGACGATGGCGCCGCCGCCCTGGGCCAGCAGCAGCGGAATCTGGTACTTCATGCACAGCCAGACACCCTTCACGTTGACGCCCATGATGGCGTCGAACTCCGCCTCGCTACCCTCGGCCAGCTTGCCCTTCTCGATCTCGATTCCGGCGTTGTTGAAGGCGTAGTCCAGGCGGCCGTAGGCAGCCACGACGCCCTCCATCAGCGCCCGGACCTCGGCGTCGCGAGTCACGTCGCAGCGGATGAAGCAGGCGTCTCCGCCAGCGGCGCGGATCTGCTCGACCGTGCCTTCGCCACCGGCGGCGTCCACATCGGATACCACCACCTTCAGGCCCTCGGCGGCGAACGCCAGGGCGGTGGCGCGACCGATTCCGTTGCCTGCGCCGGTCACCAGGGCGACCTGGCCGGAGAATTTCATGCTCATCTGTGCATCCTCGATGGGAATGGGAACTGCGGCGCAGTCTAGTCAGTGTCCGCCCCCGGTCGTCAGCATCATCAAGGCTCTGGTGGATACGCCATCCAGTTCGATGATGAATGGACAACCGCGGAATCATTGGTGCTCATGACGGCCCATTCGCTTCCAGCAGTGGTCGACGAGTGCCGCCATTTGTGGAAGAGGCACGGAGGTACGCGCCACGCTTCGGCGAAGCGGTCGAGGACATCGCCGGCTGGCTGGCCAGCGGCGAGCTGAAGAGCAAGGAAGAGGTGGTGACGGGACTGGAAAGCGTCCCGGAATCCCTGGGCAAGCTGTTCAGCGGGGAGAACGTCGGGAAACTGGTGCTGAAAGTGCGCTGATGCAACGGAGGTGCGCTGCCGGCGAGGCAGCGCACCGCGAGC
>NZ_JBHSOU010000028.1:7465-74050 GCF_042656385.1 Pseudomonas sp. GCM10022186
CGGCCTGGCTGATGGGACGGCCGATCACCAGATAGTCGGAGCCGGCATCCAGGGCCTGGCGCGGAGTGAGGATGCGGCGCTGGTCGTCCTGGGCGCTGCCGGCCGGGCGGATGCCCGGGGTGACCAGTTGCAGGCGCGGGTAGGCGGACTTGAGGTCGGTGGCCTCCTGGGCCGAGCAGACCAGGCCGTCCATGCCGGCCTGGTCGGCAAGGCCCGCCAGGCGCAGCACCTGCTCCCTGGGCTCGATGTCCAGGCCGATGCCGGCCAGGTCCTCGCGCTCCATGCTGGTCAGCACGGTGACACCGATCAGCAGCGGCTTGGGTCCGTTGAACTTGTCCAGGGTCTCGCGGCAGGCCGCCATCATGCGCAGGCCGCCGGAGCAATGCACGTTGACCATCCACACGCCCATCTCGGCGGCGGCCTTCACCGCCATGGCGGTGGTGTTGGGGATGTCGTGGAATTTCAGGTCGAGGAAGACCTCGAAGCCCCGGTCACGCAGGGTCGAGACGATCTCGGCGGCGCAGCTGGTGAACAGCTCCTTGCCCACCTTGACCCGGCACAGCCTGGGGTCCAGCTGGTCGGCCAGCCGCAGGGCGGCTTCGCGGGTGGGGAAGTCGAGGGCGACAATGATCGGCGTCTGACAGGCGGACATGGGAAATCTCTTACGAATCGGAAACGGCGCGCATTGTAG
Source organism: Pseudomonas sp. GCM10022186 (assembly GCF_042656385.1). Classification (NCBI taxonomy): domain Bacteria; kingdom Pseudomonadati; phylum Pseudomonadota; class Gammaproteobacteria; order Pseudomonadales; family Pseudomonadaceae; genus Pseudomonas; species Pseudomonas sp. GCM10022186. The sequence continues at coordinate 8,157 of NZ_JBHSOU010000028.1, forward strand.
CGCAAGCCCTCGCGCGCCGCTGCCTTCCCTCAGACAAGGTGGTCGAGGGCGAACGCCGTCATGAAACCCGCCAGGGTGATCGGCCCGGTCCAGGCATGGGCGCTCTCGAAGGCTTCGGGGAGCAGGGTGTCCACCAGCATGCAGAGCACCGCCCCCGCGGAAAATCCCAGGGCGAACGCCAGCCAGTGCGGCGGCAGGTCGGCGAACAGCCCCGGCCCGGCCATGGCCGCCAGCCTATCGGTCCAGCAGGCGCCCCAGCAACCAGCTCGCCGCCGGCCCCAGTTGGCGCTGCCGGGACCAGACCACATCCACCGCCTGGCTGCGCGGCCAGCCGGGGACCGGCAACTCCTTCAGGCGCCCCTTGGCGTAACCGCTGACCAGCCAGCGCGGCAGCTCGGCCCAACCGAATCCGTGGACGGCCATTTCCAGCAGCAACAGGTAGTTCGGCGCCGACCAGCAGCGCCCGCCACTGGAGGGCAGGCCGTCGTCCACGGCCAGGGCATCGCCCAGGGTATTCAGGCGCAGCAGGCGCCAGCCGGCCAGGTCGCTCACGCGCACATCGGCGCGCTGCGCCAGGGGGTGGTCAAGGGCCACGAACAGGCCGAAATCGGCACGCTCGGCCACAGTCGCCGCCCCCAACTCCGGCGGGTAGCTGCCCTGCGCGGCCAGCAGGCCGAGGGTGGCGCGCCCCTGGGCGACCAGTTCGATCACGTCCTGGTGCTCGGCGATCAGGCATTCGAATTCGAGATCGGGGTAACGCTGCTCCAGTTCAGCCAGGCGTGCTTCGTATTGCGCCGACTGGTAGGCATCCGAGAGCACCAGGCTTACCCGTGGCTCCAGCCCGCCGGCCAGTTGGGCTGCCGCGTGCTGCAAGCGGTCGGAGGCGGCGAGGATTTCCTCGACGCGGCCAAGCAGGACGCGACCGGCCTCGGTCAGCTGCGGCTGGCGGGTGCTGCGGTCGAAGAGTTCCAGGCCCAGGTCGATCTCCAGCCGGGCGATGGCCTCGCTGACGGTGGACTGGCTCTTGCCCAGCTTGCGTGCGGCGGCACTGAAGGAGCCGAGGGCGACGGACTGGGCGAAAGCTTCGAGGGATTCAGGTGAGTAGTTCATATCGGTTTTCCCGATGATATCTGACTTAACCCTATCCCATCGACCGATGAGAATACAGGCCATCCTTCATTCGGAGCCTGGAGATCGTCATGAGCCGGACCAACACCGCCCTGAACAAATCCGTCAAGGAACGGGCGTTCCACGCGCTGGCGTTCGAAGGCCTGGCCGTTCTGCTCACCGCGCCAGTGCTGTCCCTGGTGCTGGGCAAGTCCCTGGAGCACATGGGCGCGCTGACCCTGATGTTCTCCACCGTGGCGATGCTCTGGAACATGCTCTTCAACAGCCTGTTCGACCGTGCCCAGCAGCGCCTGGGTTTCCAGCGCACGCTGCCGGTGCGGATCGCCCATGCGCTGCTGTTCGAGCTGGGGCTGATCCTGGTACTGGTGCCGCTGGCGGCCTGGTGGCTGTCGATCGGGCTGGTGGAGGCCTTCCTGCTGGACATCGGCCTGCTGCTGTTCTTCCTGCCCTACACACTGGTCTTCAACTGGACCTATGACGCGCTCCGTGCACGCTTGCTGGAAGGCCGGGCGAGCAGGACCGCAAGCTGTGGTGCCCGCTGAGCCGCTATCGATTTGAATGCTTCTCGGGAACGTGGAAAGGCGCGCACAATCGAATAGAGTGATGCACCTTTCCGCAGGAGATGATCATGCCCTGGTATGCCTGGCTGATACTGGTCCTGGCCATCGGCTCCATAGTCGGTAGCCTGATGCTGTTGCGCGACACGGCGAAGAAGCTGCCTCTGACCGAGGAACAACTCAAGCGCATCCACGAGCGCAATGCCGAGATGGATGCCAAGGACGCCAAGGACCGCTGACCCCGTGCCACACCCCGACGACCTCACTGAGGCGCCACCGCGGGGTGGCGCCATGCCGCTCCACCTGCAGCTGCTGTTCCCCCTGGTCGTCCTCGCCCTCGGCCAGGGGCTGGGCGGGGTCCAGGTAAGCGCCTTGCTGGCGGGCGTGGCCTATGCCGGCTGGGTGTTCGCCGAGCGCCAGCTGCCGCCGCGGCTCTGGCTGCCGGTCACCCTGCTCGCATCCGTGGCCCTGGCTGCCCACCTGGTGCCGGGATTCAGCCCGCTGTCCCTGGGCGAACCCCAGCGCGTCAGCCCCGATGCGCCGCCCTATGCCCTGCGCCTGTCCTGGGACAAGCTGCTGGTGGGCATGACCCTGCTGGCCTGGTGGCTGGGCCGTCCGGCGCAACCGGCGCCGGCACCGCAACGGGCGTGGCTCGCGGTACTGGCGACCCTGCTGCTGGTACCGCTATTGGCCCTGGGCACCGGCCTGGTGGGCTGGCAGCCGAAATGGCCGGAGATGCTCTGGGAATGGCTGGCGGTGAACCTGCTGGCCACGGTACTGGCGGAGGAACTGGTGTTCCGCGGGTTGCTGCAGCCTGCGCTGGTCGCCAGGCTGGGGGCCCACCCCGGCGTGCTGCTCACCGCGGCGCTGTTCGGCGCCGTCCATCTGCCGTTCAGTCCGCTATTCGCCCTGCTGGCAGGCGTTGCCGGCCTGGGCTACGGCCTGGCCTTCCACTACAGCGGCCGGCTGGCGGTGGCCGTGGCGCTGCACCTGGTGGTCAATCTCTGCCACCTGCTCCTGCTGAGCTATCCGCTGCGGCTGGCCTGAGTAGCGGCCTCAGGCGTCCTTGATCACCAGCGAAAGCGCCTGTTCGGCCAACTGGTCGATGGTCATCGGCCCTTCCGGGCGGTACCAGGTGGTGGTCCAGCTCAGGGCACCGGTGAGGAAGCGGCGCAGGATGAAGGGGTCGGCGCTGAAGTAGCCTTCGGCCCTCGCCTCGCCGAGCACCTCCAGCCAGAGTCGCTCGTAGGTTTCGCGCAGCTCGAGGATATGGCGCTGGCCCTCCTCCGACAGCGAACGCCACTCGTACACCAGCACCGCCATGGCCTCGCCGGTACCGCCCATGATGGACTGCAGCTCGCAGCGGATCAGCGCCAGTACCCGCTCGCGCAGATCGCCGGCATCCGCCAGGGAGGCACGCATCAGGGCGGTGTTGTAGAGAACGGTTTCCTCCATCACCGAACGGAGGATCTCATCCTTGCTCTTGAAATGGTGGAAGATACTGCCGGACTGAATGCCCACCGCGCTGGCCAGGTCGCGCACCGTGGTGCGCTCGTAACCCTTGCTGCGGAACAGGTGGGCGGCGGTCTGCAGCAGCTTGCCGCGGGCGCTTTCGGGGTCGGTGACCTGGCCGCTGGCTACCAGCTCCTGCATCACCGCCTGGGCTTTTTCGTCGTCAAGGCTCATCGCAATCCCCGCTGCGGTCAGCCATTCCATCTTAAGAATGGTCCGCAAGTCTCTGTCTTGATTAACGAAATTTATGCCGGGTAACTCCCCCAAGCAAGCGCTCGGGTGAAAAAGAACAAATCCGGCACTTTTCAACCAAGCGCTTGCTTGGTAGTGTTGATCGCGTCATCCAACAATGCTGCGGACCACTCCAATGACAAGAACCGTACGCATCGGTTGCGCCTCCGCCTTCTGGGGCGACACCTCCACCGCCGCCGCCCAGCTGGTGCACGGCGCCACCCTGGACTACCTGGTATTCGACTACCTGGCCGAGATCACCCTGTCGATCATGGCCGGAGCCCGCCTGAAGGACCCGAACGCAGGTTACGCCACCGACTTCGTCGAGGTGCTGGCGCCCCTGCTCGCGGAAATCGCCGAGAAGAAGATCCGCGTCATCAGCAACGCCGGCGGGGTCAACCCCGCCGCCTGCGCCAGCGCCCTGGCCACCGCCTGCGAGAAGGCCGGCGTGGCGCTGAAGATCGCCGTCCTGCATGGCGACAACCTGCAGCCCCGGCTGGGCGAACTGGCCAAGGGCGGCATCCGCGAAATGTTCACCGGCGCCCCGCTGCCGCCCATGTGCGTCTCGGTCAACGCCTACCTGGGTGCGCCGGGCATAGTGGCCGCGCTGGAACAGGGCGCGGACATCGTCATCACCGGCCGCGTGGTGGACAGCGCGGTGGTCAGTGCCGCCCTGGTCCACGAGTTCGGCTGGGCCTGGAGCGACTACGACAAGCTGGCCCAGGCCGCCCTCGCCGGCCACCTGGTGGAGTGCGGCGCCCAGTGCACCGGCGGCAACTTCACCGACTGGGAGTCGGTGCCGGATTACGAACACATGGGCTTCCCCATAGTCGAGGTCGAAGCCGATGGCGGTTTCTGCGTGACCAAGCCGGAAGGTTCCGGCGGCCTGGTCACGCCTTTCTCGGTCGGCGAGCAGATGCTCTACGAGATCGGCGACCCGCGCGCCTACCTGCTCCCCGACCTGGTCTGCGACTTCACCCGGGTGACCCTGGCACAGGCCGGCCCGAACCGGGTGCGCGTACTGGGCGCCCGTGGCCTGCCGCCGACGCCGCGGTACAAGGTCAGCGCCACCTACCCGGACGGTTTCCGCTGCACCGCTAGCTGCCTGCTGGCCGGCATCGATGCGGTAAAGAAGGCCGAACGGGTCAGCCGCGCCATCATCGCCAGGACCGAAGAACTCTTCGCCGAACGCGGCTGGGGCCGCTACCGCGAGGTGAATGTCGAGCTGCTGGGCAGCGAAGCCACCTACGGTCCCCATGGCCAGCGCCAGGACAGCCGCGAAGTGGTGATCAAGATCGCCGTCAGCCACGCCCGCAAGGACGCCCTGGTGCTGTTCTCCCGCGAGATCGCCCAGGCCGCCACCGGCATGGCGCCGGGCCTGACCGGCATAGTCGGTGGCCGGCCGACCGTCTACCCGGTGATCCGCCTGTTCTCCTTCCTGGTGGACAAGTCCGCCTGCCAGCTGGAAGTGGAGCTGGATGGCCAGCGCACACCCTGCCCGCTGCCGCAGCTGGAGCACTTCGATGTATCCGCCCTGGCCGACGACCTTCCGCCACCCGCAGCCGAAGGTCAGGCCGGTGCCAGCGTCCCCCTGGTGAAACTGGCGGTGGCCCGCTCCGGCGACAAGGGCAACCACAGCAATATCGGGGTCATGGCGCGCAAACCCGAGTACCTGCCCTGGATAGCCGAGGCCCTGACCCCGGAAGCGGTGGTGGACTGGATGGGCCACGTGCTCGACCCGCAGATCGGCCGCGTGGCGCGCTGGTACCTGCCGGGCAGCCACAGCCTGAACTTCCTGCTGGAGAACGCCCTGGGCGGCGGCGGTGTCGCCAGCCTGCGCATCGACCCGCAGGGCAAGGCCTTCGCCCAGCAACTCCTGGAATTCCCGGTGCCGGTGCCCCAGGCGCTGGCCGACAGCCTCTGAGGACGCAACCCATGGCATACGATTCGGTATTCAAGCCCGGCCTGTTCAGCGGCCAGACCATCCTGGTCACCGGCGGCGGCAGCGGTATCGGCCGTTGCACCGCCCACGAGCTGGCGGCCCTGGGCGCCCATGTGGTGCTGGTCGGGCGCAAGGCGGAGAAGCTGGAGAAAACCGCCGGCGAGATCATCGAAGACGGCGGCAGCGCCAGCTGGCAGGCCTGCGACATCCGCGACGAGGAGGCGGTGAAGGTCATGGTCGCGGCGGTGCTGGCCGAGCGCGGCACCATCCATCACCTGGTCAACAATGCCGGCGGCCAGTACCCCGCCCCGCTCGCCTCGATCAGCCAGAAAGGCTTCGAGACCGTGGTGCGTACCAACCTGGTGGGCGGCTTCCTGGTGGCCCGCGAGGTGTTCAACCAGGCCATGAGCAAGACCGGCGGCAGCATCGTCAACATGCTCGCCGACATGTGGGGCGGCATGCCCGGCATGGGCCACTCCGGCGCCGCCCGCGCCGGCATGGAGAACTTCACCAGGACCGCCGCCGTCGAGTGGGGCCACGCCGGGGTGCGGGTCAACGCCGTGGCGCCGGGCTGGATCGCCTCCAGCGGCATGGACACCTACGAAGGCGCCTTCAAGGCCATCATCCCCACCCTGCGCGAGCACGTGCCGCTCAAGCGCATCGGCAGCGAATCGGAAGTGGCCGCCGCCATCGTCTTCCTGCTCTCCCCCGGCGCCGCCTTCATCAGCGGCAACACCATCCGCATCGACGGCGCCGCCAGCCAGGGCAGCCGCGCCTTCCCCCTGGCCAAGGCCAGGCCGGGCCAGAGCGAGGCCTACAACGGCTTCCACCGCGCCTACCTGCCCGACGTGCTGAAGGACCAGGAGTGATGGCCATCATCCAATCCGAACTGGACACCCAGGGCGAGGACTTCGCCCGGAACCGCGACGCCATGCTCGCCGCCATCGCCAGCTTCCGCGAGGTGGAGCAGAAGGTGCTGGACAAGGCGCTCGATGCCAAGCCGAGGTTCGAGAAACGCGGCCAGCTGCTGCCCCGCGAGCGGCTGAACCTGCTGCTGGACCCGGGCAGCCCCTTCCTCGAACTCTGCTCCCTGGCCGGCTACAAGCTGCACGACGACAAGGACGGCACCCAGGCCGGCGGCGGCATCATCGCCGGCATCGGCTACATTTCCGGGGTGCGCTGCCTGATCAGCGCCAGCAACAGCGCCATCAAGGGCGGCACCATCTCGCCCACCGGGCTGAAGAAGACCCTGCGCCTGCAGCAGGTCGCCATGGAGAACAAACTGCCGCTGGTGGCCCTGACCGAAAGTGGCGGCGCCAACCTCAACTACGCGGCGGAAATCTTCGTCGAGGGCGCGCGCGGCTTCGCGAACCAGGCGCGGATCTCCGCCATGGGCATTCCCCAGGTCACCGTGGTGCACGGTTCCAGCACGGCCGGCGGCGCCTACCAGCCGGGGCTGTCGGACTACGTGATCGTGGTGCGCGGCAAGGCCAAGATGTTCCTCGCAGGTCCCCCATTGCTGAAGGCCGCCACCGGCGAGGTCGCCACCGACGAACAGCTGGGCGGCGCCGAGATGCACGCCCAGGTGGCCGGCACCGCCGAATACCTGGCGGAGAACGATGCCGACGGCCTGCGCCTGGCCCGCGACATCCTCGCCATGTTGCCGTGGAACGCCCAGCTGCCGGCGCAGCGGAAGGCCGATTGGCGCGAGCCGCTGTACAGCGCCGAGGAACTGCTGGGGGTGGTGCCAGCCGATCCGAAGAAGCCCTACGACGTGCGCGAGATCATCGCGCGCATCGCCGACGGCTCGGAATTCCTCGACTTCAAGAACGAATTCGACAACCAGACCGTCTGCGGCCACCTGCGCATCGAAGGCCGGCCCTGCGGCCTGATCGGCAACAACGGCCCCATCACGCCCCAGGGCGCGGCCAAGGCGGCGCAGTTCATCCAGCTCTGCGAGCAGGCCAACGTGCCGCTGCTGTTCCTGCACAACACCACCGGCTTCATGGTCGGCACCGAATCCGAACAGCTGGGCGTGATCAAGCACGGCGCGAAGATGATCCAGGCGGTGGCCAACGCCCGCGTGCCCAAGCTCACCCTGGTGGTGGGCGGCTCCTACGGCGCCGGCAACTACGCCATGTGTGGCCGCGGCCTGGACCCGCGCTTCATCTTCGCCTGGCCCAACAGCCGCACCGCCGTCATGGGCGGCGCCCAGGCCGGCAAGGTGCTGCGCATCGTCACCGAGGAGAAGCACGCCAAGGAGGGCAAGGAGCCCGACAGCAAGATGCTCGACATGCTCGAACAGATGACTGCGCAGAAACTCGACAGCCAGTCCACCGCCCTCTACGGCACCGCCAACCTCTGGGACGACGGCCTGATCGACCCCCGTGACAGCCGCCGGCTGCTGGGCTATCTGCTGGACATCTGCGCGGAAGCCGACGCCCGCCCGCTCAAGGCCAGCAGCTTCGGCGTCGCACGGTTCTGATCCGTAGGGTGCGCCATGCGCACCGAATGAAATGATCACGGTGCGCGCGGCGCACCCTACAAGGAGAACAAGAACAATGATCTTCACCCAGGAACACGAAGAACTCCGCCGTACGGTGCGCAATTTCGTCGACAGGGAGATCAACCCCCATGTCGACCAATGGGAAAAGGAAGGCCGCTTCCCCATCCACGACATCTTCAGGAAGGCCGGCGAATTGGGCCTGCTGGGCATCTCCAAGCCGGAGAAGTTCGGCGGCATGGGTCTGGACTACAGCTACTCCATAGTCGCCGCCGAGGAGTTCGGCACTATCCATTGCGGCGGCATCCCCATGTCCATCGGCGTGCAGACCGACATGTGCACCCCGGCCCTGGCGCGCTTCGGCTCCGATGAGCTGCGCGAGGAGTTCCTCCGCCCCGCCATCGCCGGCGAGATGGTCGGCTGCATTGGCGTCTCGGAAGTGGGCGCCGGCTCCGACGTGGCTGGGATGAAGACCAGCGCCCGCAAGGACGGCGACGACTACCTGATCAACGGCAGCAAGATGTGGATCACCAACTCCCCGAGTGCCGACTTCATGTGCCTGCTGGCCAATACCTCGGACGACAAGCCCCACGTCAACAAGTCGCTGATCATGGTGCCGATGAACACCCCCGGCATCACCCTGAGCCCCCACCTGGACAAGCTCGGCATGCGCAGCTCCGAGACCGCCCAGGTGTTCTTCGACAACGTCCGCGTGCCGCAGCGCTACCGCATCGGCCACGAGGGCGCCGGCTTCATGATGCAGATGCTGCAGTTCCAGGAAGAACGCATGTTCGGCGCGGCCAACATGATCAAGGGCCTGGAACACTGCGTGGACGTCACCATCGACTACTGCAAGGAGCGCAAGACCTTCGGCGCGCCCCTGATCGACAACCAGGTGATCCACTTCCGCCTGGCCGAGCTGATGACCGAAATCGAAGCCCTGCGCGCCCTGGTCTACCAGGCCGTGGAGCTCTACGTGACCGGCAAGGACGTCACCCGCCTCGCCTCCATGGCCAAGCTCAAGGCCGGCCGCCTCGGCCGCGAGGTCACCGACGCCTGCCTGCAATACTGGGGCGGCATGGGCTTCATGTGGGACAACCACGTCTCCCGCGCCTACCGCGACACCCGCCTGGTGTCCATCGGCGGCGGCGCCGACGAGATCATGCTGGGCATCATCTGCAAGCTGATGGGCATCCTGCCCGGCAAGAAGAAGGGCTGAAGATCCTACGATTCCGAGCGGGTGCGACGAACCAATTGATGAGGATCCCGGCATGAATGAACTGCCGAACTGCGAAACCCTGTTGCTGGAACGGGCCGGCGGCGTGCTGCACCTGACCCTCAACCGGCCTGACAGCCGCAACGCCATGAGCCTGGCCATGGTGGAAGAGCTGCGCGCCGTACTGGCTGCCGTGCGTAACGACGCCAGCGTGCGTGCCCTGGTGCTGCGCGGTGCCGGCGGGCACTTCTGCGCCGGCGGCGACATCAAGGACATGGCTTCGGCCCGCGCCACCGGCGGCGAGGCCTACCAACGGCTGAACCGGGCCTTCGGCAGCCTGCTGGAAGAAGCCCAGGCCCAGCCCCAGGTAGTGGTGGCGGTGCTGGAAGGCGCGGTGCTCGGCGGCGGTTTCGGCCTGGCCTGCGTCTCGGATATCGCCATCGCCCTGAAAAGCGCGCAGTTCGGCCTGCCGGAAACCAGCCTGGGCATCCTGCCGGCGCAGATCGCGCCCTTCGTGGTCAAGCGCATCGGCCTGACCCAGGCGCGCCGCCTGGCCCTGACCGCCGCCCGCTTCGATGGCGGTGAGGCCCTGCGCCTGGGCCTGGTGCATTTCGCCGAGGCCGACACGACAGCACTGGAACAACGCCTGGCGGAAAGCCTGGAACAGGTCCGCCGCTGCGCCCCCGGCGCCAACGCCCGCACCAAGGCCCTGCTGCTGGCCAGCGAAGACGAACCCCTGGGCCCGCTGCTGGACAGAGCAGCCGAAGATTTCGCCGCCGCCGTCACCGGCCCGGAAGGCACCGAAGGCACCCTGGCCTTCGTGCAGAAACGCAAGCCGAACTGGGCCGAGTGACAACCGCCCGCACCGAACAATCCCCCTCTCCCTTCAGGGAGAGGGCTGGGGAGAGGGAACAACCACCATGCCCGCGTTCAACAAGATCCTCATCGCCAACCGCGGCGAAATCGCCTGCCGGGTGATGCGCACCGCCCAGGCCCTCGGCTACCGCACCGTCGCCGTCTACAGCGAGGCCGACGCCGATGCCCGCCACGCGCAGCTGGCGGACGAAGCGGTGTGCATCGGCCCGGCGCCGGTGGGCCAGTCCTACCTGTCGGTCCAATCCATCATCGGCGCCGCACAGAAGACCGGTGCCGACGCCATCCATCCCGGCTACGGCTTCCTTTCCGAGAACGCCGACTTCGCCCGCGCCTGCGAAACGGCCGGCATCGCCTTCATCGGCCCCACCGTGGAGGCCATCCACCTGATGGGCAGCAAGCGCCTGTCCAAGCTGGCCATGCTGGAGGCCGGCGTACCCTGCATCCCCGGTTACGAAGGCGCCGAGCAGGACGACGCGACCCTGGCCAGCGAGGCCGGGCGCATCGGCTACCCGCTGATGATCAAGGCCAGCGCCGGTGGCGGCGGGCGCGGCATGCGCCTGGTGCACAGCGCGGAGGAACTGGACGCGCAATTGCGCACCGCCCGCTCGGAGGCGCTGAACGCCTTCGGCAGCGCCGAACTGATCCTGGAAAAGGCCGTGCTGCAGCCGCGCCACGTGGAAATCCAGGTGTTCGGCGACCAGCACGGCAACATCGTCTACCTGGGCGAACGCGACTGCTCGGTGCAGCGCCGCCACCAGAAGGTCATCGAAGAAGCGCCCTGCCCGGTGATGACACCCGAGCTGCGCCAGGCCATGGGCGAGGCGGCGGTGCGGGCCGCGCGCACGGTGAACTACGTCGGCGCCGGCACGGTGGAATTCCTGCTGGATGCCAGCGGCGCCTTCTACTTCCTGGAGATGAACACCCGCCTGCAGGTGGAACACCCGGTGACCGAACTGGTCACCGGCCAGGACCTGGTGGCCTGGCAGATCTGCGTGGCCGAAGGCCAGGCGCTGCCGCTCAGGCAAGAGGACATCCGCCTGGACGGCCATGCCATGGAAGTGCGCCTCTACGCCGAAGACCCGGCCGCCGGCTTCCTGCCCCAGACCGGCGAAGTACTGCGCTGGGAACCGGCAATGCTTCCCGGCATCCGTATCGACCATGGCCTGGAGGAAGGCCAGGCGGTGACACCCTTCTACGACCCCATGCTGGCCAAGGTGATCGCCTGGGGCGCCACCCGCGACGAGGCCCGGCGCAAGCTGGCCCGTGCGGTGGAGGATTGCGTGCTGCTCGGCGTGAAAGGCAACCAGCGCTTCCTCGCCAACCTGCTGCGCCACCCACGGTTCGCCGCCGGCGAAGCCACCACGGCCTTCATCGGCGAAACCTTCGGCACCGATTCCAGCCTGAGTCCGCAGCCCGCATCGGCAGCCGAACTGGCCATCGCCGCTACCCTGCTCTACCAGGCGTCGGCCACCGGCAGCGCCCACCAGGGCGGCCTGGCCGGCTGGCGCAGCGCCGGCAGCGCCCCCTGGCGCCTGGTGCTGCGTCAGGGCGAACAGAAGCACGCGGTGGAACTGGCGGTCCAGAAGGCCGGCGAGCGGCCACACCTGCTGGCCAGGGTGGGCGACGCGGAAATCTCCATCCGTCTGCTGCGCGCCGACGGCCGCTGGGCAGTGGTGGAGCTGGACGGCGTCCGGCGCCGCATCGCCTACCATCAACAGGCCGAGCAGCTCTGGCTGTTCGGGCACCACGGCAACCTGGAACTGCAGGATGTCACCCATGCACCGGCAGACGGCCAGGGCGGCGCCGGCTCGGGCACGGTGAAGGCGCCCATGGACGGCGCCATAGTCGAGGTACTGGTGAGCGAAGGCGAACAGGTCGGCAAGGGCCAACTGCTGGTGGTGCTGGAAGCCATGAAAATGGAGCACCCGCTGAAGGCCGGGGTGGACGGCGTGATCCGCCGCGTCCAGGTCAGCGCGGGCGACCAGGTGAAGAACCGCCAGCTGCTGGTGGAGGTGGAAGAAGCCTGACGCTCGCGCTGTTCCTTGTAGGGGCGAATTCATTCGCCAAGGGCCGCTCCGCGGCCCCATGACAACAATCAGGAGCCATGCAATGTCACTGTCCGGCAAAACCCTGTTCATCACCGGCGCCAGCCGTGGCATCGGCCGCGAGATCGCCCTGCGCGCCGCCGCCGATGGCGCGAATGTCGTCATCGCCTCCAAGAGCGCGGAAGCCCATCCCAAGCTCGCCGGCACCATCTTCAGCGTGGCCGAGGAAGTGGCGGCGGCCGGAGGCCGGGCCCTGCCCCTGCAGCTGGATGTGCGTGACGAGAACGCGGTGCGCGAAGCCATGGCCAGGGCCGCCGAGCACTTCGGCGGCATCGATGCCCTGGTCAACAACGCCGGCGCCATCCGCCTCACGGGCGTCGAGCACCTGGAACCCAAGCGCTTCGACCTGATGTACCAGATCAACACCCGCGCGGTGATGGTCTGCAGCCAGGCCGCCCTGCCCTATCTGAAGCAGAGCGCCAACGGCCATATCCTCAGTCTCTCGCCGCCGCTCAACCTGGCACCCAGGTGGTTCGCCCAGCACGGGCCCTACACCATCACCAAGTACGGCATGAGCATGCTTACCCTGGGCATGAGCGACGAGTTCAGGAAATACGGCATCAGCGTCAACTCGCTGTGGCCCAGGACCATCATCGCCACCGCCGCCATCGAGTTCGAACTGGGCGGACGCGATGCCTTCAAGCGCGCCCGCACCCCAGCCATCATGGCCGATGCGGCGCACGCCATCCTCTCGAGCCAGGGCCGCAGCATCACCGGGCGCCTGCTGATCGACGAGGACCTGCTGCGCGAACAGGGCCAGACCGAGTTCGAGCAGTACCGCTACGACCCGGACGGCGGCGCGCTGGTGCCGGACCTGTTTCTCGATTGAGCCCCGCGGGGCGGTGACCCTGTAGGGGCGAATTCATTCGCCAAGCAGGACGGAGTCCTGCCCAACAAGGAATGGGGCTGCTGCGCAGCCCTTGGCGAATGAATTCGCCCCTACAAGAGACCATTCGCCCATCTGCCCCCTCACCGCCGCGCCGGGGTCATGGCGGCGCCCGCCGGCCCGCCCTAGAGTGTTCTGCGCCGCATACAACAACGACAACACGCGAACACCATGAGCCAAGCCGAACTGATCTCCCCGTTTCGCTTCATTGCCCGCCTGCCGGCCAACCTGCCACGCCTGCCGCGCATGTTGCTGGGCCTCTACTACACCGGCATCCGCAACCGCGAGAAAAGGCTGTCCCTGGGCTGGGCCCTGGAGAGGGCGGCGCGCCTGTATCCGCAGCGCCCGGCCGTCATCGACGAACAACGCCGCCTCAGCTACGCCGAGTTCAATGGCTGGTGCAACCGCCTGGCCCACACCCTGAAGGAGCAAGGTGTGGGCCACGGCTGCGTGGTGGCGGTCATGCTGGAAAATCGCATCGAGGTGCTGGCCGTGCTGGGGGCATTGGCCAAGCTGGGGGCGATCGCCGCCCTGGTGAACACCACCCAGCGCGGCAAGCTGCTGAGTCACAGCCTGAACCTGGTCAAGGCCCGGCATTTCGTGGTCGGTGAAGAGCTGAATGGCGCCTTCGAGGAGGTCCGCGACGAACTGGATGACACGCGCCGCTGCTACTGGGTGGCCGATGCCGACAGCCTCGAAGAACCGGGGAAGGCTCCGCCCGACTGGCTGAACCTGATGCGCCTGGCCCAGGATCGCTCCAGCGACAATCCGGCGGACACCGGCCAGGTACGCCTCAAGGACGCCTGTTTCTACATCTACACCTCGGGCACCACCGGCCTGCCCAAGGCATCCATCCTCAGCCACGGCAAATGGATCAAGGCCTATGGCGGCTTCGGCCACTCGGGGCTGGGCCTGACCGAGCGGGATGTCTTCTACCTGACCCTGCCCTGCTACCACAACAACGCGGTCACCGTGAGCTGGGCCTCGGTGCTGGCCGGCGGCGCCGCCATCGCCCTGCGCCGCAAGTTCTCCGCCAGCCACTTCTGGAAGGACGTGGCACGCTACCAGGCCACCTGCTTCGGCTATATCGGCGAGCTCTGCCGCTACCTGCTGAACCAGCCACCCTGCGCCGAGGAACGCGGCAACAGCCTCAGCTGCATGATCGGCAACGGCCTGCGCCCGTCCATCTGGGCCGAGTTCAAGACGCGCTTCGGCATCGAGCGCGTGATGGAGTTCTACGCCTCCAGCGAAGGCAATATCGGTTTCACCAACGTGTTCAACTTCGACAATACGGTGGGCTTCTCCCCGGCCACCTTCGCCATCGTTCGTTACGACCTGGAAAACGACCGCCCCCTGCGCGACCAGCGCGGGTTCCTGCAGGAAGTGGCCAAGGGCGAGCCGGGCCTGCTGATCAGCGAGATCAGCCCGAAATGGCCCTTCGACGGCTACACCGACCCGGCCAGGAGCGAGGCGGTGATCCTGCGCGATGTGTTCAGGCGGGGCGATGCCTGGTTCAACACCGGCGATCTGATGCGCGGTATCGGCTGCAAGCACGCGCAGTTCGTCGACCGGCTCGGCGACACGTTCCGCTGGAAGGGCGAGAACGTCTCGACCACCGAAGTGGAAAACGTCCTTGGCGCCTTCCCCGGCGTGGAGGATGCGGTGGTCTACGGCGTGGAGATCCCTGGCACCAACGGTCGCTGCGGCATGGCGGCCCTGCGCCTGGCGGCCGGCACTCGCCTGGATTGCCAGGCCCTGGCCGAGCATCTGGACCGCGAGCTGCCCAGCTATGCATCGCCACTGTTCCTGCGTCTGCTGGAGGATGTGGAGGCCACGGGGACGTTCAAGTACAAGAAGACGGACCTGAAGAACCAGGCCTACGACCCGGAGGCGGTGAGCGCGCCCCTGTTCACCCGCCTGCCCGGCGAAGCGGACTTCCGCCCCCTGGACAGCTCGCTCTACGAGGCGATCCAGCGCGGGGAGTTCCGCTTCTAAGCCTGGCGTCCTGAATGTGTGGGAGCGAATTCATTCGCGAATGAGTTCGCTCCCACAAGGCGCGTAGGGTGGAAATCCCTTTGGGGATTTCCACCATCGGTGTCTTGCAATACCTCGCTGGTGGATAGAAAAGCGCTATCCACCCTACGGCTGCGGCTCTGTGCAGCCCTAGCGCTTGAACTCGAACTGCAGTTCGGCGCCTTCCACCGAGCGCCAGTAGTCGTCTTCCCGCTCGTTGGTGAGCAATTTGCCATTGAGCTGGAAGGGGCCCTCAGGAGCCGGCTTCTCCACGAACATCTGCGGCAGTACCGGCAGCTCGTCGGCGACTTCATCCGGCTGCAGCGTGTCGGCCAGTTCCCTGGGCAGGCTGAGATCGAGTGTCATCGCCTTGGCGGTGGCGGTCGGCACCGGTTCCTTGGGCGTGACCGGCATGGGCGGTGGTGACACCGGCCGGGGCGTGGGTGCGGGCGACGGAACCGGCTTGGCTTCGGGCGCGGGTACGGGGGCCGGTTGCTCCGGTGCGGCCGGCGCCGGGGCCTCAGGCGGCGCAGCAGGTGCGGGCGCCGGGCTGGAGGACATCGGCGGCGGCGGCGGAGGAGCCTTGGGTTTGGGCGGCGCTTCCTTGTCGCAGGCAGCGAGCAGGGTCAGGGCCAGGAAAACCCCTATCAGACGATTCGCAGGCATGGTTTTGCGGGTGAAGTAGGTAATGGCGCCATGCTCCACCTTCGCCAGCACGCTGGCAAGCCTGGCGCGACCGCATCAGCGGTCGCGCTCCAGCTCGCGCAGCTCGGCGGCCAGATCCCGTTGCGGATAGCGCGACTGCAGCTCGTCCAGCAACCTGTGCGCCTCCTCGCGCCTGCCCGCCTGTCGGAGCTCCAGCACCCGATGCAGGCTGGCCTCAGGCTCCGGTGACGGTGCGGACTTGGCCAGCTCCGTCTTGGGCGCGGCCTCCTCCAGCCGCTGCGGTTCAGCCCGCCTCTCCTGCAGCTCGGCGCTGCTGTCAGCCATTGCCGAAGCCTTCTTTTCAGCCTGGGCAGGCGGGCTGGCAAGGGTCGCCGGTGCGGCCCTGGACATGGGTGCAGCCGCCGGCGCCGGCGCGGAATACGGCGCGACGCCGGCCGGTGGTGCATCGAAGCGCGGCTTGGCCACTTCCTGGGTGCGCAGGGTCAGGCTCAGGCCGATGCCCAGGGTAGCGAAGCCGGCGATGGCCACTGCCCAACGTTGCCGACCGCCTGCGCCGAACAGCCAGGCATGCAGGCGCTGGCCAAGGGAAGGACGTTGCGCCGTCCGGTTCTTCGCCGCCTGGGTTGCCGCCGCCGAGAGGATGCGCCGGTCCTGCGCCGCCGACGGCTGGTCATGGCTATGGCGGCGGTAGTGTTCGAGCAGTTCCCGTTCCATATCGTCCGGCTTGTGCGGGTCTCGGTTCATGCGGATACCTCCTCGGCCGCGGCCGGGTCGGCCAGCAGCCGACGCAACTTCTGCAACGCGTAACGCAGACGGCTTTTCACCGTTTCGGCGGGCGTTCGGGTGAGTTCGGCGATCTCGGTCAACTCCAGGTCGCCGTGGGCGCGCAGCAGGAATACTTCGCGCTGCTCGCCCGGCAATTCATCCAGGGCCGCGCGCAGGCGCTGCTGGTCCTGGCTGAGGGCAAGCTCCCGCTCGGGGTCGGGGCTGTTGCCGGGCAGGGCATCGCCGTGCAGGGCCTCGTCGAAGGCTTCTTCGCGACCGTGCAGGCGGCCGTGCTTGCGCCAGTGATCGATCAGGCGGTTGCGGGCGATCTGGTAGAGCCAGGTCTTGAAGCTGGCCTGCCCCAGCGGCTCGGACTCGCTGCGGATCAGGTTCAGCCAGGTTTCCTGGAAGATTTCCTCGGCCAGGGCGCCATCGCCGCAAAGCCCGCAGAGAAAACGGTAGAGGCCAAGGCGATGGCGCGCGTAAAGCACGCCGAAGGCCTCGGCATCGCCTTTGCGGTAACGCCGCAACAAGGCGGCGTCGTCATCCGTGAGAGTCGCGTTCACATCATTCCTTCCGCGCTTGGGATGGGACAGGAGTTTGCAGGCTCTGCGCGAGTTCCACCAGTTGCACGAACTCGCCGCGCAGGCCGAAGCGGTCCTCGCCTCGGGCGCCGCGGGCCAGGGTGACGCTGTCGGCCAGGCGAAAATCGCCGGTGTACCGGCCGCCCTTGAGCTGCTGGGCGAAGGCCGCCACCGCCGCGGCGAAGCGCAGGTCTTCGCTGGACTCCTGCAGGCTGGCCACCTTGCCGGCGGCGATGGGACGCTCCAGCAGGCGGCTGCGCTCGGAGCCCGGCACCTTGTAGCGCACCCGCAGCCAGGCCAGCTCTCCGGCCTTGCCCTCGACCCTGGCGGCGGGCTGGTAGCGCAGCGGGTCCAGCCAGCCCTTGGCGTCGGCGGGGACGATCTCGTAGAGCGCGGTGATGCTGTGGCCAGCGCCGACCTCGCCGGCATCCACCTTGTCGTTGTTGAAGTCCTCGCGCTTCAAGGCACGATTCTCGTAGCCCAGCAGACGGTACTCGCTGACCTCGGCCGGGTTGAACTCCAGCTGCAACTTCACATCCCGCGCCACCACCGAGAGCGTGGAACCGAGCTGATCCACCAGCACCTTGCGCGCCTCCCGCAGGTTGTCGATGTAGGCGTAGTTGCCGTCACCGGCGTCAGCCAGCTGCTCCATCAGGCGCTCGTTGTAGTTGTCCACGCCAAAACCCAGGGTGGTCAGCGACACACCGCCCTTGCGCTTCTGCGCGGCCAGTTGCTTGAGGCTGTCGAAGTCGCTGATGCCGACGTTGAAGTCGCCGTCGGTGGCCAGCAGGATGCGGTTGATGCCACCCTGGATCAGCCCCTTCTGCGCCTCGGCGTAGGCCAGCTGAATGCCCGACTCGCCAGCCGTGGAGCCGCCCGCGTTGAGCTGCTCGATGGCAGCGCGGATCTTCGCCTTCTCGCTGCCGGAGGTGGAGCCCAGCACCACCCTGGCCTCCCCGGCGTAGGTGACCAGGGATACACGGTCCTGCGGGCGCAACTGGTCCACCAGCAGCTTGAGGGTGCCCTGCACCATGGGCAGGCCCTCGCGACGGTCCATGGAGCCGGATACGTCCACCAGGAACACCAGGTTGGCCGGTGGCAACTGTTCGATGCTGCTGTCGGAAGCCCTGATCGCCACCCGCAGCAGGCGGGTTTGCGGATTCCAGGGCGTCTGCGCCAGCTCGGTGCCGATGCCGAAGGGCACATCACCCTCCGGCAGCGGATAGCTGTAGGGGAAGTAATTGACCATCTCCTCCAGGCGCACGGCATCGGCCGGCGGCAGCTGGCCGCTGTTGAGGAAGCGCCGGACGTTGGCATAGCTGCCGGTGTCGACGTCGATGCTGAAGGTGGAGACCGGCTCGCCGGCTACCGCATGCACCGGGTTGTCGGCCAGGTGCTGGTACTGCTCGCGGGGCATATCGCGGTAGCCCGGCGGGAGAACGTCCGCCATGGGCGCAGGCGCGATCATGGGCATCTGCCGGACTTCGGCGGCGTAGTCGGCGCGCTTGGCCAGGGACGCCGGCGCACTGGCCTTGGCCTCTTCGCGCAGCGCCGGTTCGGCCTGGCCCAGAGCGGGCGGCGGTGCCTCGGCCTTGCCGGTGGCCGGCGCGGAGGCATCCTGGGCACTGCAGGCCGCCAGGGCCAGCAGCAGGCCGGCGGTGAAACCGGCGGCCAGGGGTTGGTGCTGAAGGAAGTTATGGCTGGACATGGACGCCTCCTGGGAACGAATGAGCCATTCGCACCAGTAGACGGAGGCGCTGCGCCGAACGGGTTAAGGTTGCGTAGATTCCTGAAGGGGGCTGCTTCGCAGCCCTTGGCGAATGAATTCGCCCCTACAGGCCTGCCTCCTGGCAAAGCTGCTTGGCCAGCATGCCGAGGGTCATGATGGCGCGCTCGGCCTCACGGTTCCACGGGATACCGCAGTTCAACCGCACGCAGTGGTTGAACTGCTCGGTGTTACTGAAGATCAGTCCCGGCGCGATGCTGATGCCCTGCTGCAGGGCACGCAGGTGCAGGTCCTTGGTGTTGACCTTGGCCGGCAGGCTGATCCAGAGGATGAAGCCGCCATTGGGGCGAGTCATCTGGGTGCCTTCGGGGAAGTACTGCTGCACGCCCAGCTGGAAGGCCGTGAGGTTCTTCCGGTACTCCTGGCGGATGTAGCGCAGGTGCCGGTCGTAACCGCCGTTCTCCAGGTACGCGGCCACGCCCATCTGGGTGACGCTGCACGCCGAGTGGGTACTGAAGGTCTGCAGGCGCTGGATCTCCGCCTGGTACTTGCCGGCGATCATCCAGCCGATGCGCACACCGGGCGACAGGGTCTTGGAGAAGCTGGAGCAGAAGATCACCCGGTCGTCCAGGTCGTAGGCCTTGATGGCCTTGGACGGGCCCTGGTCGAACATCAGCTCGCCGTAGATATCGTCCTCGACAATCTGGATGTCGAAATCCGAGGCCAGGCGCAACAACTGCTTCTGGCGCTCCTCGGGGATGGTGCCGCCGAGTGGATTGCTCAGCCGCGCGGTCAGTACCAGGGCCTTGATCGGCCACTGGTTGGCGGCCAGCTGCAAGGCTTCCAGGCTGATGCCGGTGGTCGGGTCGCTGGGGATCTCGATCACCTTCAGGCCGAGCAGGTCGGCCAGTTGCAGCAGGCCGTAATAGGTGGGCGACTCGGTGGCGATCAGGTCGCCCGGCCGGGTCAGCACCCGCAGGCTCATCTGCAGGGCGTCCACGCAGCCATGGGTGATCACCACTTCGCTCGGGTCCACCACCACGCCGGCATCGCGCATGCGGATCGCCACCTGGCGCCGCAGCGGCTCGAAGCCTGGGCTGAACATGTAGCTGAAGGCGCGCGGACTGTGGAAGCGGGTCACCTTGGCCAATTGCTGGTGCAGGGTGCGCACCGGCAGGTAGTCCACATGGGGCACCGCCGCGCCCAGGGGAAAGACGCCTTCGCGGCGGGACTCGGCCAGCACCTGCTGGATGATGCTGGCGCGGGTGACCAGGCCGGGACGTTCGACGCGGGCGATATCCGGCGTGGGCGCGGTCAGGGCCGGCGTCTGGTGCACGTAGAAGCCGGATTGCGGACGGGCGCGAATCAGTCCCTGGTCCTCGAGGCTGGCGTAAGCCTGCAGGACAGTGGCATGGCTGACGTTGAGCTGGGAGCTGAGCTTGCGCACCGAAGGCACGCGCTCGCCGGGCTGGTAGACACCACGGCGGATATCATCGGCCAGTTGCTGGGCGATGCGTTGGTAGAGCAACAGATTGGTCATGACGGCGGCACCTGGATCACTGGACCGAAACACTATCCGAATACCCTGTAACTGAACCGGTACAGATCGAGAGAGTGTGGGCGATACAGTGAAATTGTCCAGGCAAGAAAAAGCCCCAGCGCCCAATGGCGGCCGGGGCCTCTGCGACGCGGCTCAGCGCGCCGGGCCGAGTTCGCCCTTTTCGTTGGAGAAGACGATCTCCACGCGGCGGTTCTGCGCCCGCCCCCGATTGGAAGCGTTCTCCGCCACCGGGAAGGCCTCGCCATAGCCCTGGACCTGGATGCGCTTGGCATCGATCCCGAGATCGATCATGGCGTCGGCCACCGCCTGGGCGCGTTCGGTGGAAAGCCGGAGGTTGTCCTGCTTGTTGCCGCTGCTGTCGGTGTAGCCCTCGACGCGCACGACGCGTTTCGGATTGAGCTGGAGGAACTGCACCAGCTTGAGCACGGTCCGGTTGGCCGAAGCCTTGAGTTCGGTGTGGCCGGTATCGAACAGCACATCGCCGAGGGTCATCACCAGGCCACGGTCGGTCTCGGTGGCGGCCAGGGCGATCATCTGTTCTTCCAGCCATTTGCCCTGCTGCTGCACGCTGAGCAGCTTGGCTTCACGCAAAGCCAGTTGCAGGCGCTCGCGCTCCAGCTGCAGCTTGGCGGCGCGGGCCTGGTTCTGGTTCTGCTCGCTGTGCTGGCTGGCGATCTCGCTGTAGCGCCGGCTGAGGTAGGCATAGTGGACGACGTCGGCGTCATTGCCCCAGTAGCTGGACAGGCGTTCGGCGCGGGCCAGGGATTCGCCGGCGCGGATCACATCCTTGGGGGCGGCGCTGAGGACGTTCTGGTCCTCCTTGACCTTCTGAAACATCTGCCGGGCCTGTTCCAGGCTCTGTTCGGTCTCCTGCTGGCTGGCACAACCACCGAGCGCGCCGAGAGCGAGCAGCAGGCCGAGACTCAATGCATGGTTGCGCTTCACTGGACATCCCCCAACTGCTTGCGCAGGCGATTGATGCGCGCGGTCAACTCGGCCAACTGGTCCTGGCTCTTCCTGGTCAGCACCTTGGCTTCCGCCAGGCGTGCATCCAGCTCGGCTTCCTCGGCCAGGACGCGGGCACGCTTGTAGTCCTGCTCGCCCATGTTCTTCTCGGCCAGGGCGAGCTTTTCCTGCGCGAGCTTCATTTCCTCGATCTCTTCGGTGGCGCCCACGGCCTTGGCCTGCTCCACGGCCTTCTGGGTCAGGCGCATCTGCTCCATAGGCGCCGGATCGGTGGCGCAGCCGACCAGGGCCAACGCCGCCAGGCCGGCAGCAAACAGGGGTGTCTTGCTCACGAGAGGTTTCCTAATCATTCGGGAGTGGCGGCGGGTTGCATCTGCAGCGCCTTCCAACGTTCCAGGTTGCGCTGCAGCAGGGTTTCCGGGACCCCCGCGGCGACCAATTCTGTCATCTTTTTCGCCAACTGTCCGCGCAGCCAGGGGTCGTTGCAGGCTGAGTTGTGGGAAAGCGTCAGGTACAGACCTTCACTGGAGATGGGTGGTTCCAGGGCGACCAGATCATCCGCCATCCCCAGGGTGTCAGCCATCACCAGCCCGGGGTAGCGTTCGTAAAGCACATAGTCGGTACGTTCCAGCAGGAGCTTCTGGTAGGCCTGGGTCAGGCTGGGCATCTCCTCCAGCTTGAGGTTGTCCTTGGCGAAGCGATCGAAGGCCTCGCCGAAGCTGTCCTGCACCAGGGTGCCACCGGCGTGGCTGCGCAGATCGTCCCAGCCGCTGTAGGGAAAGGCCTTGTCGCGCTTGACCCAGACCACGCTCTGGGTCTCGAGGAAAGCCGGGTGGACGTAGTCCATGGTTTCGAGGCGCGGCAGGGTGAGGTAGGCCCCGGCGATCAGGTCGACCCGGCCGCTACGGACCTCGTCCTGGGCACGGGACCATGGGCCGGTGTAGAGGATCTCCACCTTCAGGCCCAGCTCCTTGGCGATCTGCTTGAGCAGGTCGGCATTGGCGCCGATGAGCTGCTTGGGATTCTCCGGGTCGCGCCAGAGGAAAGGAGGATATTCGGGATTGCCAGTGGCCACCAGGCGCTCGCACTTCCCGGCGGCCTGCCCGAGCCCGGGCAGCAGGCAGAGCGCGAGGAGCAGGGAGGAAAGACGTAGTCGACTTGGCATCTGGAGTTTCCCGAACTGGACATTCGATTGGCCGCCCATGAGCGGCACCGCCTGGAGCGCGCTTCATGCTAGCGTACAGGCAGCATAAAGAACTATTCGTGATAAGGAAGGATCATGAAGAAGCTACTCATCGCAGTCGTCATCCTCCTGGCGGCTGCGGCGGCAACCCTCTATTTCTCCCCCGCCGCGCTGACCACGGGCGTGCTTCTGGTGGAGCGCCAGCTCGCCGGCCTGGCGGAACGGCAGATCGCGCTGGGCGATCTTAGCATCCATTACTACGAGGGCGGCCCGGCCAGGGGCGAAACCATCCTGATGGTCCATGGTTTTGGCGCCAGCAAGGACAACTGGCTGCGCTTCGCCCGCCACTTCACCCAGCGCTACCACGTGATCGCCCTGGACTTGCCCGGCTTCGGCGACAGCGACCGCCCCGCCGGCAGCTACGACGTGGGCACCCAGGCCGAACGCCTGGAGTCCTTCGTCAAGACCCTGGAGCTGGGCAAGGTACACCTGGTGGGCAACTCCATGGGCGGGCATATCGCCGCGCTCTTCGCCGCCCGCTACCCGCAGCAAGTGCGCAGCCTGGCGCTGTTCGACAGCGGCGGGGTCAAGGCGCCGAAGCAGAGCGAGCTGTTCCGCCTGATCGAAAGCGGCCAGCCCAACCCGCTGGTGGTAAGGAGCGCCGACGACTTCGAGCGCATGCTGGCCTTCGTCTTCGTCGAGCCGCCGCCGCTGCCCGCTTCGGTGAAGGCCTACCTGGCCGAGCGGTCCGCAGCCAACGAGGCCCACTACGACGAGGTGTTCCGCCAGCTTCGCGAACGCCATATCCCGCTTGAACCGGAGTTGCCACGTATCGAGGCCCCCACCCTGCTGCTCTGGGGCGAGCGCGACCGGGTGCTGGATGTCTCCAGCATCGAGGTGATGAAACCGCTTTTGAAGAAGCCCAGCGTGGTGATCATGCTGAACTGCGGCCATGCCCCCATGATCGAGCGCCCGGAAGAAACCGCTCGGCACTACCAGGCCTTCCTCGACGCCAGCGGTAACTGAGGGGCAAGAAAAAACCCGCTCCTGGGAGCGGGTTTTCTGTACGGCGGGCCGGGGAAGCGCTGTTACAGCAGCTTTTCCAGTTCCGGTACGGC
This sequence comes from Pseudomonas sp. GCM10022186, assembly GCF_042656385.1. Classification (NCBI taxonomy): domain Bacteria; kingdom Pseudomonadati; phylum Pseudomonadota; class Gammaproteobacteria; order Pseudomonadales; family Pseudomonadaceae; genus Pseudomonas; species Pseudomonas sp. GCM10022186. Next base: position 31,695 of record NZ_JBHSOU010000028.1, read on the forward strand.
TTCGAACAGGTCAGCCACCAGGCCGTAGTCCGCCACCTGGAAGATCGGGGCTTCTTCGTCCTTGTTGATGGCGACGATGACCTTGGAGTCCTTCATGCCGGCCAGGTGCTGGATGGCACCGGAGATGCCCACGGCGATGTACAGCTGCGGCGCGACGATCTTGCCGGTCTGGCCGACCTGCATGTCGTTCGGCACGAAACCGGCGTCGACCGCGGCACGGGACGCGCCAACCGCGGCGCCCAGCTTGTCGGCCAAGGCATACAGGTGCTTGAAGTTCTCGCCGTTCTGCATGCCACGGCCGCCGGAGACGACGATCTTGGCAGCGGTCAGTTCCGGACGGTCGGACTTGGCCAGTTCTTCGCCGACGAAGGCAGACTTGCCGGCGTCGGAAACGGTGGCCACGGCTTCAACGGCAGCGGCACCGCCTTCGGCGGCAGCGGCGTCGAAACCGGTGGTGCGCACGGTGATCACCTTAACGGCAGCGGAGGACTGCACGGTGGCGATGGCGTTGCCGGCGTAGATCGGACGCTTGAAGGTGTCGGCGCTCTCGACGGCGATGATCTCGGAGATCTGGTCGACGTCCAGCAGGGCGGCCACGCGCGGCAGGTAGTTCTTGCCGTTGGTGGTGGCGGCGGCCAGCACGTGGCTGTAGCCCTTGCCCAGCTCGGCGATCAGCGGAGCGACGTTTTCCGGCAGTTGGTGCGCGTAGGCAGCGTTGTCGGCGACCAGCACCTTGGACACACCGGCGATCTTGGCGGCGGCTTCGGCGGCAGCGCCTACGCCCTGGCCAGCAACCAGCACGTGGATGTCGCCACCGATCTTCTGAGCGGCGGTTACGGTGTTGAGGGTGGCGGCTGCCAGCGCGGCATTGGTGTGTTCAGCGATTACAAGAACGGCCATCTCAGATCACCTTCGCTTCGTTCTTCAGTTTGTCTACCAGTTCAGCCACGGACTTGACCTTGATACCGGCCTGGCGGGCAGCCGGTGCTTCGACTTTCAGGGTCTTCACGGTGGAAGCGGTGGAAACGCCCAGGGCGTCCGGGGTCACCACGTCCAGCGGCTTCTTCTTGGCTTTCATGATGTTCGGCAGCGACGCGTAGCGCGGCTCGTTCAGGCGCAGGTCGGTGGTGACGATCGCCGGCAGGTTCAGTGCAACGGTCTGCAGACCGCCGTCGATCTCACGGGTGACGTTGACCTTGTCGCCAGCGACTTCGACCTTGGAGGCGAAGGTGCCCTGGGCGTAGCCGGTGAGGGCGCCGAGCATCTGGCCGGTCTGGTTGTTGTCGCTGTCGATGGCTTGCTTGCCGAGGATGACCAGCTGCGGCTGTTCCTTGTCGACAACGGCTTTCAGCAGCTTGGCCACGGCCAGGGAGCTCAGTTCGTCGTTGGATTCGACCAGGATCGCGCGGTCGGCGCCCAGGGCCAGGGCCGTACGCAGCTGCTCTTGAGCGGTGTTCGGGCCGATGGTGACGACGACGATTTCACTCGCTACGCCTTTTTCTTTCAGACGGACGGCTTCTTCCACGGCGATTTCGCAGAAGGGGTTCATCGACATCTTCACGTTGGCGAGGTCGACGCCGGAGTTGTCCGCCTTGACGCGGACCTTGACGTTGTAGTCGACCACTCGTTTGACAGCTACAAGAACCTTCATGGATTCCTCGTTACTCTCCGGTTAATAAGAATGTCGCCAAGACGAGCCTGGCCAGTGATGCAGGTCGGCCGGAACCGACACTCAGCCCAGACAGTGAGCGCAAAACCGCCCGTATCTTGACCGTATCGCCTATTCCGGTCAATACAGCAAAATACCCCGCCATAAGCCGCAGAGCCTTATCCTATCAGGGTTTCACAAAATTCAAACAAACGTTTGTATTGGACCAGTCCTGGGGTCTGGATATAATGCGCCAGCTCAGGTCAGGGATCGAGCCTAGCCCTCCAACACAAAATATCGAAGAGCCTTGAGGAGATTGACTGTGGAACGCGAATACATGGAATTCGACGTCGTCATCGTCGGCGCTGGCCCTGCTGGCCTGTCCGCCGCGTGCCGACTGAAGCAGAAGGCCGCGGATGCTGGTCAGGAGATCAGCGTATGCGTGGTCGAGAAGGGTTCCGAAGTGGGCGCCCACATCCTCTCTGGCGCCGTATTCGAGCCGCGAGCCCTGAACGAACTCTTCCCTGACTGGAAAGAGCTGGGCGCCCCGCTGAACACCCCGGTGACCCGTGACGACATCTATATGCTCAAGGATGCCGACTCCGCCATCAAGGTTCCCGGCCTGTTCGTGCCCAAGACCATGCACAACGAGGGCAACTATATCATCTCCCTGGGTAATCTCTGCCGCTGGCTGGCCCAGCAGGCCGAAGGCCTGGGCGTGGAGATCTACCCGGGCTTCGCCGCCCAGGAAGCGCTGATCGACGAGAACGGCGTGGTGCGCGGCATCATCACCGGCGATCTCGGCGTGGACCGCGAGGGCAACCCGAAGGAGGGTTACTACACCCCCGGCATGGAACTGCGCGCCAAGTACACCCTGTTCGCCGAAGGCTGCCGTGGCCATATCGGCAAGCAGCTGATCAAGAAGTACAAGCTCGATTCCGACGCCGACGCCCAGCACTACGGCATCGGCATCAAGGAAATCTGGGACATCGACCCGGCCAAGCACCAGCCCGGCCTGGTGGTCCACACCGCCGGCTGGCCGCTGAACGACGAGAACCCGGGCGGCTCCTTCCTCTATCACCTGGAAAACAACCAGGTGGTGGTGGGCCTGATCATCGACCTGTCCTACAGCAACCCCTTCCTCTCGCCGTTCGACGAGTTCCAGCGCTACAAGCACCACCCGGTGGTCAAGCAGTACCTGGAAGGCGGCAAGCGCGTAGCCTACGGCGCCCGCGCCATCTGCAAGGGCGGCCTGAACTCGCTGCCGAAGATGGTCTTCCCGGGCGGTGCGCTGATCGGCTGCGACCTCGGCACCCTGAACTTCGCCAAGATCAAGGGCAGCCACACCGCGATGAAGTCCGGCATGCTGGCCGCCGACGCCGTGGCTGCCGCCCTGGCCGCCGGCAAGGAAGGCGGTGACGAGCTGACCGGCTACGTCGACAGCTTCAAATCCAGCTGGCTTTACGACGAGCTGTTCCGCAGCCGCAACTTCGGCGCCGCCATCCACAAGTTCGGCACGCTCGTGGGCGGTGCCTTCAACTACATCGACCAGAACTGGTTCGGCGGCAAGATCCCGCTCACCCTGCACGACAACAAGCCGGATTACGCCTGCCTGAAGCCCGCAGCCCAGTCCCAGCGCATCAGCTATCCGAAGCCGGACGGCAAGCTCAGCTTCGACAAGCTCTCCTCGGTATTCCTCTCCAATACCAACCACGAAGAGGAACAACCCTGCCACCTGAAGCTGGCCGACGCGAGCATCCCGATCGCCAAGAACCTGCCGCTGTACGACGAACCGGCGCAGCGCTACTGCCCGGCCGGCGTGTACGAGGTGGTGACCCAGGAAGACGGCGCCAAGCGCTTCCAGATCAACGCGCAGAACTGCGTGCACTGCAAGACCTGCGACATCAAGGACCCGGCCCAGAACATCACCTGGGTGGCCCCGGAAGGCACTGGCGGCCCGAACTACCCCAACATGTAAGCGGTCACGAAAAAGGCTCCCTCGGGAGCCTTTTTCATTTCCGCCTTCCTGCCTACTCCGGCAGCGGTCCGATGGGGAAGAATTCCCCGCCACTCCAGACGCCGAGCCAGATAGCGCCATCGATCTCGCGCGGTTCGGCCAGCTCCACCAGCTGGTAGAAGACATTGCGGTGGATCAGCGCCTCGAGGTTGGTGCGCACCAGGACGTAGGGCGAAGGTTCCTGGGTCTCCGGGTCCAGCTCGACCCGCAGCGGATGCGCCGCGCCCGCCACTACCTCGTCCTCGACATTGGTGATGAAGCGCAATTGCTGCGCTTCCCCTGCCCCCTCCACCCGCAGCTCCACGGCGACGAAGGGCGCATCCTCGACCTGGATCCCCACCTTCTCCACCGGAGTCACCAGGAAATAATCATCGCCATCCTTGCGGATCACACTGGAGAACAACTTGACCATGGGTTTGCGGCCGATGGGCGTGCCCAGGTAGAACCAGGTGCCGTCACGGGCGATGCGCATATCGAGGTCGCCGCAGAATGGCGGGTTCCACAGGTGCACCGGCGCCCCACCCGGCTTGTCGCCGGCGGGTATCTGCGCCAGCAGGTCGCCGGCCTTGCCGGGATCGCTCATTTCAATCTCCTCAACGACTCGAACCGATCAGGCTGCGAGCATACTCTTCCAGGGGCGGACCTATCAGGTCTTCCGGCCTGGCATCGTAGAACGTCAGAAATCCGCCACGGTTGCGAATACGGGCCGTGTCCACCAGGTAGCGGGTATTGGTCTCGATCAACATCAACTGGATCACGCCACGGTCACGGCCGAGGCGGTCCAGGGCTTGCTGGTCCTCCCAGTCCTCCACTGAGCCGATGCGGTCGTCGGCGCTGGCGAAACGTGCATACAACAGGTAGTGCGCGCCAACCGAACGGGCCTGCCCCATGGCCTCTTCCAGGCCGGCCGGCCCCTTGGCGCGACGGACCATGGGGAAATACTCGACGAAGCCGTTGAAGGCCTCCTCGGCCACCACGTTGGGACGTGGGTAGGCCGCGCCCGGCGGCACGAAGTAGCCCTGGGCGATATAGATGAAGGAGTCCGCCTGCAGGCGCCAGGGGCTGGCGCGACGGGTATCGCTGTGGTCCAGGAACCCTGCATCGCTCAGTTGCTCGCGGGTGCCTTCGGCCATGTCGCTGACCTTCATGCAGCCCACCAGGCCAAGCATCGCCAGCAACAGAATCATGCTACGCATCGTGTCTCCTCCAGACGCCGGCGACGAAAAACCGGCGGATGGAAGGCCAATGCAGCTTCCGCGCCATCAACCGCCGATGATCTTCATCACGGTGACGCCACCGGAAAAGGCGACATCCTGCTTGTCCGCCAGGGCCTTCACCAGCAACCGCTGCAGGGCGGGCAGCGCTTCATGGCGGGGTTTCTCCAGCAGGTCGCCGATGTAATGCCGGTTGCTCGAAGAGAGGCAACCGTGCAGCCAGCCGGTGGACGACAGGCGCAGGCGCGAACAGGTACGGCAGAAGGGCACGCTCTCGTTGGCGATCACTCCGAAGTAGCCCTCCCCGGGTACCCGGTAGCGCAGGGCCGTTGCATCCAGCGGCGCATCGGCCTGGACGAACTCATGGGTGGTGCGGATCAGCGCCAGCAGCTCCTCCAGACCGACGAACTGCTGATGGAAGGCATTGGGATCGCGGGCCAGGTGGCCCATGCGCATCAGCTCGATGAAGCGCAACTCGAAACCGCGCTCCAGGCAGTAGTCCAGCAACGGCAGGACCTGGTCCAGGTTCTTGCCGCGCAGCGGAACCATGTTGATCTTGATCTTCAGCCCGGCCGCCCGGGCCTCTTCGAGCCCCTTGAGCACAGTGGCCAGGTCGCCGCCACGGGCGATGGCGCGGAACTCACCGGCATCCAGGGTATCGAGGGAGATATTCAGGCGGCGGATGCCGCAATCCAGCAACAGCGGCAGCTTGCGGGAAAGCAGCTGGCCATTGCTGGTCAGGCTGATGTCATCCAGGCCGAGCTTGCTGACTTCATGGAGAAACGGATCGAGCTTGGGGCTCACCAGCGGTTCGCCGCCGGTGATGCGCAGACGCTCGATGCCGGCCGCCTCGATGAGATAGGCCACCCCACGGACCATGGCCTGGGCCGAGAGTTCGTCCTGGGCCGCTACCAGGCGTTTGCCATCCGGCACGCAATAGGTGCAGGCGTAATTGCAAGCGGCGGTCAGGCTGATTCGCAAGTTGCGAAAGCGCCTGCCCTGGCGGTCGACGATCATGGAACGCTCCGGCATGTGGTACACCGGAGTATATCCCCGCGGTCGGTACAGCACATATCCGGGACCGCGTCATAGATGCACTGAATACGTCAGCTGGCGGGCGACTCGCTTTCCCGCTTGCGCTTGTTGCCCATGCGTACGCCGATGTCCATGAGGAACTGGAAGAAACCTTCCTGATCCTCGAGCACGCTGCTCCAGAACGGCGAGTGGTAGAGCGCGACGGCACCATGGACCAGGGCCCAGGCGGCGCAGTAGTGGAAGTACGGCGGCACGTCTTCCAGCTTGCCCTCGGCGATACGGCCCTTGATCAGTTGGGTCAGGCGCTCGAAGTTGGACGCGCGGATCTTGTGCAACTGCTCGACCATCTCCGGCACCTGGCTGTTCTTCACCACCTTCTCTTCCAGGCGGTCGAACAGGCGATAGCGCTGCGGGTCGCGCATGCGGAACTCGAAGTAGGCCCGCGACAGCGCCTCCTTGTCACGGTCCACATCGGCGGAATGGAACAGGGCGTTCAGATCACGCTCGTAGTCGAGCATCAGGCGCAGGTAGATCTCCGCCTTCGACTTGAAATGCTTGTAGATGGTGCCTTTGCCGATACCCACTGCGTCGGCGATCATCTCGACGGTTACGCTGTCTTCGCCCTCTTCGAGGAAGAGCTTGAGGGCGGTGTCGAGAATTTCCTGCTCGCGGCGGCGGAACTCACGGACTTTACGGGGTTCTTTCTGCATAAAGGGACTGTGGGGTCAAAAAATAAGCCGGGTATTATGCCTATCTGGCGTAAAAATGCACGGAACATCCGACTATGAGCTTATTGCAAGATGAGTTTGCCCACGCCGAAGGGCTCCGCTATCTGAACCATGCCGCCGTCGCGCCCTGGCCGAAACGCGCGACCCAGGCGGTCCAGCGCTTCGCCGAAGAGAACTGGCGCCTTGGCGCGAGGGACTATCCGGACTGGCTGACAGTCGAGCGTCGCCTGCGCGAACGCCTGGCCAGGTTACTGAACGCATCGACCACAGCCGATCTTGCACTGGTCAAGAATACATCGGAAGCCCTGTCTTTCGTTGCCTTTGGTCTGGACTGGGCGGCGGGCGATCAGGTCGTCATCAGCAACCAGGAATTCCCTTCGAACCGGGTCGTCTGGGAAGCGCTGAAGCACTATGGCGTGGAAACCATTCAAGTCTCCCTGGACAACCCCGACCCGGAAGGCGCCCTGCTCGCCGCCTGCGGCCCGCGCACCCGGCTGATGTCCATCAGCGCCGTACAGTATGCCAGCGGGCTGCGCCTGGACCTGCAGCACCTGGGCCAAGGGTGTCGCAAGCGCGGCGTGCTGTTCTGTGTCGACGCCATCCAGCAACTGGGTGCCCTGCCCTTCGATGTGCAGGCCATCGACTGTGCCTTCGCCATGGCCGACGGCCACAAGTGGATGCTCGGCCCGGAAGGGCTCGGCGTCTTCTATTGCCGCAGCGACCTGCGCCAGCAGCTGAAGCTCCACGAGTACGGCTGGCACATGCTGGAACACCCCGGCGACTACGAGCGTGCCGACTGGGAGCCCGCGCACACCGCACGCCGCTTCGAATGCGGCAGCCCCAACATGCTTGGCGCCATTGCACTGGAGGCGAGCCTCTCGCTACTGGAGGAGGTGGGCATGGAGCGGGTGGCCAAGGACCTCGGCGAACGAGTGCAGTGGCTGCAGGACGGACTCGCGCGGATTCCCGGCGCGCAGCTGCTGAGCCCGAGGGAGCCGGCACGCCGCGCCGGCATCGTCACCTTCCGCCTGGATGGAACGGCCAACCAGCCGCTCTTCGAGCGGCTGCGCGCCGAGCAGGTCGTCTGCGCCCTGCGTGGCGGCGGCATCCGCTTCTCACCGCACTTCTACACCCCGCCGCGGGTGATAGACGAAACCCTTGCGCTGCTGCGCCAGATGGCAGACGCATGAGGACTCAGCCGGGGCCGGTGTATTCCAAATGGGTTTAAGAAACGCCGACGGTTAATCTGGACGCGGGGGGATATTGGCTAATACTTCTTCTTACTGGCGCGCGGCATCTCCCCCCAAGTGCCCAGCCAGTCGAGGAACCGTGGATCGCGTTCCTTTGTTTTACTCCTAATGGTCTTGACCCGGATTCATCCCCCAGAACCCGGGTTTTTTTTGCGCGTGGCTTTTTCAGCGACGCGCCAGGGGGAACAGGCGCAGGTAGTTCTCGGTGGTCTGCCGGGCAAATTCCTCATACGCCACGCCACGCAGCTCCGCGAGGAACTCCGCCACCTCACGCACGTACTGCGGCAGGTTCGACTTGCCGCGATAGGGCACCGGTGCGAGATAGGGCGAATCCGTCTCCACCAGCAGGCGGTCGGCCGGCACCTGGCGCGCCACCTCGCGCAGGGCGTCGGCATTGCGGAAGGTGACGATGCCGGACAGGGAGATATAGAACCCCAGATCCAGCGCCGCGCGGGCCATGTCCCAGTCCTCGGTGAAGCAGTGCAACACGCCGGCTTGCGGCAGCGCCTCCTCGCGGAGCAGCGCCAGGGTGTCGGCACGGGCCTCGCGGGTATGCACGATCACCGGCTTGCCGGTTACCCGGGCCGCCTCGAGGTGCAGGCGGAACGCCTGCTGCTGCAGCTCGGCCGCCTCGGGCTCGTAGTGGTAGTCCAGGCCGGTCTCGCCGATGGCCACCACCCGCGGATGCTCCAGCTCGCCCAGCAGCCATTCCAGCGCCAGGGATTCGCCGGGCTGCAGGTCCAGCGGATGCACGCCGACGGAACAATGCACATCCTCGTAGCGCTCGGCCAGCGCCTTCACCGCGGCGGCGTTGTCGGCGCTCACGCCGATACAGAGGAACTGGCCGACACCACGGGCACGGGCGGCATCCAGGGCGGCGTCGAGGGAACCACCGTGGACAGCCAGGTCGAGGCGGTCCAGGTGGCAGTGGGAGTCGATAAGCATGGGAGCCTCACGCGGCAAGCCTCAAGCCACAAGAGAAAAGCGAAAACGCCCTTGCAGCTTGTAGCTTGCGGCTCGCAACTGCTGTCAGTTACATCGTATGGGTGGGACGGTCGGACTTGAGGGCGCCGGCGAGGTAGGTCTCGATCTTGTTGCGCGCGCCGCTGTCGCCATCGTTGAACTGGACGCCGATGCCCGCAGCGCGATTGCCCTGGGCGCCTTTCGGGGTGATCCAGACGACCTTGCCGGCGACCGGGATCTTCTCCTGCTCGTCCATCAGGTTGAGCAGCATGAATACTTCGTCGCCGAGCTTGTAGGTCTTGTTGGTCGGAATGAACAGGCCACCGTTCTTGATGAACGGCATGTAGGCGGCGTAAAGGACCGACTTGTCCTTGATGGTCAAGGACAGGATCCCGTTACGCGGGCCCAGGTTCGGCGGCAGGCTCATGCGGTTTTCCTGACAAGCTGGTTCTGGCACCGATTCTAGCCCGGTCCGGGCAGGCTTGCCCACTGCACCAGCAGCGCTTCGAGAAGCAAGACACGGTTGAGGTTGGCCTTGTTCAGGACTTTCTGCCGCTGCTGCAGCAGCCAGTCCTGCATGGCCAGGACCTTGTGCTGCGGAGCCTTGTCCGCCAGGTACTGCACGACCTTGCGCATGTCGGCCAGGCCCAGCCCGGCCTCGTCGCGGGTCAGCTGGAAGCGCAGCATCAATTGCGCCCAGTCGCAGAACCAGTCGAACAGCAGCGGCAGGGGCACCGCATTCCAGCCCTCCGCCAACTGGCTGGCGCCGACCTGCTGCTTGAGCAGTTTCTTCACCCCGTCCACCACTTCGGCACGCTGCCCACGTACACCCTGCCCTTCCAGGCGCAAGGCCGACAGCGGCGAACCGCCGGCGAGGACCAGCAGTTCGTGCAACTCCTCAGGTGCGGCATCCGGCAGCGCCGAGCCGAGCCAGGCCAGGCTCTGGGCTTCGCCGGGGAGCGGGCAGGCCTGTTGCACGCAGCGACTCTTGATGGTCGGCAGGAGACGGCTTGGCTGATGGCTGATCAGCAGCAGCACGGTATCGCCGGAGGGTTCTTCCAGACTCTTCAGCAGCGCGTTGGAGGCATTGAGGTTCATCGCCTCGGCTGGTTCCAGCAGCACCACCTTGCGCCCGCCGAGCTGCGCAGTCTGCACCACGAACCCCACCAGTTCACGAACCTGGTCGACGCGGATGGCCTTGTCGGCTTCCTCCGGCTCCAGCACGAACGCATCGGGATGGGTATTGGCCGCCAGCAGCAGGCAGGATTTGCATTTGCCGCAGGCATCGAGCCCTGCAGGACTCTGGCAGAGCAGACGCGCCATCAGCCGGTCGGCCAGGGCACGCTTGCCGATGCCGGACGGTCCGTGCAACAGATAGGCATGGGCGTGACGGGGCCGGCCGGCCAGTTGCTGCCAGAGGTTGTCCTGCCAGGGATAGGCGTCAGCCATGGCAACGCTCCAGCAACTCGGGCAGGAGTCGATCCAGGCCCCGCTGGACCTCGGCCAGCGACACCGAGGCGTCGACCACCTTGTAACGCTCAGGCGCAGCCTGGGCACGCTTGAGATAAGTCTGGCGCACGGCTTCGAAGAAGCTGCGCTGTTCCTGCTCGAAGCGGTCGAGGCGACCACGGGCGGCGGCGCGGGCCAGGCCGATTTCCACCGGCAGGTCGAAGACCAGCGTCAGGTCCGGGCGCAGGTCGCCCTGGACGAAGCTTTCCAGCAGCGCGATGCGCGCCTCCGGCAGGCCTCGGCCACCGCCCTGATAGGCGTATGTGGCATCGGTGAAGCGGTCGCAGAGCACCACTGCGCCCCGGGCCAGGGCCGGCTTGATCACGCCCGCCAGGTGCTGGGCGCGGGCGGCGAACACCAGCAGCAGCTCGGTGTCCACGGCCATGGCTTCGTCGCTGGGCGCCAGCAGGAGTTCGCGGATGCGCTCGGCAAGGGGCGTTCCGCCCGGTTCACGGGTCAGCACCACTTCGATGCTCTGATTGCGCAGGCGCTCGGCGAGGTACTCGCGGTTGGTGCTCTTTCCGGCGCCTTCCGGGCCTTCCAGGGTGATGAACAGACCGCTCACGGGATGTCCTTTTTCATTGCGGGGTCGGGCTGGAGCGGTAGCCGTTGCGACGCTTCAGCTGGAAGTCGCGCACGGCCTGGTTATGCTCGCCCAGGGTCTCGGAGAATACATGGCTGCCATCGCCGCGAGCGACGAAATAGAGGCTCTTGCCGGCGGCGGGATGCAACGCGGCGTGAATCGCCTCGCGTCCGGCCAGTGCAATGGGTGTCGGCGGCAGCCCACTGACGACATAGGTGTTGTAAGGCGTCGCCTCGCGCAGGTGATCCCGGGTCAGATTGCCGTTGTAGCGCTCACCCAGGCCGTAGATCACGGTCGGGTCGGTCTGCAGCAGCATACCCGTGCGCAAGCGGCGCACGAAGACGCCAGCGATCTGGCCGCGCTCCGTCGGCACGCCGGTTTCCTTCTCCACCAGGGAAGCCATGATCAGCGCCTGGTAGGAATCCGTATAGGGGAGCTGGTCCGCACGCTTGTCCCACTCCTCGGCGAGAACCTGGTCGAGACGCTCCCGCGCCTGCTTCAACAGGTCGATGTCACGGGTGCCACGCACGAAACGGTAGGTGTCGGGGTAGAAGCGTCCTTCCGGATACTCGCCGGGACGGCCGAGTCGGGCCATCAGCTCGGCATCGCTGACATCGGCCAGGGTCTGCTCCAGTTTGGCCTGCTTGGCCAGGGCCGCGCGCACCTGACGGAAGTTCCAGCCTTCCACCAGGGTCAGGCTGTACTGCACCACCTCGCCACGCTGCCAGAGGGCCAGCAGGTCGGCGGCACGCATGCCTGGCGTCAGTCGGTACTCGCCGCTGTGCAGAGAGGCGTTGGCCAGGTTGAAGCGCCAGTACTGGCGCAGCCAGAAGGCGTTATTCAACACCCCCTCCTCCTCCAGGCGGTTGAGCAGCCCGCCCGGCGTCGCGCCGGCCGGGACATCCAGCATCCGTTCGGCGGAAATGTTCAGGGGTTGCTCGAGGGTGACGCGCTGCTGCCAGCCGGCAAGGGCCATCAGCAGGCCAACAAGGAGCAGGCCTGCCTCCAGCATCAGCAGGAATTTGCGTATCACGAATCAGATGTCCAGAAGATCGCGGGCGATGGCCTGAAGTTTACGGGTCAGCGGCCCGACCGGCCAGTGATGGCCTGTTACAGAACGCACCGGCCAGATCCCGAAGAGGCTGTTGCAGAGGAAGACCTCATCGGCCCGGAGGAATTCATCGAAGGGAATGTCCCGCACCTCGACCGGCAGGCCGTCGGCGCGGGCGCGGCCGAGCAGGGCCGCGCGCATCACCCCGGCGACGCCGCAGCGGGACAGATCGGCCGTGACCAGCACGCCGCCGCAGACCATGAACAGGTTGCTGAACACGCCTTCGATCACGCGCCCCGACTGGTCAAGCATCAGGCCCTCGGCGAAATCGCCGCCCTGCCATTCGGCGCGGGCCAGGACCTGCTCCAGGCGATTGAGGTGCTTGAGGCCGGCCAGCAAGGGCTGCTCGGCAAGACGGGTAGCGCAAGGAAACAGCTGGACGCCCTGCTCCCAGTTGCCCTCCGGGTAGGCCGGGAAGGGACTGCTCAGCAGGATGCGCCGCGGCAGTGCGACCGCTGGCGGTGCGTAGCCACGCAGGCCTTCACCGCGGGTGACCAGCAACTTGGCGACACCCTCGCCCAGTCCAGCGGAGAAGGCCAGCAGCTCGGTGCGCATCTGCCTGAAGTCGAGGGGAATCCCCAGGCGCTGGCAACCTTCGGCCAGCCGCGCCATGTGGTATTCGAGCAAGGGTGGACGGCCGGCGCGCACGGCTATGGTTTCGAAAAGCCCATCGCCGTAGGCCAGGCCACGGTCCTTGATGGACAGCGACTCGGCCGGATGGCCGTCCACCCAGTTCAGCATCAGCCCGCGAACCGACGGAACACCAGGGAACCGTTGGTGCCGCCGAAACCGAAGGAGTTGGACAGCACGATATCGATGGGCATCGAGCGGGCTTCGTGGGGCACGAAGTCGAGGTCGCAGCCATCGTCCGGCTCGTCCAGGTTGATGGTGGGCGGCGCCACCTGATCGCGCAGGGCCAGCACGCTGAAGATGGCCTCGACGGCGCCGGCCGCGCCCAGCAGGTGGCCGGTCATGGACTTGGTGGAGCTGACCGCGAACTGATAGGCGTGATCGCCGAACACCGACTTCAGCGCCATGGCTTCGGCCAGGTCGCCCGCCGGGGTCGAAGTGCCGTGGGCGTTGACGTACTGGACCTGTTCCGGGTTCAGGCCGGCATCGCGCAGGGCGTTGCGCATGCAGCGGGCCGCGCCGGCGCCGTCATCCGGCGGCGAGGTCATGTGATAGGCGTCGCCACTCATGCCGAAACCGATCAGCTCGGCATAGATGGTCGCACCACGGGCCTTGGCGTGCTCCAGCTCTTCCAGCACCAGGGCGCCGGCGCCATCGGACAGCACGAAGCCATCGCGCCCCTTGTCCCACGGGCGGCTGGCGCGGGTCGGATCGTCATTGCGGGTGGACAGCGCACGAGCCGCACCGAAACCACCCAGGCCGAGGCCGCAAGCGGCCATCTCGGAGCCGCCGGCGACCATCACGTCGGCTTCGCCGTAGGCGATATTGCGCGCAGCCATGCCGATGCAGTGGGTGCCGGTGGTGCAGGCCGTGGCGATGGCGTAGTTCGGCCCCTGGATGCCCAGGTGGATCGACAGGAAGCCGGACACCATGTTGATGATCGACCCGGGTACGAAGAAGGGAGAGATCCTGCGCGGTCCCTGATCGATCAGCGACTTGCAGTTGTTCTCGATGTTGGTCAGGCCGCCGATACCCGAGCCCATGGCGACGCCGATGCGCTCGCGATTGGCATCGGTGACCTCGAGGCCGGAATCACGCACGGCCTGGAAGCTCGCCGCGAGACCATATTGGATGAACAGGTCGAGCTTGCGCGCCTCCTTGGCCGACAGGTACTCCTCGACATTGAACCCCCTGACCGAGCCGCCGAAGCGGGTGGTGTAAGCGGAAAGGTCCATATGCTCGATCGGGCCAATGCCACTGCGGCCAGCCAGAATTCCCTGCCAGGTGCTCGGTACATCGGTACCCAGCGGTGACAGCATGCCAATGCCAGTGACCACGACGCGTCTACGCGACACAGCGATCTCCTTCTTCAATCTCTACACGGCGGTTGATTCGGGTTAACAGACTGTTGAAAAGCCCGGCTGGCGATGTGGCACCGCGGATTTTCAACAATCTGCTTAAAGAAAAGCCGCACGCCCGGTCGGGTCGTGCGGCTTTTCCGCGTCGGGAGACCGACGACTACATTACTGCGCGTGGGCGTTGATGTAGTCGATGGCTTCCTGAACGGTGGTGATCTTCTCGGCTTGCTCGTCCGGGATTTCGGTCTCGAATTCCTCTTCCAGAGCCATCACCAGCTCAACGGTGTCAAGGGAGTCGGCGCCCAGGTCTTCAACGAAGGAAGCGCTGTTGGTGACTTCCTCTTCTTTGACGCCCAGTTGCTCGGCGACGATTTTCTTGACGCGTTCTTCGATGGTGCTCATACCTTGTTTTCACTCCTATGGAAAAATCCGTGCAGCTGGGGCTGCAGTGTATAGAAAGGGTTTTCCGCATTTCAAGCAGAACGCCTGAACCCCTTCCGGATAGCCGCAACGAAATGTCTATAACCCGACTGCACTGTTATAGCGAATTCTAGACAGCCCATATGACAGCTTCCTGAAGGGATTCGTCACATTCAGCTCATGTACATGCCGCCGTTGACCGGAACGGTGGCGCCGGTGACGTAGGCGGCGCCGTCGGAGGCGAGGAAGCCTACCACCTTGGCGATCTCTTCGGCCTGACCCAGGCGACCCAGCGGGATCTGGGTCAGCAGCGCGTCGCGCTGGGCTTCCGGCAGTTCACGGGTCATGTCGGTGTCGATGAAGCCCGGAGCCACCGAGTTGACGGTAATGGCACGGGAACCGACCTCGCGCGCCAGCGCACGGCTGAAACCTTCCAGGCCGGCCTTGGCGGCGGCGTAGTTGGTCTGCCCGGCGTTGCCCATGGCACCTACCACCGAGCCGATATTGATGATGCGACCCCAGCGAGCCTTGGTCATGCCGCGCAGCACGGCCTTGGACAGGCGGTACAGGCTGTTGAGGTTGGTATTGATGACGTCGAACCACTCGTCGTCCTTCATGCGCAGCATGAGGTTGTCGCGGGTGATGCCGGCGTTGTTCACCAGGATCAGCGGCTGCCCCAGATGCTGCTGGATGTGCTCCAGGGTGCTGGCGACCGATTCGTCGCTGCTGACGTCCAGCACCAGGCCAGCACCTTCGATGCCGTTGCTCTTGAGGAATTCGGCGATGCGCTCGGCGCCGGAAGCGGAGGTCGCGGTGCCGATCACCACGGCGCCCTGACGACCCAGTTCGAGAGCGATCGCCTGGCCAATGCCACGGCTCGCACCAGTGACCAGTGCCACCTTACCTTGCAGACTCATAGGTCTTCTCCTTGTTCAGGCCAGCGCAGCACGGGCGGCTGCGAAAGCATCAGGGGTATCCAGGTTGTGGGTGTTGACACCCTTCACGCAACGCTTGTTCAGGCCGGAAAGTACCTTGCCCGGACCACACTCCACCAGATCGGTGACGCCATGCCCGGACAGGCAGACCATCGACTCCACCCAGCGTACCGGGCTGTAGAGCTGGGCCAGCAGGTCGCGCTTGAGATCGGCCAGGTCGGCCACCACGGCGGCGCTGACGTTCTGCACCAGCGGGATCTGCGGAGCCTGCCAGGCGAGCGCCTCCACCGACTCGGCGAAACGCTCGGCGGCCGGCTTCATCAGCGCGCAGTGGGACGGCACGCTCACCGGCAGCGGCATGGCGCGCTTGGCGCCACGAGCCTTGCAGGCCTCGATGGCACGCTCGACGGCCGCGGCGGCACCAGCGATCACCACCTGGCCGGGCGCGTTGAAGTTCACCGCACTGACCACCTCGCCCTGGGCCGCTTCAGCGCAGGCAGCCAGCACGTCGGCATCTTCCAGGCCCAGGATCGCGGCCATGCCGCCCTGCCCTGCCGGCACGGCCTGCTGCATCAGCTGGCCGCGGCGCTCCACCAGCTTCACCGCATCGGCGAAGGCCAGGCTGCCGGCAGCCACCAGGGCGGAGTACTCGCCCAGGCTGTGGCCGGCCACATAGGCCGGGCGTGCGCCGCCCTCGGCCAGCCAGAGGCGCCACAGGGCGATGGAGGCGGCGAGGATGGCCGGCTGGGTCTTGTCGGTCTGATTGAGTTGTTCTTCCGGACCCTGCTGGGTCAGCGCCCAGAGGTCGTAACCGAGCGCTTCGGAGGCTTCGGCGAAAGTATCCAGGACCAGCTTTTGCTGGCCCCCCTGCTCGGCCAGCATGCCCAGAGATTGGGAACCCTGACCGGGAAAGACGAAAGCGAGGGATGCGGACATTGAGAGTGGTCCCTTATCTGGCGGTATAGGGAGATTGACGCCCGGCATAGCCAAGCGCACGAAACTGACAGTTGGATGACAGGCTATCGATAGCGGTCACATTCTAGGGTCTGTTGGCGTTTCCTCGCGACCCGGGCGAAGCGTCAACAGGCCCCCTATAGCAACAGATGTTCCAGACGGCCATGCAAGCGCTGCGGCAGGTTTTCACGCACTTCGACCAGCGCCCGGCGGATGGCGCTCTGGAAGCCTTCGGAGCCGGCCGCGCCATGGCTCTTGATGACGATACCCTGCAGGCCGAGGAAGCTTGCCCCATTGTGGCGCGCAGGCGTCAACTCGGTGCGCAAGCGGCGCAGCAACGGCAAGGCCAGCGCCCCTACCAGCCGCGAGCCCAGACTCTCGCTGAAGAGTGCCTGCATGCGTGAAGAAATCATCGAGGCCAGCCCTTCGCTGGACTTGAGCAGGATGTTGCCGACGAAACCATCGCACACCACCACATCCGCCTCGCCACGGTACAGGCCATCGCCCTCGATGTAGCCGATGTAGTTGAGGCCTTCGGCCTGCTGCAGCAGGCTCGCCGCCAGCTTGACCTGCTGGTTGCCCTTGATGTCCTCGGTGCCGACGTTCAGCAATGCGACCCGGGGCCGGACCACGCCGAGGACCTCGGCAGCCACCGCGCCCATCACGGCGAATTGGTAGAGATGCTCGGCACTGCAATCGACGTTGGCCCCCAGGTCCAGCAGATGGCAATGGCCACGAGCCGTGGGGATGGCACTGACCATCGCCGGACGATCGATACCGGGCAGGGTCTTCAGCACATAGCGGGAAAGCGCCATCAGGGCACCGGTGTTGCCGGCACTGACACAGGCCTGGGCGCGACCATTGCGCACCAGTTCGAGCGCGACACGCATCGAGGCATCCGGCTTGCCGCGCAAGGCTTGCGCCGGGCGTTCGTCCATGGCGATCACTTCACTGGCATGCACGATCTGCAGGCGCTGGCGATCCACCGCGGGGACACGGGCAACGAGTTCTTCGAGGAGGGGGGCTTGGCCGACGAGGGCCAGGTGGAGCGAGGGGGATTCAGCGAGACAGGCGATGCTGGCCGGAACAATGCAGCGGGGACCGTAGTCCCCGCCCATTGCATCAATCGCGATGATCGAGGCAGCCAAGGATTACTCGGCAGCGCCCTTGTCGATCACCTTGCGACCGCGGTAGAAACCGTCCGGGGAAACGTGGTGGCGCAGGTGAACTTCACCGGTGCTCTTCTCTACGGACAGTGCGTTGGCTTCGAGGGCGTCGTGGGAACGACGCATGTCGCGTGCCGAGCGGGATTTTTTGTTCTGCTGAACAGCCATAATCAATTAACTCCTAAACGTTTGGGTCACGCTTTAACTGCGCCAGTACGCTGAACGGGTTGGACCGCGAAACCTCGTCCTCGCTCGGCTCGGGCTCGTCGAGGCCCGCCGGCTGCTGGCAATCTTCAGGGTCATGGGCCGGAACTATGGGCAGAGCGAGCAGCAACTCGTCCTCGACCAGAGTCATCAGATCCAATGGATCCTCACCCACTTCCAGCACGTCATAGCCCTTCGGCAGCGACTGACTGTCAGCCCCTTCCCTTACCACGGCGTAATCGCATTCGCTGTGGATGTTCAGGGCGACCAGCTCTAGACAACGCTGGCAAACCATCTTGACCTCGACGTCGATCCGGCTGTGGATGACGACGGTGCGACGCTCGTCACGGCCGAACGCCAGGCTCGCACGAATGCTGCCCGCGTTATCCGCAAGGGGTTCGCAGAGTCGCTCCAGGCTGGCAAGCGCGATCTCACCATCGAGAGTGACTTCGCGGTCCGCCAGCTTGCGCGGATCTACATGAGGTGGAATCGGCCCATTCAACATAGGCGCGACATTCTAGGGATGAGCCCCTGCCCTGTCAAAAGAAATTCCGCATTGTCGGTGCCTGAAGCAGCTCTATAGAATTCCCCGCTTCACAGTCCGGAGATCGCCATGCCGCCCCTGGTGCTCGCATCCAGCTCCCCCTACCGCCGCGAACTGCTCGAACGCCTGCGCCTGCCCTTCACCTGGTGCGCCCCGGCCATCGACGAAAGCCGCCAACCAACGGAATCCGCCGAACAACTGGTGCGCCGGCTGGCCCTGGAAAAGGCCCGCGCCCTCGCCACCCAGTACCCGAATCACCTGATCATCGGCTCGGACCAGGTGGCCGTGCTCGGCGAGCAGATACTCGGCAAGCCCCATGGATTCGAACGCGCCCGCAGCCAACTGCTGGCCGCCAGCGGCACCAGCGTGAGCTTCCTCACCGGCCTCGCCCTGCTGAACAGCGTTACCGGCCGGCATCAGGTGGACTGCGTACCGTTCACCGTACACTTCCGCGAACTGGATGAGGCGCGGATCGGGCGCTACCTGGAAGCCGAGCGCCCCTACGATTGTGCCGGCAGCTTCAAGGCCGAGGGACTGGGCGTCAGCCTGTTCCGCGCCACCGAAGGCACCGACGCCACCAGCCTGGTGGGCCTGCCATTGATCCGCCTGGTGGACATGCTGCTCGCCGAAGGCGTCCAGATTCCCTGATTCCCTATAAGATTCCCTGATTCCCTATAAAGATAGAAGAAAGCCCGGCATCGGCCGGGCTCGTCCTTCCACAAAGGATCGCACCTCAACGCAGCGACGGCCCCTGCAGGCCCATCCACAGCGCGAGGCGCTCGGCAACACTGGCGCCGAATTTCTTCGAGAAGCGATCGAACGGCGACTCCTGCACGGTGTAATCGACAATCTCCTTCGCACCGATCACTTCCCGCGCCACGAAGCTGGCGTTGCCCAGCTTGTCCACCAAGCCCAGCTCCAGCGCCTGCTCGCCGGACCAGACCAGGCCACTGAAGAGCTCCGGATGCCCGTCGACCTTCAGGCGGTCGCCACGCCCCTTCTTCACGCTCTCGATGAACTGCTGGTGAGTGGTATTCAGCACGCCCTGCCAGAACTCGATCTCCTCCGGCTTTTGCGGCTGGAAGGGATCGAGGAACGCCTTGTGCTCGCCGGAGGTATAGACGCGACGCTCGACGCCCAATTTGCCCATGGCGTCGACGAAGCCGAAGCTGGTCGCCGTAACCCCGATGGAGCCCACCAGGCTGGCCTTGTCGGCATAGATCTCGTCCGCCGCACTGGCAATGTAGTAGGCACCCGAAGCGCCCAGGTCGGAAATCACCGCGTAGACCTTGATGTCCTTGTGCTCCGCACGCAGCCGACGGATCTCGTCGTAGACGTAACCGGACTGCACCGGGCTGCCGCCCGGGCTATTGATGCGCAGCACCACGCCCCTGGTCTTCGGATCCTCGAACGCCTTGCGCAGGCCGGTGACGATATTGTCCGCGCTGGCCGCCTCCTCGTCGGCGATCATGCCGCGGACCTCCACCAGAGCCGTGTGCTCCTGACTGCGCGCCGCGCTCTTCTGCAGATCGAACGCCGGCAAGAAAAGCGCCAGGGCGATGAACAGATAGAGGAAGGTCAACAACTTGAAGAAAATGCCCCAGCGTCGCGCCCGACGCTGCTCCTGCACGCCGGCCAGGACTGCCTTCTCCAGCAGCTTCCAGCTCTTCTCGTCAGCCTTGTCGGCAGCCGATTCTTTCCACTCGTCAGACATAGAGCTCCACTCCTCGGGATTGCCGGCTCGGATTACCTTCCAGCCAGTGACGCAATTCTTCGAAACGCTCGATCGCCAGCTTCGGCGACTCCTTGAGCAACTCAGCAAGCGGCTGGGCACCATAGCCCACCGCCACGGCATCCATTCCCGCCCGATGCGCCATGCGCAGGTCGAAGGGCGAATCCCCCACCATCAGCGCACGCTCGGCCGCCACACCGCAATACGCGAGGATTTCCCGCAGCATCAACGGATCCGGCTTGCTGGCGGTCTCATCGGCGCAGCGGGTGATATCGAAGTAATCCAGCCAGCCGCGCCCCGCGAGCACATGATCGAGTCCGCGACGGCTCTTGCCAGTGGCTACCGCCAGGCGATACCCCTGATCACGGAAGGCTTCCAGCGCATCGCCCACCCCATCGAAAAGAGGTGAAGGCTGACTTTCCAGGGCGTTGTAGTGCTCACCATAGCGGCGCCGGAAGATATCGATACCCTGCGCATCGTCGATTTCCGGGTACAGCGTGGCGATGGCCTCCGGCAATCCAAGGCCGATGATACCCTTGATGGCGGTGTCGTCACGCCAGGGAAGGCCACCCGCATCGGCCGCCACGCGCATGGATTCGACGATACGCGCGATGGAATCGACCAGGGTACCGTCCCAGTCGAAGATCAGCAGTTGGTAATCAGGCACCGAGACGCTCCAGGGTCTTCTGCCACATTTCATCCACCGGCGCCTCCAGCTTCAGCTCACCGCCATCCGGCAGGCTGATCGCCAGGGAATGGGCATGCAGGAACAGGCGCTTGCCACCCAGCTCACGGATCTCCCGCGTGAAATCCTCATCCCCGTACTTGGGGTCGCCGGCAATGGAGTGGCCGGCGTGCTTGGCATGCACGCGGATCTGGTGGGTGCGTCCGGTGATGGGGCTGGCCTCCACCAGAGTGGCGAACTCGCCGAAACGACGCACCACACGGAACTCGGTCAGCGCCTCCTTGCCCTCGGGATTCACCTCGACCATACGCTCACCGGAGCGCAGGTTGTTCTTCAGCAGCGGCGCACTGACCTTTTTCTTCGAAGTCGGCCAACTGCCACGCACCAGCGCCAGATAACGCTTGTCGACACCGTCGCCACGCAAGGCCTCATGCAGGTGACGCAGCATGCTGCGCTTCTTGGCGATCATCAGCAGCCCGGAGGTATCCCGATCCAGTCGATGGACCAGCTCCAGGTCCTTGGCCTCCGGGCGCAACTGGCGGAAGGCTTCGATCACCCCGAAACTGAGGCCGCTGCCGCCATGCACGGCAATGCCGGCCGGCTTGTTCAGCACGATCAGCGCCTTGTCTTCATAGACGATCGCGCTTTCCAGGCGTTCCAGCAGGCCCTGGGCCACCGGGGCCGGCTCGTCGGGCTCGGACAGACGCAATGGCGGGACCCGGATGACGTCGCCAGCCTGCAGCTTGTATTCCGGCTTGATGCGCCCCTTGTTCACGCGAACTTCGCCCTTGCGCAGGATGCGATATATGAGCGTTTTCGGCGCGCCCTTCAGCTGGGTACGTAGGAAATTATCAATGCGTTGGCCGGCATATTCCGGCGCAACCTCAAGCAGCTGAACGCCGGAGGTTGGGGAGGCAGGAGTAGTCATGGCGCGCATCATAACAATTTTTTATGGATTTGAAGCACTTAATGATTACTGCTATAGTCGCGAACGCCGCCAAAAGCGGCCTGGTTTCGGGGTGTTCGCCAAAACTGCCACCCCCAGCCGCTGCAACCCTTTCAGGACGTAAGGCCGTCCGACAGAAAATTCGCCGCAATGACCGCGAATTTTCCGAAATCAAAGCCTCGAGCCATGACGCGTGATCGCCCCTTCCAACGGGAGATCGCGGTAAATGCAACCCGCTACGGATTCAGCGAGCGGCACCCGATTTTCAAGGGACAAGTGTAGGGTGGAGATGCACAACCGTCGGATTGCGTAGTTTCAAGACGCTTCATTTCGTCCGCTGCCGACCGTTGATTCCTCTTCCTGACCAAGTGCTTCTGTCACGACACAGCAAGCAGGAGACGTAGTCGCGAATCCCGCCCCACTGGCTGGATTCGCTGGACACGGGGACGGCCCGCCGCCCCTGACACGCACCTGACACCGACCGCGAGAGTCGTGTGCGCCAATCGCCGTTTCCGGAAGCCCGGAAACCCATTGGTACCACATGAAAAGAATGCTGATTAACGCAACTCAGCCCGAAGAGTTGCGTGTTGCTCTGGTCGACGGCCAACGCCTGTACGACCTGGACATCGAGTCGGGCGCACGCGAGCAGAAGAAAGCCAACATCTACAAGGGCCGTATCACTCGCATCGAACCCAGCCTCGAAGCCGCCTTCGTCGACTTCGGCGCAGAGCGCCACGGTTTCCTGCCTCTGAAGGAAATTTCCCGCGAGTACTTCAAGAAGTCCCCCGAAGGCCGCATCAACATCAAGGAAGTGCTCAGCGAAGGCCAGGAAGTCATTGTCCAGGTCGAGAAAGAAGAGCGCGGCAACAAGGGCGCCGCCCTGACCACCTTCATCAGCCTTGCCGGCCGCTACCTGGTGCTGATGCCGAACAACCCCCGCGCCGGCGGCATCTCCCGTCGCATCGAAGGCGAAGAACGCAACGAACTGCGTGAAGCGCTGAACGGCCTCAACGCTCCGGCCGACATGGGCCTGATCGTCCGCACCGCCGGCCTCGGCCGCTCCAGCGAAGAGCTGCAGTGGGACCTGGACTACCTGCTGCAACTCTGGAGCGCCATCAAGGAAGCCTCCGGCGAGCGCGGCGCTCCCTTCCTGATCTACCAGGAAAGCAACGTCATCATCCGCGCTATCCGTGACTACCTGCGCCAGGATATCGGCGAAGTGCTGGTCGACAGCGTCGAGGCCCACGAGGAAGCCCTGAGCTTCATCCGCCAGGTGATGCCGCAGTACCAGAGCAAGATCAAGCTCTACCAGGACAGCGTTCCGCTGTTCAACCGCTTCCAGATCGAAAGCCAGATCGAAACCGCCTTCCAGCGCGAAGTGAAGCTGCCGTCCGGCGGTTCCATCGTCATCGATCCGACCGAAGCCCTGGTGTCCATCGACATCAACTCGGCCCGCGCGACCAAGGGTGGCGACATCGAGGAAACCGCCCTGCAGACCAACCTGGAAGCGGCCGAAGAGATCGCCCGCCAGCTGCGCCTGCGTGACATCGGCGGCCTGATCGTCATCGACTTCATCGACATGACCCCGGCCAAGAACCAGCGCGCAGTGGAAGAGAAAGTCCGCGAAGCGCTGGAAGCCGACCGCGCCCGCGTGCAGATCGGCCGCATCTCCCGCTTCGGCCTGCTGGAAATGTCCCGCCAGCGCCTGCGTCCGTCCCTCGGCGAGACCAGCGGCATCGTCTGCCCGCGCTGCGATGGCCAGGGCATCATCCGTGACGTCGAGTCCCTCTCGCTGGCCATCCTGCGCCTGATCGAGGAAGAAGCCCTCAAGGACCGTACCGCCGAAGTCCGCGCCCAGGTACCGATCCCGGTCGCCGCCTTCCTGCTCAACGAGAAGCGCAACAGCATCACCAAGATCGAGCTGCGCACCCGTTCGCGCATCGTCATCCTGCCGAACGATCACCTGGAAACCCCGCACTTCGAAGTCCAGCGCCTGCGCGACGACAGCCCGGAAGTGCTGAGCAACCAGTCCAGCTACGAAATGACCCCGGCCGAAGCCGAGGACGCCCAGCCGGTCAGCTCCACCCGCACCCTGGTCCGCCAGGAAGCCGCGGTGAAGACCGTATCCCCCGAGCGCCCCGCTCCGGCTCCGGCCCCTGCCCCGGCCGCTCCGCTGGCCCCGCCGACACCGGCTCCGGAACCCAGCCTGTTCAAGGGCCTGGTGAAATCCCTGGTGAGCCTGTTCGCCGGCAAGGAAGAACCCAAGGTCGAGACCGAGCAACCAGTCGTCGAGCGTCAGCCGCGCGGTGAAGAGCGCCGTGCCGGCCGCCAGCAGAACCGCCGACGTGATGGTCGTGAAGGCCGCGAAGGTCGTGAAGGCCGTCGCGAGGAAGACCGCAAGCCGCGTGAAGAGCGTCAGCCGCGCGAAGCCCGTGAAGGTCAGGAAGTCCGCCGCGAGCGCGCCGAGCGTCCGCCCCGCGAGGAACGCCAACCACGTGAAGAGCGCCAGCCGCGCGAGGAACGCCAGGCTCGCGAGCCGCGCGAAGAGCGCCAGCCCCGTGAAGAGCGTCAGCCTCGCGAAGAACGCCAGCCTCGTGAAGAGCGTCAGCCGCGTGAAGCCCGCGAAGGTCAGGAAGGCCGCCGCGAGCGCGCCGAGCGTCCCGCCCGCGAAGAGCGCCAGCCCCGTGAAGAGCGTCAACCCCGCGAAGAGCGCCAGCCACGCGCCGAGCTGGCCGCCCAGCCCGAGGTGGTCGACGAAGAGCTGCTGAACAACGAGGAACTGCTGCAGGACGACGAGCAGGAAGGCGCCGATGGCGAGCGTCCACGTCGCCGCTCCCGTGGCCAGCGTCGCCGCAGCAACCGCCGCGAGCGCCAGCGTGAAGCCAATGGCGAAGAACTGGCCGAAGGCCAGGAAGGCGCCGAGGAGGCAGCGCCTGCCGACGCCGCCCAGGCCGCTGCCGTAGTCGCCACCGCCGTGGCTGCCACCGAGGTGGTCGCCGAAGCCGCCAGCGAAACCCTGGCCCAGGCCGAAGCGCCGGTCGCCGAAGTTCCGGCGGTCGAAGCCCCTGCCGCCGAAGCCGTTGCCCCGGTGGAAGAAGCAGCGCCGCTCGCCGAACAGGCTGCGGATGTCGTGGAAGCCCCGGCAATCGAGGCGCCGGCCGTGGTCGAAGCGCCCCAGGCCGTTGAAGTCGCCGAGGCCGTGGCCGAAGCGCCGGCCGCCACCCCGGTGGAGGAAGCCCCGGTCGCTGCGCCGCTGGTCGAAGAGCCCGCTCGCACGGCATCCAGCACTGGCCGTGCCGCCAACGACCCGCGTGAAGTGCGCCGTCGTCAGCGCGAAGCCGAGCGCCTGGCCAAGGAAGCCGAAGAGGCTGCCGCCAAGGTCGTCGAGGCTGTAGCCGCCGCCGAACCGGTCGCCGCTGCCGCACACGCCGTCACCGGCGTGGAAGAGGAAGTGGTTGCTGCCGAGCAGAAGGTCGAGGAAGCCGTCGAGCAGGCTGTGGAGGCTCCCGCCGAACAGCCCGAGCAGGTGGCGGTGGTAACCGAGGTCGAGGTACCGGCAAAAGCCGAGCCCAAGGCCGAGGAAGAAGAAAAGGATGAAGCCAAGGACGAGACCAAACCGGTCGTCTGAGGCCAGGCCTGAATGAAAAAGGGGATGCCATCGGCATCCCCTTTTTTGTTGCCCTGCGATATCCGGCGGCCCGGATGCGATCCGGATGGCGCGCCGAAGCCGCTAGTCCAGCTCATCCTCCGTCCGGGTACCGAACTGCAGTTCCGCCAGCCGTGCATAGAGCGGGCTGCTGGCCACCAGCTGCGTATGCCGGCCGATCGCCACCACCCTGCCCCGCTCCATCACCGCGATACGGTCAGCATTCTGCACCGTGGCCAGGCGATGGGCGATCACCAGGGTGGTACGGCCGCTCATCAAGGCCGGCAACGCCTGCTGGATGAGGTGCTCGCTTTCCGCGTCCAGGGCGCTGGTGGCTTCGTCCAGTAACAGAATGGGGGCATCCACCAGCAGCGCGCGGGCGATGGCCAGGCGCTGTCGCTGGCCGCCGGACAGGCCGATACCGCCCTCTCCCAGGCGTGTCTGGTAGCCCTGGGGCAGGCGGGTGATGAATTCATGGGCGTGGGCCGCGCGAGCAGCCAACTCCACCTCGGCGTCGCTGGCATCGGCTCGGCCGTAGCGGATGTTGTCCTCAACGCTGCCGTAGAACAGCGCGGGACTTTGCGACACCAGGGCAAAACAGCGGCGCAGCTCGGCAGGATCGAGCCGTTGCAGCTCGACCCCCTCGACCCGGATGCTGCCCGCCTGGGGGTCGAAGAAGCGCAGCAGCAACTCGAAGACCGTCGATTTGCCCGCTCCGGAAGGGCCCACCAGCGCAAGCGTCTCGCCGGCACGAACATCCAGGCTGACGCCATCCAGGGCATTCGTTTCAGGGCGACCCGGATAGGCGAAACGCACCGCCTCCAGCTCGATGCGCCCGCTGACCCGCGGCGGTAGCGCCATTCGCCCCTCCACCGGAGCCTGGATGGCATTGCGCGCCTGGAGCAGCTCCGCAATGCGTTCGGCCGCGCCGGCGGCGCTCTGCAATTCACCGATCACCTCGCTGATGGCGCCGAAGGCCGCACCTACGATCAGGCTGTAGAACACGAACGCCGCCAGGTCCCCCTGGGAAATCCGCCCGGCAATGACGTCGCTGCCACCGACCCAGAGCATCACCCCCACGGCCCCCAGCACCAGCACTATCACCAGGGTGATCAGAAAGGCGCGCTGGGTGATGCGCCGCCGCGCGGTGTCGAACGCGCCCTCCACCGTACGGGCGAAACGCAGACGGTCCTGGGCCTGGTGGTTGTAGGCCTGCACCGTCTTGATCTGTCCCAGGGTCTCGCCCACATAGCTGCCGACATCGGCGATGCGGTCCTGGCTCTGCCTGGACAGGCGCCGGACCCGGCGCCCGAACACCAGGATGGGCGCCAGCACCAGCGGCAGCGCCAGCAGCACGATGCCGGTGAGCTTGGGGTTGGTGATGAAGAGCAGGACGATGCCACCCACCAGCATGATGCCGTTGCGCAGCGCCATGGACAGGGATGAGCCGATCACCGATTGCAACAAGGTGGTGTCGGCAGTCAGCCGCGACTGGATTTCCGACGCTCGGTTGCTCTCGTAAAAGCCGGGATGCAGCTCGATCAGGTGGTCGAACACCCGTTTGCGGATGTCGGCGACGAAGCGCTCACCGATCCAGGACACTAGGTAGAAGCGGGTGAAGGTGCCCAGCGCCAGGGCCAGGATCAGGCCAAAGAACAGCATGATCGAATGCCGCAGCGCGGTTTCGGACTGGGTGGCCAGCCCCTGGTCCACCAACAGGCGAATACCCTGCCCCATGGAGAGGGTGATTCCGGCGGTGAACAGCAGCGCCAGCAAGGCGCCCGTCACCCGCCAGCGGTAAGGCGCGACGAAGCGCCCGGCCATGCGCAACGCAGTGCGCTGTCGAGAAGAAAGGAAGGATGGCATCAGCGCCTCGTTCGGCTCGCCTGGAACCTTACCCCGCGCTCCAGGCAGAAGGATTCAATCGCGGGCATCGAGGAACCGCCCCGCGTGGTCGGGCGTCGGCAGCAGGCAGCTGTCGTAGCGGCCGAAGAGCCGGTAGCGATTGCGGGCGATCCGGTCGTAACACCAGTCCCGCAGGGCCAGGGGCAGGAGGCGGAACAGCGCCAGCAGCGGCCAGGGCGCCGGCAGCTGGCGCAGGATGCGCGCAATGGCCTCGGAGCGGACGAACAGGACGCGACCCTCGACATAGAGCAGGGTTGCGAAGCTGTCAGCGGGCAGGCCGAACCAGCGCAGGATCGCCTGCCCTTCCGCAGACTGCACCGCGGCCAGCTTGAACAGCCGCGTCCGGTCATGGCGGATGATGAACTTCACCCAGCCATTGCACAGCTTGCATACCCCATCGAAGAGCACGACGCGCTCGCCGGGGCGGATATGGGGCGGATACTGCTCGGCATCCATCGCGATGGTCCTGCATCCACGGGAATCTGCCCTCGATGGTAGCCGACCTCCCGCGAAACCGGTGAATGGCCTCAGTCCGCGTCGCCCCAGCCCAGGGGATAGAGCAGCTCTTCCTTGTAGCCGGCCCAGACCCGCACTGCATCGGGGAAGGCTTCGTCCAGGGCCGGGTCGCCGCTGTCCACCAGCAGCGGCCGGCCTTCCAGGGTGCCGAGCTTGCGCTTGGTGGCCACTACTCGCAGGTGTTCGAGGCCGATGGCGCGCAGCACCCGCGGGCTGACCTGCTGGTTGCCGCGGCCGATGATATGGCCCTGGCCGCCGATGGCGGTGACCAGCAGGCGCGTCGGATGGCCGTTCACCAGCTCGAACAGCTGGGCTTCGGTGACGTCCCGGGCGATCACGGCGCCGTCCTCGATCACGTCCACCCCCAGCAGAGTGGTGTCCAACCCCAGGTTGGCGGCCAGGCCATGGAGGGTCGAGCCCGGACCGAAGACGTAGCGCACGCCCTCCTCCCAGCTGTCGCCCAGCCAGTCGGCCAGTTCCACCAGCACCAGCTCTTCCGACTCCACGCCACCCTGTTTGACCTGCTGCATGAACTGGCCCTCCACGGGCACCGTCAGCTCGCCGTACCAGCGTGCCGCGACCTTGCCGTCGCGCAGCGCGGCCTCGTCCAGGTCGCGCACCTCGCCGCTGGCCAGGCGTACCAGGCCGCCCGCCACCAGGCGCCGCGCCAGCTCACCGGCGGCACGCGGGCTGATGGCGTAGACCCCGGAATGGATCTTCACCCCAGCGGGGATGCCCAGCACCGGCTGCCCCTCGCGTACCACGCTGCTGACATCCCGCGCCGTACCGTCGCCACCGGCGAAGAGGATCAGGGCAACGCCGGAATCCTGCAGGGCTTCGACGGCGTGGCGGGTGTCGTCGGCGCTGGTCGCCGGTCCGTCGAGGTGACCGAGTACCCGATGGGAGAAGCCCATCTCCGCCAGCAGATCGGCGCCCATGGGACCGGGGAAGGTGAGGAACTGGATGCGCCCGACGAGCGGCAACAGGCATTCCAGCGCCAGGCGGGTGCGTGACGCCGCACGGGGCTCGACGCCTCTGGCGAGGGCCTCTGCGGCGACCCCGTCGCTGCCCTTGAGCGCCGCCGGGCCACCCAGACCGGCCAGTGGGTTGATAATCAGCCCCATATGGAACGTGGACATGCTAAACCTCGTACTGAACTCGCACCCCGTGCAGGGGTCCATCCACCAGGACCAGGACACTCGCAGTTGGCATGTTCGCTGCTAGTTTTCCTGGTCTTTCGTTTTTCCGGCGCGCCATTGGCGCCGACTGTCACTGCGTGTTCATCTAGCCTACCTAGACTGCGCGCACTACCTGAAGAGGAGACAGGCCATGAGCTTGCACGACAGCACTTCCGATCGCCGCGTGATTCCGCTGCGGCAGCGCCGTCCCGTGGGCGGAGCCATCATCGACGCCCAGGGCCGTGAGATTCCGATCACCGAGAGCATGATCCAGCGTGCCTGCCAGGAGCTGCACAAGCAGTTGTCCGCCGAGCTGAAACAGGCGTGAGATCCCAGGCCCGGGGCAACCCCGGGCCCCTCGTCACACCAGTTCCGCGCCCAAGGCGCGGACGATGCCCGCCAGCGCGGGGGCATCACCCTTCAACCGCACCCGCAAGCCGTCGATTTCCCGGCGCACGGGATAATGCTTGCGCAGGTCATCGAAGGCGGCCCGGCGCCGGGCCTCGTCGCCCACCAGGCTGCGGCGAAAATCCGCATCGTCGCGGCGCGGGTCGTACACCGCGCGACAGAGGGTCGCCAGCGCCCAGTCCGGCTCGCAAGCCGCATCCAGGGTCAACTCGTCCAGCCAGGGCGCCGGCAACAGTTCATCCAGCTGCACGCGTTCCACCTGTCCACTTGCCCGGCACCAGGCCTGGTACACCTGTGCCGTGCCGCGCAACTTGCCATCCAGGCTGTAGCCGGCGATATGCGGCGTGGCGATGCGGCACAGCCGCGCCAGTTCCACGTCCACCCGGGGCTCGCCCTCCCAGACGTCCAGGACCGCGCGCAGGTCGGTGCGGCGCCCCAGCAGCTCGCGCAAGGCGCCGTTGTCCACCACCGCGCCACGGCTGGCATTGATCAGCCAGGCGCCGGGGTGCAGGCGCTCCAGGCGCCCCTTGTCGAGCAGGTGGTGGGTCGGATGGTCGCCGGCGGCATTCAGGGGGGTGTGCAGGCTGATGACATCGCACTCGCGGAGAATGTGCTCGAGATCGACGTAATCGCCGCCTTCGGCAGCCTGGCGCGGCGGATCGCAGACCAGCACCCGCCAGCCGAGGCCCCGCAGCACGTCCACCAGGCGCCCGCCCACCTGGCCGGCCCCCACCACGCCGAAGGTGCGCGAGGCGAGGTCCACGCCCTCGTCCTCGGCCAGCACCAGCAGGCTGCCCAGCACATAGTCCACCACGCCGCGGGCGTTGCAGCCGGGGGCGCTGGACCAGGCGATGCCGGCTTCGTGGAAGTAGTCGAGATCCAGGTGGTCGGTACCAATGGTGCAGGTGCCGACGAAACGCACCGGAGTCCCGGCCAGGAGGGTACGGTCGACGCGGGTCACCGAGCGCACCAGCAGCAGGTCGGCGTCGGCGAGGGCAGCGGCATCGATGGCGCGGCCGGGCAGGCGGCGGATTTCGCCCAGGCCGCCGAAGAAGGCGTCGACCAGGGGGATATTTTCGTCGGCAACTATTCGCATGGCAGGCTCCAGCAGAGAGACCGACATTCTACGCAATCGCCCCGACCTGCGCCCGCGCGGCAACCCACGGCCCCTCTTTTCTGACCAAGGCGTCAGGGCGTAGACTACGCCTCCCTCAGCCTCCACGTCCCGTTCCGCCGGCAGCCTCTTCTGCAAAGGCTGGGACAGTGAAAGGTCGCGAGCCCGTCGCGACCAGGCAGCATCCAGATCCCAGCCAGCCACCTTTTGCATGGACACCACCGGTACGCCCGGAGGATGCCTTATCGATATGGAACTATCACAGACCCAGTCCCAACCCCGTTTCAGCCGTGCCAGCACTGAACTGCGCGCCCTCCTCAAGCTGGCGGCGCCGATCATGGTCGCCCAGCTGTCCAACTCCGCCATGGGCTTCGTCGATGCGGTGATGGCTGGCCGTGTCAGCCCGCGCGACCTGGCTGCCGTTGCCCTCGGCAACTCCATCTGGATTCCGGTGTTCCTGCTGATGACCGGCATCCTGCTGGCCACCACCGCCAAGGTCGCCGAGCGCTTTGGCGCCGGCAAGCAGGAAGAGACCGGTCCGCTGGTACGCCAGGCCCTCTGGCTGGCCCTGGTGGTGGGCCTGTGCGGCGCCCTGCTGTTGCAGGGCGCCCGCCCGGTGCTGCAGCTGATGGACGTGGATCCGGACCTGATCGACCCCGCCATGGGCTATCTCCAGGGTATCGCCTTCGGTTTCCCCGCCGTGGCCCTGTACTACGTGCTGCGCTGCTTCAGCGACGGCCTTGGCCGTACCCGTCCGAGCATGGTGCTGGGGATCGGCGGCCTGCTGCTGAATATCCCGTTGAACTACATCCTGATCTACGGCCACCTCGGCATGCCCGCCCTGGGCGGCGTGGGCTGTGGCTGGGCCAGCGGCATGGTGATGTGGTTCATGCTGCTGGGCATGCTCAGCTGGGTGAGCCGCACCCCGGTGTACAAGCCGAGCCGGCTGTTCGAACGCTTCGACAAGCCGCAACTGCCGGTGATCAAGCGCCTGCTGTCCATTGGCGGCCCCATCGGCATCGCGGTATTCGCCGAGTCGAGCATCTTCGCGGTGATCGCGTTGCTGATCGGCGGCCTGGGCGCCACCGTGGTCGCCGGCCACCAGATCGCCCTGAACTTCAGCGCGCTGATTTTCATGATTCCCTACGCCCTGGCGATGGCCGTCACCGTGCGCGTCGGCCAGGCCCTGGGGCGCGGCGAACCACGGGCGGCGCGCTTTTCCGCCGGCGTCGGCATCGGCGCCGCGCTGGCCTACGCCTGCCTGTCCGCCAGCCTGATGCTGTTGTGCCGCGAACTGATTGCGAAGATGTATTCGCCCGATCCTGCGGTAATCGCGGTGGCGGCCATGCTGATCGTCTACTCCGCGCTGTTCCAGTTCTCCGACGCCATCCAGGTGGCTGCCGCCGGTGCCTTGCGCGGCT
The DNA here is from genome assembly GCF_042656385.1 of Pseudomonas sp. GCM10022186. Classification (NCBI taxonomy): domain Bacteria; kingdom Pseudomonadati; phylum Pseudomonadota; class Gammaproteobacteria; order Pseudomonadales; family Pseudomonadaceae; genus Pseudomonas; species Pseudomonas sp. GCM10022186. Next base: position 63,515 of record NZ_JBHSOU010000028.1, read on the forward strand.
ACCAGGACACCCGCGCGACCATGATCATCACCCTCTTCGCCTACTGGGGCATCGGCCTGCCGGTGGGGTACGCCCTTGGCCTGAGCGACTGGCTGGGTGAGCCGAGCGGGCCCAAGGGGCTCTGGCAGGGGCTGGTGGTGGGCCTGACCTGTGCGGCGGTGCTGCTCAGCCTGCGGCTGGCGCGCAGTTCACGGAGAAGGATCAGGGTGTAATGAATTCGCTCCCACAGGGTTCAATCGTCGGGATGGGCCGTAACGGCGGCCCGGGCCTGGGGGTGGACAGCGCTTTTCTGTCCACCTGGCGTGCCTGCCCGCAGGTGCGGGGATTGGCCTCGCCTGGTGGAAATCGCTTGGCGATTTCCACCCTACATCCGGATTCCCCCCGGCCGAGCGCGCGTGGTCATTACTCGTCGGGATGGGCTGGGACAGCGGCCAGGGCCTCCCAGTAGGCCGGGGTCAGGTAATCCCGCCCGGCCAGCAGGTGCTCCAGGTAGCTACGGGTTGGCCGGAGGCCGTCCTCACGCATCGCCGGGTTGGCGACATAGACCCAGGCCGGTTGCACGCCATGGCCGGTGATGATCGGCATGCGCTCGCGGCTATAGAAAATGGGCGTTCCCTCGAACGGGTCCATCTTCCAGATCTCGTCCTCATGGGTCAGCCGGTAGAGCACGCCCTCCACCACGCCGCCCCGCTGGTGGCGGATATTGGCGTAGGAGCGGCCGGGGCGGTCGTGGGCTCGCTTGTCGAAGCATAGTGCATAGCCTTCCAGGCGCCCCGCCAGGGCTTCGCTGAAGGCCAGGCCCCGGCTGCGCATGCGCGCCGGGTTCATGTTGGAACCGTAGGCGAAGTAGAAGGACATCAATCGGCCTTCTTGCGGATCCAGTAGTAGTAGGTTCCCTGCTCTTCGGACTGGTCCAGCAGTTCATGGCCGAGGAAGACACAGAACTTGGGGATATCGCGCCGCGTCGAGGGATCGGTGGCGATCACCTTGAGCAGGCCGCCAGCCGGCAGGTCGCGCACCTTGTTGTGCAGCATCATCACCGGCTCTGGGCAATTCAGGCCGGTGGCGTCGAGGATGGCATCAGGCTGTTGGGACATGGGGCACTCCGAAAATCTGGCCGCTATTGTGGCGCAACGCGGCGTATCCGCCCAGCCTTGCCGGCCTTGACTGCGACGTCCGGGCACAGCGGCACACAACCCTGGATGAGCACCGCCGGCCCGGCGACTCGAGCAATCTGCACGGGTCATCCCTGCCGGGGAAATCCCGATGCGCCTCGCCAGCCTGTTTCTCGCCCTCCTCCTGCTCGGGGGCTGCGCCGCCCGCCAGGTGAAACTGGCCGCCGCCAGTGCGCTGCTCCAACCGGGTGATGAACTGGGCCTCGAGACCAGCGGCTTCAGCGGCCAGTACCTGTTCAACAGCTCCTGGAATCCGCGCGAAACCACTCCCAGGGGCGGATCAGCCTTCCCGCGTTGCTGCCCCCTGGACGCGCCCCTGGCCAGTCAGTGAAAGCCGGCGCAGCATGGAGTGAATTCCGGGAGGCTGCGACATGCCCGAAGATTCCGAGCGCCGATGGTGCGTAAAACGTCTGGATGACAATGGCAACGTGTTCGTCCTGCGCGCCGGCCTGACCCGCGACGAAGCCGAGTGCCTGGTCGCGGAGTACCAGGCGCGGGGGCACAAGCAGAGCTATTGGGTGGAGCGGGTCGAGCTCCCGTAGGTTGGCGCCAAGCGCAGCGCGGCCCGACGATGCGCCGTGCTCGCGATCGTTGGACTTCGCCAGCTCAGCCCAACCTGCGGTACTACCCTTGTGGGAGCGAATTCATTCGCGAATGAATTCGCTCCCACATCAGCGGACCGATCACAACCTGCGCAAATGACAGGTCACTTCCTCGCGGTCGTGGTAGAGCTGCTTGCAGGCGATGGATACCTTCAACCCTCGCCCTTTCAGCCCATCGTCGATGCGCGCCAGCAACTTCCGTACCTCCGCGCAGCGCTGTTTCATCGGCAACTTGAGGTTGACCACCGCCTCCTGGCACCAGCCCTCGCCCAGCCAGGTCTCGATCAGCGCGGCCGTGCGCGCGGGCTTCTCGACTATGTCGCAGACCATCCAGTTCACCGGTCGCCGCGGTTTGAAGGTGAAGCCATCGGCGCGCTGGTGTTCGACGAAGCCCGAATACATCAGGCTCTCGGCCATGGGGCCGTTGTCCACGGCGGTCACCTTGATCTCCCGCTGCACCAGCTGCCAGGTCCAGCCGCCGGGGGCGGCGCCCAGGTCCACGGCGGTCATGCCCGGAGCCAGGCGCTTGTCCCAGTCGCCACGGGGGATGAAGTGGTGCCAGGCCTCTTCCAGCTTGAGAGTGGAGCGGCTCGGCGCCTCGCGGGGGAACTTCAGGCGCGGGATGCCCATGGGCCAGAGCGCGGAATTGTTCGATTCGGCCAGGCCGACGAAGGCCTCGCGACCACTGCGGAAGGTCAGCAGCAGGCGCGGCAGCTGCGGGTCGTCCTTGAGCCGCCCGGCCTTGGCCAGGGCCGCGCGCAAGGGGTTCTCGAACTTGCGGCAGAAGGTGGACAGTTCCTTGCCTTCATTGGTGTCCAGCACCTCCAGCCAGAGGCTGCCGCAGACCGGATAGCCCGCCAACGCTTCCAGCAATACGCCGATGCGGTCGGTTTCCGGCAACTGGACGTATTCGCCCCGGGCCCACTGGCGGGGGAAGATCAACTGATTGAAGCGCAGCTTGCGCATCAGTCGCTCGGCGCCGCCGGGCTCACTGCAGACGAATTCGGCGCAGGCGCTCTGGGGCCTGGCCTTGGGGTAGCCGGCCACAGCCAGGCGGGCGGCGTGCTCGGCGATCTCGGCACAGACCTCAGCCTCGAAGCCGGGGCGGCAGTGCAACAGCAGGGTGTTCATCGGGGGCTCCTCCTGGGCGCGCACTATAGTTGCGCGACGGCCGTTTTCACACAGGCCCTCGAGTAAATTCCTACAGACACTGAGCCTATGCCGGGGGAACTCCGCGCGCCTCCAGCCGGTCGGCTGAAATGGCGAGCCCCGCCAAGCAGAGCTAGTTTCTTAGATTCTGTACGTGCAGCCGGCCCATGCCGTGTGGGCCAAAAGGAGATAGTGCGATGCCTTCCCTGGATAGCCTGAACTGCCGCCGCAGCCTCGAAGTCGCCGGCAAGACCTACCACTACTTCAGCCTGCCCGAAGCCGCCAGGCGCCTCGGCCCGCTCGACAAACTGCCCATGTCGATGAAGGTGCTGCTGGAGAACCTGCTGCGCTGGGAGGACGACGAAACCGTCAGCGCGGCCGACCTCAAGGCGCTGGCCGCGTGGCTGGGGCCGCGCAGCTCGGAGCGCGAGATCCAGTACCGGCCGGCGCGGGTGCTGATGCAGGACTTCACCGGCGTCCCGGCGGTGGTCGACCTGGCCGCCATGCGTGCCGCCGTGGCGGCGGCCGGTGGCGACCCGCAGCAGATCAACCCCTTGTCGCCGGTGGACCTGGTGATCGACCACTCGGTGATGGTGGACCGCTTCGCCTCCCAGGCCGCCTTCGAACAGAACGTCGAAATCGAGATGCAGCGCAACGGCGAGCGCTATGCCTTCCTGCGCTGGGGCCAGCGCGCCTTCGACAACTTCAGTGTGGTACCGCCGGGTACCGGCATCTGCCACCAGGTCAACCTGGAATACCTGGCCCGCACCGTCTGGACGCGCGAGGAGGACGGCGTCACCTGGGCATTCCCCGACACCCTGGTGGGTACCGACTCCCACACCACCATGATCAACGGTCTCGGCGTGCTCGGTTGGGGGGTCGGCGGCATCGAGGCCGAGGCCGCCATGCTCGGCCAACCGGTGTCGATGCTGATTCCCGAGGTGATCGGCTTCAAGCTCACCGGCAAGCTCAAGGAAGGCATCACCGCCACCGACCTGGTGCTTACCGTCACCCAGATGCTGCGCAAGAAGGGCGTGGTGGGGAAATTCGTCGAGTTCTACGGCGATGGCCTGGCCGACCTGCCCCTGGCCGACCGCGCCACCATCGCCAACATGGCCCCGGAGTATGGCGCCACCTGCGGTTTCTTCCCGGTGGACGAGATCACCCTGGGCTACCTGCGGCTGTCCGGCCGCCCGGACGAGACGGTGCAACTGGTGGAGGCCTACAGCAAGGCGCAGGGGCTATGGCGCGAGCCCGGCCATGAGCCGGTGTTCACCGACACCCTGGCCCTGGACCTGTCCAGCGTCGAAGCCAGCCTCGCCGGGCCACGCCGTCCACAGGACCGTGTGCCGTTGCCGCAGGTGCCCCAGGCCTTCGACGACCTGCTGAACCTGCAACTCAAGTCCACCGGCGCTGCCGGCCACCCCCGGGTGACGCTGGACGATGGCGCGAGTTTCGACCTGGAAGACGGCTCGGTGGTCATCGCCGCCATCACCTCCTGCACCAACACCTCCAACCCCAGCGTGATGATGGCCGCCGGCCTGCTGGCCAAGAAGGCCGTGGAGAAGGGCCTGGCCCGCAGGCCCTGGGTCAAGTCGTCGCTGGCCCCCGGCTCCAAGGTGGTGACCGAATACTTCCGCGCCGCCGGCCTGACGCCCTATCTCGACCAGCTCGGCTTCAACCTGGTGGGCTACGGCTGCACCACCTGCATCGGCAACTCGGGGCCGTTGCTCGAGCCCATCGAAAAAGCCGTACAACAGGCCGACCTGACCGTGGCCTCGGTGCTTTCCGGCAACCGCAACTTCGAAGGCCGGGTGCACCCGCTGGTGAAAGCCAACTGGCTGGCATCGCCTCCCCTGGTGGTGGCGTACGCCCTGGCCGGCAGCGTACGGATCGACCTCGGCAGCCAGCCCCTGGGCCAAGGCAAGGACGGCCAGCCGGTCTACCTCAAGGACGTCTGGCCGAGCCAGCGGGAAATCGCCGAAGCCATCGCCAAGGTGGACACCGCCATGTTCCGCAAGGAATACGCCGAAGTCTTCGCCGGCGACGACAAATGGCGGGCCATAAAGGTGCCCGAGTCCGATACCTACGCCTGGCAGGCGGACTCCACCTATATCCAGCATCCGCCCTTCTTCGCCGACATCACCGGTGCCCCGCCGAAGGTGGAAGACGTAGGCCAGGCACGCATCCTCGCGCTGCTGGGCGACTCGGTGACCACCGACCACATATCCCCCGCCGGCAACATCAAGGCCGACAGCCCGGCCGGACGCTACCTGCGCGAGCATGGTGTCCAGCCTGCCGACTTCAACTCCTACGGCTCGCGGCGCGGCAACCACGAAGTGATGATGCGCGGCACCTTCGCCAACATCCGCATCCGCAACGAAATGCTCGGAGGCGAGGAAGGCGGCAACACCCTGCACGTGCCCAGCGGCGACAAGCTGGCGATCTACGACGCCGCCATGCGCTACCAGCAGGAAGGCACGCCCCTGGTGATAGTGGCCGGCAAGGAATATGGCACCGGCTCTTCCCGCGACTGGGCGGCCAAGGGCACCAACCTGCTGGGGGTGAAGGCCGTGATCGCCGAGAGCTTCGAGCGCATCCACCGTTCCAACCTGGTGGGCATGGGCGTGCTGCCCCTGCAGTTCAAGGACGGCGAAAACCGCAAGAGCCTGGGCCTGACGGGCAATGAGACCCTCGCCATCAGCGGCCTGGACGGCGCCAGTCTGCGCCCGCACATGGACCTGCGCCTGGAGATCACCCGCGAGGATGGCAGCAAGCATCAGGCGCAGCTGCTGTGCCGCATCGACACCCTGAACGAAGTGGAGTACTTCAAGGCTGGCGGCATCCTGCACTACGTGCTGCGGCAATTGCTGGCGGACTGATCTCCCGGTAGATCGGCCCGACCGCCCCCCTGAACCCGCGAAGCCCAACGACTGCAATCGTTGGGCTTCGTCCTGCCTGGCAGGCATCAGCCCCAGGAGGTCCTTTCCCCCATCCGCCCCGCCATCGCACAGGGCGGGCCCGGGCGTAATCCGGGTAGACTAGCGCGCAAAATAAAAGGCTCAACCTTAGGGCCTGAATGCCGATAGATGCTGTAGGCCTTGCGGAAGGACACCCATGAGAAACAACCAACCCATCACCCAGCGGGAGCGCAGCTTTCCCGCCGAACAACGCCTGATCTCCACCACGGACAGCAAGGGCATCATCACCTATTGCAATGAGGCATTCATCGAAATCAGTGGCTTCAGCCGCGAAGAACTGATCCGCTCGCCGCACAACCTGGTACGCCACCCGGACGTGCCGTCGGCGGTATTCGGCCATATGTGGGCCACCCTGAAGAAGGGCCGGCCCTGGATGGGCGTGGTGAAGAACCGCTGCAAGAACGGCGACCACTACTGGGTCAACGCCTACGTCACACCGATCTTCGAAGGCAGCCAGGTCACCGGCTACGAATCCGTGCGGGTCAAGCCGACCGCCGAGCAGGTGCGCCGGGCCGAGGCCCTCTACCAGCGCCTGAATACCGGCAAGCCGGCCATTCCCCGGCGCGACCGCTGGCTGCCAGTACTCCAGGACTGGCTGCCCTTCATCCTGATCAGCCAGATCGGCTTCCTCATCGGCGCCTGGCTGGATTCCCATTGGGGCTTCCTCCTCGCGGCCCTGCTCTCGGTGCCCCTGGGCCTCATCGGCCTGGCCTGGCAGAACCGTGGCATCAAGCGCCTGCTGCACCTGGCCGACCAGACCACCTCGGACCCGCTGATAGCCCAGATGTACACCGATAGCCGCGGTGTCCAGGCGCGGTTGGAAATGGCCATGCTCAGCCAGGAAGCCCGTCTCAAGACCTGCCTGACCCGCCTGCAGGACACCGCCGAGCACCTCGCCCAACAGGCCCGCGAGGCCGATGCCCTGGCCCACACCAGCTCCGAAGGGCTGGAACGCCAGCGGGTGGAAACCGAACAGGTGGCCGCCGCGGTCAACCAGATGGCCGCCACGACCCAGGATGTCGCCAACAACGTGCAACGCACCGCCGATGCCACCCAGCAAGCCAACCGCCTGACCAGCCAGGGCCGGACCATCGCTGCCGAGACCCGCGAGGCCATCCAGCGCCTTTCGCGGTCGGTGGGGGAAACCGGCGAGACCGTGACGCGCCTGGCCCAGGACAGCAACCAGATCGGCGGCGTAGTGGATGTGATCAAGGGCATCGCTGACCAGACCAATCTGCTGGCGCTGAACGCCGCCATCGAGGCCGCCCGCGCCGGCGAGATGGGCCGTGGTTTCGCAGTGGTGGCCGATGAAGTGCGCCAGCTGGCGCAGCGCACCGCCGAATCCACCGGACAGATCCACCAGCTGATCGCCCAGCTGCAGAAGACCGCCATCGAGGCCGTGCACACCATGGAAAACGGCCGCCGTCAGGCGGACGAAGGCGTCGAGCGCGTGCTCCAGGCCGACCAGGCGCTGGTGGGGATCAGCGAGTCGGTCGCCAACATCGCCAGCATGGCCGACCAGATCGCCGCCGCCACCGAGGAGCAGAGCGCGGTGGCCGAGCAGATCAACCAGAGCATCGCCAGCATCGCCCACCTGGCCGACCAGACCTCGGGCGAAGCCCAGCGCACTGCCCTGCTCAGCGAAGAACTGACCCACACCGCCCAGGGGCAGTACTCCCTGGTGGACAGGTTCAATCGCTGAAACCCTGTCACGAAGGAAGGGCGTCGCAAGGCGCCCTTTCTCTTCTTCGGCTCAGCCCATGATCAGGTGGACCATCAGCTCCTTGTGCAACGGATCGCTCTGCGCCACCAGCAAGGCGATGGCAGCCAGGGCGTTGTCGTTGATCTTCAACTCGCCATCCGGCTTCAGGTGATGCCGGTTGCGTTGCAAAGAACCAGATGAAGAGAAAGGCGCCGATGCGCTTGTTGCCATCGGTGAAGGGGTGGTTCTTGATCACCAGATAGAGCAGGTTGGCGGCCTGTTCCTCGATGCTGGGATAGAGGAACTGACCACCGAAGGATTGCACTATGTTGCCCAGCAGACCCTCGAAGCTTTCATCCTTGGGCCGGCCGAACAGCTCGCTGGCCTCGCCTCTGCCGATCAGGTCCGCCTTGAGCGCTGCGATTCCCGCCTTGGCATCGGCTGGCTCGATTACATAACGGATGTCCTCGGCGAAGCCGTCCCGGGTGAGCCGTTCGCTGTCGAACTGGTTGAGCAGCACGAAGGTGCGGGCGTATCCGGCAATGACGCTGACCAGCCCGCGTGCCTCGGGCAGGCTGGCCTGCTCGATCAGGCCTTCGCGAAGCAGCGTGAGGGTCCGCTGCAATTGCTCGATCCGCTCGCGCTGCTGGTTCAGACGATGCCGATTGAGGGTGTAGCCCTGCAGCAGGTGCTCCTTGAGCACGCGGTTGGCCCAGATGCGGAAGCGGGTACCTTGAACCGATTTGACGCGGTAACCGACCGAGATGATGACGTCGAGGCTGTAGTGCTCGACATCTCGCCCCACCTCGCGACGCCCCTCCTGCCGAACTATCCGGAAATTCCGGATAGTTGCCGCCTCTTCCAATTCGCCCTCTGCGAACACGTTGCCTATGTGTTCGCTGATGGTTCGCACATCCTTGTCGAACAACTCCGCCATCTGCCGCTGGGTCAGCCAGACGGTCTCCTTGTCGAGGCGCACCTCGGTCTCGGTAACGTGTTCCCCTTCGCGCTGGTAGATGAGTACCGGCAGTGGCTCCTGCAGAACGTCCATGTCGTAGTCCCTTGCTTGTGCTGATGGACTCCGCAGTCTGCTTGCCTCTCGCCGGCCCGGCGGCTGATTGGCCTGTCAGGAACGTCCTTGTTCCCCGATCTACCGTCCTACTCCTGCGTGCGTGTAAATCCGCATCATTTCGCCAGGAACTCGGCCACGGCCTCCGCCGCACTCTCCAGATGCTGCTCGTGGGTCAAGCCCGACGCCTTGAGCGGTTTCAGGTCATGGTCCGCCGCCGCCAGCCAGTGCAAATGGACGGCATCCGAAAGGCTGTAGCCCTCCACGGTGAGGCGGTCGCCCATGGCGTCACGCTCGCCCTGAATGATCAGGGTCGGGCTCCTCAGGTCCGCCAGGTGGGCCACCCGGGGCTTGTCCGCCTTGCCCACGGCATGGAAGGGATAGCCCAGGCAGACCAGGGCGTCGGCCCCCAGTTCGTCGGCCAGCAGGCTGGCCATGCGCCCGCCCATGGACTTGCCGCCGATTGCCAGCTTCCCTGTGACCTGCTGTCGCACCAGGGCATGGATTTCCCGCCAGCAGGCCAGCAATCGTGCCTGGGGATTCGGCGGCCGCCGGCGGCCGTCCTCGCGCCGCGCGACCATGTAAGGGAACTCGAAGCGCACCACCGCAACCCCACGGGCGGCGAGCCTTTGCGCCATGTCCTCCATGAACGGGCTGTCCATGGGCGCACCGGCGCCATGGGCCAGGATCAGGGTGCTTGAAGCCGGCTCATCCGGCCTGTTCCACAACAGCATTCAGTCTTCTCCGTCAGTTAGGGGCCATTGATCCAGATCAATGGTCGTCCGGGGGGCTTTCACCATGCTTGCCACGCAATCCAAAAACCGTGGACGGAAGCCCATAACATGAGCACAGCAACCAGTACCGCCTACAACTACAGGGTGGTCCGCCAGTTCGCCATCATGACGGTGGTGTGGGGAATCGTCGGGATGGGGCTCGGCGTTCTCATCGCCGCACAACTGGCATGGCCGGAACTCAACTTCAACCTCCCCTGGACCAGCTTCGGCCGCCTGCGCCCACTGCATACCAATGCGGTGATCTTCGCCTTCGGCGGCTGTGCGCTGTTCGCCACCAGCTACTACGCGGTGCAGCGCACCTGCCAGGTCCGGCTGATCTCCGACAAGCTGGCCGCCTTCACCTTCTGGGGCTGGCAACTTGTGATCGTGCTGGCCGCCATCAGCCTGCCGATGGGCTGGACCAGCTCGAAAGAATACGCCGAGCTGGAGTGGCCGATCGACATCCTGATCACCATTGTCTGGGTCAGCTACGCCATCGTCTTCTTCGGCACGGTGGCCAAGCGCAAGACCAAGCACATCTACGTGGGCAACTGGTTCTTCGGCGGTTTCATCCTCACCGTGGCCCTCCTCCACCTGGTGAACAACCTGGAGGTCCCGGTCACCCTGACCAAGTCCTACTCGCTCTACTCGGGCGCCACCGATGCCATGATCCAGTGGTGGTACGGCCACAACGCCGTGGGTTTCTTCCTCACCGCCGGCTTCCTCGGGATGATGTACTACTTCGTGCCCAAGCAGGCCGAACGCCCGGTGTATTCCTACCGGCTGTCCATCGTGCACTTCTGGGCGCTGATCACCCTGTACATCTGGGCCGGCCCGCACCACCTGCACTACACCGCCCTGCCGGACTGGGCCCAGTCCCTCGGCATGGTGATGTCCCTGGTGCTGTTGGCCCCCTCCTGGGGCGGCATGATCAACGGCATGATGACCCTCTCCGGCGCCTGGCATAAGCTGCGCTCCGATCCCATCCTGCGCTTCCTGGTGGTCTCGCTCGCCTTCTACGGCATGAGCACCTTCGAAGGCCCGATGATGGCCATCAAGACCGTCAACGCCCTCTCCCACTACAC
>NZ_JBHSOU010000028.1:74060-99307 GCF_042656385.1 Pseudomonas sp. GCM10022186
GCACGCCGGGGCGCTGGGCTGGGTGGCCATGGTTTCCATCGGCTCCCTGTACCACCTGATCCCGAAGGTCTTCGGCCGCGAACAGATGTACAGCCTCGGCCTGATCAACGCGCACTTCTGGCTGGCCACCATCGGCACTGTGCTCTACATCGCCTCCATGTGGGTCAACGGCATCACCCAGGGCCTGATGTGGCGTGCGGTGAACGAGGACGGCACCCTGACCTACTCCTTCGTCGAGGCGCTGGAGGCCAGCCATCCGGGCTTCGTGGTGCGGGTGATCGGTGGCGCCATTTTCCTCAGCGGCATGTTCCTCATGGCCTGGAACACCTGGCGCACCGCACGCGCCTCGAAACCGGCCGAGTACGACGCCATCGCCCAGATCGCCTGAGGAGTCGCCAGATGAAAAAGCATGAAGTCATCGAAAAGAACGTCGGCCTGATGGCGCTGTTCATGGTCCTGGCCGTCAGCATCGGCGGCCTGGTGCAGATCGTGCCGCTGTTCTTCCAGGATGTGACCAACAACCCGGTGGAGGGCATGAAGCCCTACACCGCCCTGCAACTGGAAGGACGCGACATCTACATCCGCGAAGGCTGCGTCGGCTGCCACTCGCAGATGATTCGCCCCTTCCGTGCCGAAACCGAACGTTACGGCCACTACTCCGTCGCCGGTGAGAGCGTCTGGGACCACCCCTTCCTCTGGGGCTCCAAGCGTACCGGTCCGGACCTGGCCCGCGTTGGCGGCCGTTACTCCGACGACTGGCACCGTGCGCACCTCTACAACCCGCGCAACGTAGTGCCGGAATCGAAGATGCCCGCCTACCCCTGGCTGGTGGAGAACAGCCTGGACGGCAAGGACACCGCCGCCAAGCTCCGTGCCATGCAGAAGCTCGGCGTGCCCTACACGGACGAAGACGTCGCCGGCGCCCAGGCGGCGGTCAAGGGCAAGAGCGAGATGGACGCCCTGGTCGCCTACCTGCAAGTGCTGGGCACCAGCCTGAAGAACAAGAGGTAGGGACATGGACATCGGAACACTGCGTGGCATAGGCACCTTCATAGTGTTCGTCGCCTTCATCGGCGTCGTGCTCTGGGCCTATAGCAGCAAGCGCAAGAGCCGCTTCGACGAAGCTGCCAACCTACCCTTCGCCGACGAAGACCGGAACGTTTCCAGGAGCACCCGCGCATGACCACTTTCTGGAGCTGGTACATATCCCTGCTCACCATCTTCACCCTGCTGGCGCTGGTCTGGCTGATCTTCGCCACGCGCAAGGGCGAATCCAAGGGCACCACGGACCAGACCATGGGCCACGCCTTCGACGGTATCGAGGAGTACGACAACCCGCTGCCCAAGTGGTGGTTCATGCTGTTCCTCGGCACCCTGGTGTTCGCCGCCGGCTATCTGGTCATGTACCCGGGCCTGGGCAACTGGAAGGGCCTGTTCCCGGGCTACGCCGACGGCTGGACCCAGGTAGCCCAGTGGCAGCGCGAAGTGAACAAGGCCGAGCAGCAATACGGCCCGATCTTCGCCCGCTATTCGGCCATGTCCATCGAAGAGGTGGCCAAGGACCCACAGGCCCTGAAGATGGGCGGCCGCCTGTTCGCCACCTACTGCTCCATCTGCCACGGCTCGGACGCCAAGGGTGCCCTGGGCTTCCCCAACCTGACCGACAGCAATTGGCGCTGGGGCGGCGAGCCGGAAACCATCAAGGCGTCCATCCTCCACGGCCGCATGGCCGCCATGCCGGCCTGGGGAGAAGTGCTGGGTGACGAAGGCGTGAAGAACGTCGCCGCCTATGTACGCCAGGACCTGGCCGGGCTGAAGCTGCCGGAAGATACCAACGCCGACCTGGAAGCCGGCAAGGCGCTGTTCGCCAGCACCTGCGTCGCCTGCCACGGCGCCGAAGGCAAGGGCACCGCCGCCATGGGCGCACCGGACCTGACCCACCCGGCCGGCTGGATCTACGGCTCGAGCCTGGCCCAACTGCAGCAGACCATCCGTTATGGCCGCAATGGCCAGATGCCAGCCCAACAGGAGTACCTGGGGCAGGACAAGGTCCACGTACTGGCCGCCTATATCTACAGTCTGTCCCACCGTGAACAGGAACTGGCCGCCCAGTAGTGAAGAAGGTGGGGCGGCGCAGGGAAGCGTCGCCCCAACCGTGCAGCCAGGCCCACGGGCCGAACTGCACGCCGCGCAAAACGGCACCCTGAGCCGGGTGCCAGGGGCACAGGGAAGTGTCCACCCCTTCCTTTATATAGTGCGACCCAGTGTCGCACCTCCCCGACCAGTAGCACCCCTCCGCCTTTGACATCGGCTAAGCTGCTCTGCAGTCGCCACTTCGTCACAACTCCAAGGCGATCCTCTCCGTCACGCATCGGATCAGGCTACGACGACTCGTCGAGAACGGCCGGCACCACAGCCGCAAAACCTTGTCCAGAGGGCTCCAGGCCCCGGTTTGTATCGGCTTGTGTCGTTGCAATGGCTACCCTCTTTCTCCATACTTGCCGCCGATTTTTTGTCCCCAAAAAACTCCATTAACCGTGGAACCCCTAGCATGAGCACAGCAATCAGTCAGACTGCTTATAACTATAAGGTGGTCCGCCAGTTCGCCATTATGACGGTGATCTGGGGGGTCATAGGGATGGGTCTAGGCGTGTTCATCGCCGCACAACTCGTGTGGCCGGAACTCAACCTGAACCTGCCCTGGACCTCGTTCGGCCGCCTGCGCCCCCTGCATACCAACGCGGTGATCTTCGCCTTCGGCGGATGCGCCCTGTTCGCCACCTCCTACTATGTGGTGCAGCGCACCTGCCAGGCCCGCCTGGTATCCGACAGTCTGGCCGCCTTCACCTTCTGGGGTTGGCAAGCCGTGATCGTGCTGGCCGTCATCACTCTGCCGCTGGGCTACACCTCCTCCAAGGAGTATGCCGAGCTCGAGTGGCCGGTCGACATCCTCCTGGGTCTCGTCTGGATCACCTACTGCGTCGTCTTCTTCGGCACCATCATCAAGCGCAAGACCAAGCACATCTACGTGGGCAACTGGTTCTTCGGCGCCTTCATCCTGGTGACCGCCATGCTGCACATCGTCAACAGCATGGAAATGCCGGTCTACGCCTTCAAGTCGTACTCCCTGTACTCCGGCGCCACCGACGCCATGATCCAGTGGTGGTACGGCCACAACGCCGTGGGCTTCTTCCTGACCACCGGCTTCCTGGGGATGATGTACTACTTCGTGCCCAAGCAGGCCGAGCGTCCGATCTACTCCTACCGCCTGTCCATCGTGCACTTCTGGGCGCTGATCACCCTGTACATCTGGGCCGGTCCGCACCACCTGCACTACACCGCCCTGCCGGACTGGGCCCAGTCCCTCGGCATGGCCATGTCCCTGATCCTGCTGGCTCCGAGCTGGGGTGGCATGATCAACGGCATGATGAGCCTCTCCGGCGCCTGGCATAAGCTGCGCTCCGACCCCATCCTGCGCTTCCTGGTGGTCTCGCTCGCCTTCTACGGCATGAGCACCTTCGAAGGCCCGATGATGGCCATCAAGACCGTCAACGCCCTCTCCCACTACACCGACTGGACCATCGGCCACGTACACGCCGGCGCGCTCGGCTGGGTCGCCATGATCTCCATCGGCTCCCTGTACCACCTGATCCCGAAGGTCTTCGCCCGTGAGCAGATGCACAGCGTTGGCCTGATCAACGCCCACTTCTGGCTGGCCACCATCGGCACCGTGCTCTACATCGCCTCCATGTGGGTCAACGGCATCACCCAGGGCCTGATGTGGCGCGCGGTGAACGAGGACGGCACCCTCACCTACTCCTTCGTCGAAGCTCTTGAAGCCAGCCACCCGGGCTACCTGGTGCGCATGATCGGCGGCGCCTTCTTCGTGACCGGCATGCTGCTGATGGCCTACAACACCTATCGCACCGTACGTGCTGCCAAGCCGTCTGAATACGACGCCGCTGCGCAGATCCCGCAAGGAGCTCACTAATGAAGCAACACGAATTAGTCGAGAAGAACATCGGCCTGCTGGCGCTGTTCATGGTGATCGCCGTGAGCATCGGCGGCCTGGTGCAGATCGTGCCGCTGTTCTTCCAGGACGTGACTAACAACCCGGTGGAAGGCATGAAGCCGCGCACCGCGCTGGAACTGGAAGGCCGTGACATCTACATCCGCGAAGGCTGCGTCGGCTGCCACTCGCAGATGGTCCGTCCGTTCCGTGCCGAAACCGAGCGTTACGGCCACTACTCCGTCGCCGGCGAGAGCGTCTGGGACCACCCCTTCCTCTGGGGCTCCAAGCGTACCGGTCCGGACCTGGCCCGCGTTGGCGGCCGCTACTCCGACGACTGGCACCGTGCGCACCTCTACAACCCGCGCAACGTAGTGCCGGAATCGAAGATGCCGTCCTACCCCTGGCTGGTTGAGAACAAGCTCGACGGCAAGCACACCGCCGACAAGATGGAAGCTCTGCGCAAGCTGGGCGTGCCCTACACCGACGAAGACATCGCCGGCGCCAAGGCAGCAGTCAAAGGCAAGACCGAAATGGACGCTGTCGTGGCGTACCTGCAAGGTCTGGGCACCGCTATCAAGAACAAACGGTAACGCAAGATGGATATCGGGACTCTCCGCGGCATAGGCACCTTCATTGTCTTCGTCGCCTTCATCGGCGTCGTGCTCTGGGCCTACAGCAGCAAGCGCAAGAGCAGCTTCGACGAAGCCGCCAACCTGCCCTTCGCGGATGAGCCTCCCAAGTCCGCAAAGCGCGACGAGCAAGCTTCTAGGAGTGAGAAAGAATGACTTCGTTCTGGAGTTGGTACGTAACCCTGCTCACCAGCGCCACGCTGGTGGCGCTGACCTGGCTGATCTTCGCCACCCGTCGTGGCCAGCGCCAGGAAAGCACCGAGGAAACCGTCGGCCACGCCTTCGACGGCATCGAGGAATATGACAACCCGCTGCCCAAGTGGTGGTTCATGCTGTTCGTCGGCACCCTGATCTTCGCCGTCGGCTACCTGGTCATGTACCCGGGCATGGGCAACTGGAAAGGCATCTTCCCCGGCTACAACGAAGTGGCCGAAGGCAAGCCGTTCGCCAATGGCCAGACCGGCTGGACCGGTGTGCACCAGTGGGAAAAGGAGATGAACAAGGCCGACGAGCAATACGGCCCGATCTTCGCCAAATACGCCGCCATGCCCATCGAGGAAGTGGCTCAGGATCCGCAGGCCCTGAAAATGGGCGGCCGCATGTTCGCGTCCTACTGCTCCGTGTGCCACGGCTCCGACGCCAAGGGTTCCTATGGCTTCCCGAACCTGACCGACCACGACTGGCGCTGGGGTGGCGAAGCCGCCACCATCAAGACCACCATCATGGGTGGCCGCCAGGGCGTGATGCCGGCCTGGGGTGAAGTCATCGGCGACCAGGGCGTACGCGACGTAGCCGCCTTCCTGCGCGTGGCCCTGCACGGTCGCGAGCTGCCGAAGGACGTGAAGGCCGATCCGGAAGCCGGCAAGGCCATCTTCGCGGCCAACTGCGTGGCTTGCCACGGTGCGGAGGCCAAGGGCACTCCGGCCATGGGCGCACCGGACCTGACCCACCCGAACGCCTTCATCTATGGCAGCAGCTACGCCCAGCTGCAGCAGACCATCCGCTATGGTCGCCAAGGCAGCATGCCGGCCCAGGAGCAAGTCCTCGGCAACGACAAGGTGCACCTGCTGGCTGCCTATGTTTACAGCCTGTCGCTGAAACCTGCTGCAGAAGCTGAAAGCAAGTAATACCCTAGCCCGCCATGCGCGACCTACTGTCGCACATGGCGGGCCGCTATCAGGCGTACCATATGTGGCAGGCAAAAAGACTCCGACCGGCAACGCACTGGTCAGGGCGCCGATAACCGCCGTGGTACGAGACAGATGAGCGAACAGATTCCCGTCAAGAACATCACCCCTCCCCCGGCCAAGGGCGGTGAAACCACCGACCTCTACGCCAGCCGCGAAAAGATCTACACCCGAGCCTTCACCGGCATCTTCCGCAACCTGCGGATGACCGGTGGTGCCTTCCTCTTCCTGCTCTACTTCGGCACCGTCTGGCTCAACTGGAACGACCGCCAGGCCGTCTGGTGGAACCTGCCCGAGCGCAAGTTCTACATCTTCGGCGCCACCTTCTGGCCCCAGGACTTCGTCCTCCTCTCCTGGCTGCTGATCATCTGCGCCTTCGGCCTGTTCTTCATCACCGTATTCGCAGGACGCGTCTGGTGCGGCTACACCTGCCCGCAGAGCGTCTGGACCTGGATCTTCATGTGGTGCGAGAAAGTCACCGAAGGTGACCGCAACCAGCGCATGAAGCTCGACAAGGCCCCCATGAGCGGCCAGAAAGTCCTGCGCAAGTCCGCCAAGCATGGCCTCTGGCTGCTGATCGGCTTCGCCACGGGCATGACCTTCGTCGGCTACTTCACCCCGATCCGCGAACTGGTCATCGAATTCTTCACCGGCGCAGCCAGCGGCTGGGCCTACTTCTGGGTGGGCTTCTTCACCCTCGCCACCTACGGCAACGCCGGCTGGCTGCGCGAGCAGGTGTGCATCTACATGTGTCCCTACGCCCGCTTCCAGAGCGTGATGTTCGACAAGGACACCCTGATCGTCTCCTACGATCCGCGTCGCGGCGAATCCCGCGGCCCGCGCAAGAAAGGCATCGACTACAAGGCCCAGGGCCTGGGCGACTGCATCGACTGCACCATGTGCGTCCAGGTCTGCCCCACCGGCATCGACATCCGCGACGGCCTGCAGATCGAGTGCATCGGCTGCGCCGCCTGCATCGACGCCTGCGACAGCATCATGGAGAAGATGAACTACCCGAAAGGGCTGATCAGCTACACCACCGAGCACAACCTCAACGGCCAGACGACCAAACTGCTGCGTCCGCGCCTGATCGGTTACGCTATCGCCCTGGTCGCCATGATCGGCCTCTTCGCCTACGCCGTTGCCGCCCGCTCCCTGGTGGAACTGGACGTGATCAAGGACCGCGTGCTGTACCGCGAGAACGAGCAGGGCCGGATCGAGAACGTCTACACCCTGAAGATCATGAACAAGTCCCAGGCCGACCAGACCTTCGTCATCGAGGTCGAGGGCCTGGACGGCCTGGTCTACGAAGGCAAGCGCGAAGTCCGCACCGACGCCGGCGAAGTGCTCTCGGTCCCGGTGGAACTGTCCATCGAGCCGGACCAGCTGCCGTCCAGCACCAACAAGATCCTCTTCCGCGTCCACAGCGCGGATGACTCCAGCATCGAGACCGACGCCGACAGCCGTTTCATCGGCCCCAGCGTCCGCTAGCAGAACGGAAGACCCATGCAGTCCGAAACTCCCGGCCCCTGGTACAAGCAGCCCTGGCCCTGGTTCATCCTCGCCATCCTCGGCACCTCGGTGGTGCTCGGCACCACCATGCTGGTGATCGCCAGCAAGAACCCGCCTAGCCTCGTATCCGACAACTATTACGAAGTCGGCAAGGGCATCAACACCTCGCTGGAACGTGAGAACCTCGCCAAGCAGCTCGGCATGCAGGCCAGCCTGCAGCTGGGCGACGCCAGCGGCCAGGTGGAGCTGGAACTGGTGGGCCAGAGCCGCCCGCAGCAACTGGTGCTGAGCCTGCTCTCCCCCACCCAGCCGGAGAAGGACCGCCGTGTCGTGCTCCAGCCCCAGGCCGACGGCCACTACCGCGGCCAGCTGCAGGACCCGGTCAGCGGCCGTCGCTTCGTCGAGCTGATCGGCCAGGAGCAGGGCCAGGACTGGCGCCTGTTCGAGGAAGAGACCCTGGACAAGGGCAGCGTTATCCGCCTCGGCGAATAGCGCATGAGCGCACCGCTTTCCTGCTATCACTGCGGCCTGCCGGTACCGAACGGCAGCCGCTTCGAGGCCCGCGTGCTGGGTGAGACGCGGGCCATGTGCTGTCCGGGTTGCCAGGCGGTGGCCGAGGCCATAGTCGCCGGCGGCCTGGAGGGCTACTACCGCCACCGCAGCGACACCGCCGCCAACCCCGACGCCCTGCCCCGCGAGCTGCCTGACGAGCTGGCCCTCTACGACCGCGCCGAAGTCCAGCAGCCCTTCGTCCAGCACCAGGGCGAACTGAGCGAGACCTGCCTGCTGATCGAGGGCATCAGTTGCGCCGCCTGCGGCTGGCTGATCGAAAAGCACTTGCGGACCTTGCCGGGTGTAGCGGAAGCCAGCCTCAACCTGTCCAACCACCGTCTGCAGGTGCGCTGGGCCGACAGCCAGTTGCCGCTCAGCCAGTTGCTCAAGGAACTGCGCAAGATCGGCTACGCCGGCCACCCCTACAAGGCGGACGAAGCCGCCGAGCGCCTGGCCGCCGAGAACCGCCGCGCCATGCGCCAGCTGGGTGTCGCCGGCCTGCTGTGGATGCAGGTGATGATGGCGGCCATGGCCACCTGGCCGGAGTTCAACATCGACCTGTCGCCGGAACTGGACACCATCCTGCGCTGGGTCAGCCTGTTCCTCACCACTCCGATCGTCTTCTACTGCTGCGGCCAGTTCTTCCGCGGTGCCCTGCGCGACCTGCGCACCCGCCACCTGACCATGGACGTCTCGGTCTCCCTGGCCATAGGCGGCGCCTATGTGGCCGGCATCTGGTCCACGGTCACCGGTATCGGCGAGCTCTACTTCGACGCCGTGGGCATGTTCGCCCTCTTCCTCCTCGCCGGCCGCTACCTGGAACGCCGTGCCCGCGAACGCACCGCCGCCGCCACCGCACAACTGGTCAACCTGCTGCCCGCCTCCTGCCTGCGCCTGGATGCTGCCGGCCATGGCGAGCGCATCCTGCTCAGCGAACTGAAGGTAGGCGATCGCGTACTGGTGCCGCCAGGCGCCCTGCTGCCGGCGGACGGCCGTATCATTGAAGGCCAGTCCAGCGTCGACGAATCCCTGCTCACCGGCGAATACCTGCCGCACCCGCGCGGCGAGGGTGACGTCGTGACCGCCGGCACCCTGAACGTCGAAGGCCCGCTGACCGTCGAGGTCCAGGCCCTTGGCGACGATACTCGCCTCTCCGCCATCGTCCGCCTGCTGGAGCGCGCCCAGGCCGACAAGCCGCGCCTGGCCGAAGTGGCCGACAAGGTGGCGCAGTGGTTCCTGCTGATCGTCCTCGGCGCCGCCGCCATCGTCGGCATCGTCTGGTGGCAGATCGACGCGGACCGCGCCTTCTGGATCGTGCTCTCGCTGCTGGTCGCCACCTGCCCCTGCGCCCTGGCCCTGGCCACCCCCACCGCGCTGACCACCGCCACCGGCAGCCTGCACAAGCTCGGCCTGCTGCTGACCCGCGGCCACGTGCTGGAAGGCCTGAACCAGATCGACACGGTGATCTTCGACAAGACCGGCACCCTTACCGAAGGCCGCCTGACCCTGAGCGCCATCCACGCCCTGGGTCGTCTGGACAAGGACGCCTGCCTGGCGTTGGCCGCCGCCCTGGAGAACCGCTCCGAGCATCCCATCGCCCGCGCCTTCGGCCGTGCGCCGCAAGCCGCCAAGCAGGTGGAAAGCGTGCCGGGCCGTGGCCTGGAGGGCCGGGTCGGCGGACGTCGGTTGCGCATAGGCCAGCCCGGTTTCGTCGCCGAACTCGGCGGCCAGCCGGCACCGGCCATACCCGGCGACCAGGGCCAGTGGCTGCTGCTGGGGGACGAACAGGGGCCGTTGGCCTGGTTCGTCCTCGACGACCGCCTGCGGGAGGACGCCCCTGCCCTGCTCGATGCCTGCCGCGAACGCGGCTGGAAGGTCCTGCTGCTTTCCGGCGACAGCTCGCCCATGGTGGCCGGCATCGCCCGCGAGCTCGGCATCGACGACGCCCGTGGCGGCCTCACCCCGGACGCCAAGCTGGACGTGCTGCGCCAGCTCCACCAGCAGGGCCGCAAGGTGCTGATGCTGGGCGACGGCGTCAACGACGTGCCGGTCCTGGCCGGCGCCGACATCAGCGTCGCGATGGGCAGCGCCACGGACCTGGCCAAGACCAGCGCCGATGCCGTACTGCTGTCCAACCGCCTCGACAGCCTGGTGCAGGCCTTCGCCCTGGCCCGCCGGACGCGCCGCATCATAGTCGAGAACCTGGCCTGGGCGACCTTGTACAATGGCCTGGTGCTGCCCTTCGCCGCCCTCGGCTGGATCACCCCGCTCTGGGCGGCCTTCGGCATGTCAGTCAGCTCGCTGCTGGTGGTTGTGAATGCCTTGCGGCTAGCCAGGAACCAGAAGCTAGAAGCTAGAAGCTAGAAGCTAGAAGCTAGAAGCTAGAAGCTAGAAGCCGGGAGGGTTGGCTTTACCACTTCCAGCTTCAAGCTTCCGGCTTTCAGCCCCCAACGAGATTTCACCATGCCCGCGTTATACATCCTGATCCCCGTCGCCATCGGCCTGGTCGGTTTCGCCATCTGGCTGTTCTTCTGGGCCGTGGACAGCGGCCAGTACGACGACCTCGACGGGCCGGCCCACAGCATCCTCTTCGACGACGAGGACCCCAAGCATCAGGCCGGTATCGCCGAAGCCGAGGGCAAAGACAAGGACAAGCAGGACGACCAGGACGAGCCCCGTGGCTGAACTCACTCCCCTGCTGCTTTCCGCCCTTATCCTCGGCCTGCTCGGCGGCGGCCACTGCCTCGGCATGTGCGGTGGCCTGATGGGTGCCCTGACCCTCGCCATCCCCCCCGAACAGCGCACCCGGCGCCTGCGCCTGCTGCTGGCCTACAACTTCGGTCGCATCCTCAGCTACGCCGCGGCCGGCCTGCTCATCGGCCTCGCCGGCTGGGCCATCGCCAGCAGCCCGGCGGCCATGGCCCTGCGCGTTGTCGCTGCACTGCTGCTGATCTGCATGGGCCTGTACCTCGCCGGCTGGTGGAGCGGCCTGACGCGCATCGAAGCCCTGGGTCAGGGTCTGTGGCGGCATATCCAGCCGGCGGCGCGCAAGCTGCTGCCAGTTTCCAGCCTGCCCCGCGCCCTGCTGCTCGGCGGCCTCTGGGGCTGGCTGCCCTGCGGGCTGGTATACAGTACCCTGCTCTGGGCCGCCAGCCAGGGCTCGGCGGCGGACAGCGCCCTGCTGATGCTGGCCTTCGGCCTCGGCACCCTGCCGGTGCTGATTGCCACGGGCCTGGCCGCCGAACGCCTGACCGCCCTGCTGCGCAAGCGTGGCGTGCGCATCGCCGGCGGCCTGCTGGTGATCCTCTTCGGCCTCTGGACCCTGCCAGGCCCGCACCAGGCCTGGCTGATGGACCACGGTGGGCACGACGGCAGCGCTGCCAGCAACGGACACCAGCACAGCCACTGACGGCTTGATACAAATCAAGGTCGCCCATGCGGGGCCCCCATAGACTCCCTGGCACAGACAGCCGAACCGGGGACTCCCGCATGCTCGACAATATTCGCTGGGACGCGGGCCTGATCCGCCGCTACGACACCCCAGGCCCGCGCTACACCTCCTACCCCACCGCCGTGCAGTTCAACCACAAGGTGGGCTCCTTCGACCTGCTCCACGCCCTGCGCGACAGTCGCAACGCACGCCGCCCTCTGTCCCTCTACGTGCATGTGCCCTTCTGCGCGAACATCTGCTACTACTGCGCCTGCAACAAGGTCATCACCAAAGACCGCGGCCGCGCCCTGCCCTACCTCGAACGCCTGGAACGGGAGATCGAACTGATCGCCTGCCACCTCGACCCGCAGCAGAAGGTCGAGCAGCTGCACTTCGGCGGCGGCACCCCCACCTTCCTCAGCCACGACGAGCTGCGCCGACTCATGGGTCACCTGCGCAAGCACTTCAGCCTGCTGGACGACGATTCCGGCGACTACGGCATCGAGATCGACCCGCGCGAGGCCGACTGGTCCACCATGGGCCTGCTCCGCGAACTGGGCTTCAACCGCGTGAGCCTCGGCGTGCAGGACCTGGACCCGGCGGTGCAGCGCGCCGTCAACCGCATGCAGAGCCTCGAGGAAACCCGCGCCATAGTGGAAGCCGCGCGCACCCTGCAATACCGCTCGCTGAACCTCGACCTGATCTACGGCCTGCCGAAGCAGACGCCGGACAGCTTTGCCCGCACCGTCGACGAGGTTATCGCGCTGCAGCCGGACCGGCTCTCGGTATTCAACTACGCCCACCTGCCGGAACGTTTCATGCCCCAGCGACGCATCCGCAGCGAGGACCTGCCGGCGCCCGGCCAGAAGCTGGAAATGCTCCAGCGCAGCATCGAGCAACTGAGCGCCGCCGGTTATCGCTACATCGGCATGGACCACTTCGCCATGCCCGATGACGAGTTGGCCATCGCCCAGGAAGACGGCCGGCTGCAGCGCAACTTCCAGGGTTACACCACCCACGGCCATTGCGACCTGATCGGCCTGGGGGTTTCCGCCATCAGCCAGATCGGCGACCTCTATTGCCAGAACAGCGCCCAGCTCGGCGAATACCAGAGCGCCCTGGAAAATGGCCTGCTGGCCACCAGCCGGGGGCTTACCTGCGGCGAAGACGACCGCATCCGGCGCGCGGTGATCCAGCAGCTGATCTGCGAATTCGAGCTGGACTTCGCCAGTATCGAAGCCCGCTTCAACATAGAGTTTCGCGGCTATTTCGCGGAGATCTGGCCACAACTCCAGCAAATGGAACGGGACCAGCTGATTGCCCTGAGCGACAACCGCATCGACGTGCTGCCGGCCGGACGCCTGCTGGTGCGCTCCCTGTGCATGCTCTTCGATCACTACCTCGCCGCGCAGAGCCAGCAACGCTTTTCCCGGGTGATCTGAGGGGCCGTCGAGCACCGCGGGCCCGCGCTCGTCCCATGCGACCCGTTGCCGCACCGCCTGGGACCGCGGGCGCAAGGCTCGGGTCTCCCCGCTGAAGCGCAGTCGAACCGGCCCCCGGCCGCGAAAACCTGAGCGACAGGTCAGGCAGGCTTTTTCTGGCTGTTGCCTACACCCTGGGTTAACCTTACGCGTCATGTGTGTTTGCTTTGCAAGGAATGGCTCATGTCCGAAATCATCAAGGTGCGCAACGTCCCCCAGGCCCATTGCAAGGATTGCAGCCTGGCCGCACTCTGCCTGCCCTTGTCGTTGAACATGGAGGACATGGACGCGCTGGACGAGATCGTCAAACGCGGCCGTCCGTTGAAGAAAGGCGAACTCCTGTTCCGCCAGGGCGATGCCTTCGGCTCCGTCTTCGCGGTGCGCTCGGGCGCCCTCAAGACCTTCACCGTCACCGACTCCGGTGAAGAGCAGATCACCGGTTTCCACCTGCCCAGCGAGCTGGTGGGCCTCTCCGGCATGGATACCGAGCTCTACCCGGTGACCGCCCAGGCCCTGGAAACCACCTCGGTGTGCGAAATCCCCTTCGAGCGCCTGGACGAGCTCTCGGTCCAGCTGCCACAGCTGCGCCGCCAGCTGATGCGGGTCATGAGCCGGGAAATCCGCGACGATCAGCAGATGATGCTGCTGCTGTCGAAGAAGACCGCCGACGAGCGCATCGCCACCTTCCTGGTCAACCTCTCGGCACGCTTCCGCGCCCGTGGTTTCTCCGCCAACCAGTTCCGCCTGGCCATGTCGCGCAACGAGATCGGCAACTACCTGGGCCTGGCGGTGGAAACCGTTTCCCGCGTCTTCACCCGCTTCCAGCAGGCCAACCTGATCGCCGCCGAGGGCAAGGAAGTGCACATCCTCGACCCCATCGAGCTCTGTGCCATGGCGGGCGGCAGCATCGAAAGCTGATTTCCGCGACAAACCACGTAGGAGCCGGCCCCGACGATGATCTTCGACGACTTTTCCATCAAGACCCTGATCCGCCCGGTCCCGGACTTCCCCAAGCCCGGCGTGGTGTTTCGCGACATCACCCCCCTGTTCCAGTCGCCCCGAGCCCTGCGCCTGGTGGCTGACAGCTTCATCCAGCGTTACGTCGAAGCCGATTTCAGCCATATCGGCGCCATGGACGCCCGCGGCTTCCTGATCGGCTCGATCATCGCCTACGAACTCAACAAGCCCCTGGTGCTGTTCCGCAAGCAGGGCAAGTTGCCGGCCGAGGTGCTCTCCGAGCCCTACCAGACCGAGTACGGCGAAGCCTTCCTCGAGGTGCACAGCGACAGCCTCCGCGATGGCGACAAGGTGCTGATCTTCGATGACCTGATCGCCACCGGCGGCACCCTGCTGGCCGCCGCCCGCCTGGTGCGGCGCCTGGGCGCCAGCGTGTACGAGGCCGCCGCCATCATCGACCTGCCGGAGCTCGGCGGTTCCGAGCGCCTGGCCGAAGCCGGCATCCCCAGCTTCTGCCTGACCGCTTTCGCCCTCGACGAGCGTTGAGCCCGATGCGGGTCCGCGCCGGCGGGCCCGCCCCAACCGAAGCACAGCCGCCCTGGCCGGGTTACACCCTTTCCAGCAGGCGTTACCCCTCGCCCCACCCCGCTGCGCGATCACCCGCCGAAAGTTGGCGTCCAGGCCCTCGCGCCCGCTTCCGCGATCCTCAATAGTTACATCGACTGATGGCACGGTTGTCCGTGCCGCCGATGACGACAACGCATGGCTCCCCGAGCCCGAGAGGATTTCCGCATGTCAGCCAGCGCCGTACTGCCCAAGGCCAACTTTCCCGTTCGCCGCATGGATTTCAGCTTCGCGTCGACCCAGAAGTACTGGTGGAGCGGCGATCCCTTCATGACCCATTTCATGAACAACCTTTCCTCGCTCTTCCCCTATGGCGAGAAGTTCTTCGTCGACAGCGTGCGTGCGGTACGCGACCAGGTCAGCGACCCGCAGCTGCAGAAGGACATCAGCGCCTTCATCGGCCAGGAAGCCATGCACTCCAAGGAGCACGCTACCTACAACGACTATGCCGCCGAGCACGGTATCGACCTCGAGCGCCTGGAACTGCGCATCAAGGTGCTGCTGGAGTGGGTCACCCGCTTCACCACCCGCAAGCAGCGCCTGGCCGCCACCTGCGCACTGGAACACTTCACCGCCACCATGGCCGAGCAACTGCTGCGCCGCGAAGACATCAACACCCAGATGGACGACCCGAAGATGTACCAGCTGTGGATGTGGCACGCCATCGAGGAGAACGAGCACAAGGCGGTCTGCTACGACGCCTACAACGCCATCGGTGGCGGCTACCTGATCCGCACCGTCACCATGGTCCTCACCACCTTCCTGTTCTTCGGCGTGGTCATGGGCTTCCAGGTCCACCTGATGCGCAAGGACGGCCAGCTGTTCAACTGGCGCAGCTGGGCGCGCGGCCTGAAGACCCTGCTCGGTCCGCGCAACGGCTATTTCCCGAAGATGATCAAGCCCTACCTGGACTACTACCGCCCCGGATTCCACCCCTTCGACCACGAAACCAAGGGGCTGGAAAAACGCTGGAAGGAGCGCCTGGGGTTCACTGGCTGAGCCTCGATCGATGGGTTTCGTACCTCAACCCATCCTACGCAAGCCTGTAGGGGCGAATTCATTCGCCAAGGGCAACGCAGTTGCCCCCGGGGAATCCACTGGCAGACCTGCGGTCTGCTTGGCGAATGAATTGGCTATGTCTGCATTAGCTGTTGCAGGACCGAATAGAAGTCTCTAGTACGGGGCTTTCAGGTCTCCGCACCAGTCTGACACCTCCCTCTCCCCCGGCCCCCGCCCTGCGCCCCTGCCTGATCGCTTCGCGCTCAGGCGTTCATCGGCACCGGAAGCGGTGCTTCCGAAAGCGTGCCTCTTCACCCCTGAAGAGGAGAGGGGTGACTCGCGCCGGCGAGGCACAAACAATCCTGAAGCCACCAGCAGCCTGAACCTGTGCAGCAGAGGTGGGGCGGCGCCTCCACCCCGTCAGGAGGCCGAGCGGAATCGTTGCAGAGGGGGACGAGCGGCATGGATGCCGCGAGAGGCGTGCGGGGCCATGGATGGTCCCTCACGCCGGGCCCCCGGCGCAACGATGGAGCGAGGGAAACGCAGTAACAGCCGAAGGCTGGTCACCCGGCGAAGCCGGGCCGGATGCAGGGGCAAGCGCTTTGGTTCCTTTCTGTGGTGCGGCATCCCGACGTTTGAGAAAGGGACTCGCCCAGGAGGGCGAAACAGGGACTCGCCGCCCGTTCGATAATCAGCTTGGCTCAGGACGTTCTAGCAACATTTAACGCCGACATCGCCAATGAATTCGCTCCTACAGGGAATCGACGCCCGCCCGCAGGTTCGGCCGGGCCTCTGCCTCACCCCTCGTCGAAATACTCCGCAAAGAACCCGTCCAGCTCCCCCTCGTAGCTATCCAGGGAATACAGGGTATCCGCCGCCAGCAGGTCCAGCAGGATCAGGCCGTTGAGGCTGGAATCCTCCTCGGCGGCGGCGCGCAGGCGCTCGGCCATGCCCAGGTTGACCAGGCGCAGGTTGCGGTACAGGTCGCGCAGCCCGTCCATCGCCCAGTCCGGCTCCAACCCGCGCTCCTGCCGCAGGTGCTGGCCCAGCAGGTAGGTGCCGAGGGAGCGATAGAGGGTTTCGGCCGAGGTGCTGAAGGGCCAGTGGAACCAGGCCATGGCCCGCAGCATCCGCGTATGGGGGCAGCCGCTGGTGGCCCCGAGCAGCCCCAGCAAGGAGCCCAGTGCCCGCTGCAGGGTGGTCTGCTGGCGGATTTCCCGGCCACGCCAGAACACCGTCACCAGCACCTCCTGATAGGAGGGCGAGTGCGCCAGCACCGCCACCGGCCGCGCCAGAGCTCGGGCGAAGGGGCAGTCGTGGACCTCGGCCGCCTTCAGCGGGCAATGCCCGCACTGCCGGAACCCCAGCCGCGCCCAATCCGGTCCGGTTTCCGCGCCTGCCGCAGCCACCGGCGCACTCAGGTCCACCTCATGTACCCAGAGGCGGCCATCGGGGAAACGGAATTCGTAGCGAACCGGCATCTCAGCCTTTTGCTCCAGCCCCATGGTCTACCCTTGCCCCTGTGAAAAGGAATTTTCGACAGTAACCCAGGCGACTTTCGACAGCATTCAGACGCCTGAAATCTGACATACACTTCGTACAACAAAGTCGGATAAGCGCCAAAATTCAACCCAGCCAACCGTTCCACAGCGAAAAAAGCGGGCGACATCATGGACAGCAGCCCTTTGGATCTTGCCGGAGCCCTGGTTGAACAGATCGAGGTGGGGGTCATCATCCTCGACCGGAACCTGGGCATCCTCCACTGGAACGACTTCGTCAGCCAGCACAGCGGCAAGTCCCTCGCGTCGGCGCTGGGGCAGCCGCTGACCGGCGTGTTCCCGGAAGCCGACACCCCACGCCTGGGCAAGATGGTGGCCAAGGCCCGCGAACAGGGTCTGCATGCCTACACCCACTGGCGCGAAAACCCCTATCTGATCCAGCTGTCCCACAGCCCCGAAGGCCAGGTGACGCCACTGCGCCTGCAGAGCACGCTGCTCTTCCCGTTCGACTGCCGGGGCGAACCCTGTTTCGGCCTGCTGCTCTACGACACCACCGAGTTCGCCCGCAACCACGAGCAGTTGGCCTCCGCCCTCAACGCCCTGGGCAGCAAGCAACAGGAGCAGGAACAGCTGATCCGCAAGCTGGAGAAGGCCAACGCCCAGCTGCTGCAGTCGGAAAAGCTCGCCGCCATCGGCCAGTTGGCGGCCGGTGTGGCCCACGAGATCAACAACCCTATCGGTTATGTCTTCTCCAACCTCAAGACCCTCACCGGTTACGTCAACGACCTGCTGCGCATAGTCGACGCCGTGGACGGGGTCGGCAGCCTGGAAGAGCTGCAGCAGCTCAAGCGCAGCCTGGAGTACGACTACATCCGCAACGACGTCGAAGCCCTGATCCACGAGTCCGAGGATGGTATCGAACGGGTGAAGAAGATCATCACCGCCCTCAAGGACTTCTCCCACATCGAGGAAGAGGAGTACCGCGCCGCCGACCTGCACAGGGGCTTCGACAGCACCCTCAACCTGGTCAACAACGAGCTCAAGTACAAGGCCGAGGTGGTGCGCGAGTACGGCGACCTGCCGCTGGTGGAATGCATCCCCTCGCAGATCAACCAGGTGGTGATGAACCTGCTGATCAATGCCGCCCATGCCATCGAGAGCTTCGGCCGCATCACCCTGCGCAGCGGCCATCAGGGCGACTGGGCCTGGCTGGAGGTGGAGGACGACGGCAAGGGCATAGAGCCGGCCATCCTCCACCGCATCTACGAGCCCTTTTTCACCACCAAACCGGTGGGAAAAGGCACCGGCCTGGGCCTGGCGCTTTCCTACAACATCGTGCAAAAGCACGGCGGCCGCATCGAAGTCTTCAGCCGCCCCGGCCACGGCGCCCGCTTCCGCGTCTGGCTGCCCCTGCGCCAGCCCAGGCTCGACGAGGCGCCCGCATGAGCGAGGCCCTGCGCCAGCCCACCCTGCTGCTGGTGGATGACGAAGAGCATATCCTCGGCGCCTTGCGCCGGGTGTTGCGTGACGAGTCCTACGAGCTGCTCACGGCCCCCGGCGGCGGTGCCGCCCTGGCGCTGCTGGCCGAACGCGAAGTGGACCTGGTGATCTCCGATGCGCGCATGCCCGGCCTCGATGGCCCGGGCCCGCAACCTCCAGGCGGAAAGCGGCATGCTCCTGCTCAATGCCGGCAAACAGCCCAGCCGCAACCTGATCGACAAGCTCATCGCCTTCGAGTCCAGCGAAGGCGCGCGTTACCTCGTTCAAGTCCGCCTCCCCGAGGCCGACACGAGCACGGCTAAGGAGTAGCCCCGATGATCAAGATCCAGCTGGTGGACGACGAACCCCACATTCTCAGCGCCCTGCAACGCCTGCTGCGCCCCCGGGACTGGGACCTGCACCCCTTCGACAACCCCGAGACCGCGCTGGCCGCCCTGGCCGAGCATCGCTACGCCGTGATCGTCTGCGACCTCAGCATGCCCGAGCTGGATGGCCTCACCTACCTGCAGTTCGCCCGCCAGCGCCAGCCCGACGCCCTGCGCCTGCTGCTCAGCGCCCACGGCGACCGCTCGACCCTGATGCAGGCGATCAACCGTGCCGAGGTCTACCGCTTTCTCTCCAAGCCCTGGGAGAACTACGAGATAGAAAGCGCCTTGCAGGCCGCCGTCGACCTGTACCAGCTACGGGATGAAAACCGGCGCCTGCTGGAACAGGTGCGCGGCCAGCAGGACACCCTTGAGCGCCAGCGCCGCGAGCTCCTGCGCCTGGAGGCCGAGCACCCGGGGCTGACCCGCGTGCGCCGCGATACCGACGGCGCCGTGATACTGGAGAGCTATGACCTGGATGACTGACCCCGGGCATCCAGGACAGCCTCAGCCATCGGAACGGCGCGACGCCATGGCCAAGCACAATCGCAACCTCGGCTACCAGGCCTACCTGCACTGCCTGGCCTTCGCCCTCATGGGCCTGGGCGGCATCAGCCTGGCGGCCTTCCTGACCGAGGCCAGCCCGGCCCGCTACGAACTGGTCCTGGTACCCGACAGCGCCCTGATCACCCTGCTCGCCGGCGCCGCCGTGCTGGGCGCCACCCGCGGCTTGCGCCGCCTCTCGCTGCTGGCCGGCCTGGCGCTGATCGTCCTGGCCGGCTACAGCCTCGGACACAACGTCCTGGCCGGCGGCAGCGACCATGGCCGCTCGCTGGTCAGCGGCTACTGGCGCGTGCGCAGCGAGCTGGCGATTGTCGCCAGTCTGTTCGGCCTGGCCATGCTGCTGGCAGTGACCCGCCAGGGCGGGCGCTGGCTCAGCCAGCTCTGCGGGATAACCCTGATCGGCCTGGCACTGGCCTCCCAGGTTTCGCTGCTGGACCCCGGCCACGACCTGCCGCGCTTCGCCTTCCGCCCGGAGTCCGGGCACATCGCCAACCTCTTCATCGTCTTGCTCGGCGCCGGCGTGCTGATGCTCTGCGCCCTGTCCGAAGAACAGCGACAGCAGCTCGACCGGCGTGCCGCGATCACCGGCCTGCTCGGCGCCCTGGCCACCTGCATCGGCTGGTTTCTCCTCAGCCTCAACGAAATCACCACCCTCAACGCCCACAGCCACCAGTTGCTGCTGCGCGCCCAGGCGGCCATCGAAAACACCCTGACCGTGCGCCTGCAGCTGATGCAGCGCATCGCCGAGCGCTGGCAGAGCCTGGGCAGCCTGCCGTCGGACAGCCTCTGGCAGCAGGAAGCCGACAGTTACCTGCGCGATTTTCCCAACATCAAGCTGATCGCCGTACTTGACGCTGAGTTGAAGCCGCTCCGCCAACGGGGACGGAACCGGCAGGCCGACGACTGGCTGGCGCGCTTCCTCGCCCAGTCCTCACTCCACGACTGGCTGGCACAGGTACGCCTCGGCAGCGGCGCGCAGATGAGTCCCGCGCAGAGTTTCAGCGCCGAGGACAACAGCACCCTGGTGGCCACGCCCCTGCGGTTCAGGGGGCAGCCCACGGCCCTGCTGGTGGCCAGCCTGGACGTCGGCGCCACCCTCGACCGGCAGCTGGCCGAGGATCTCGACGGTTTCGTGCTGGAGGTTTTCGAAGGCCCCAAACGCATCTACGAATCCAGCATGGGCGACGAGGGGCACAGCCTGCTCCCGGTGGGCGAACAGCGTGCCGACCTCGGCCCCGAGGGGCGCTGGCGCATGCGCACCTTCCAGGCACTGCCCCAGAGCGATCGCACCGCCACCTTGCTGCCGCCGCTGTTCATGCTGTTCGGCCTCGGCTTCACCTTCCTGCTGATGGTCAGCCAGAGCTTTTCCCGGCTGGCCATCGAGCGCAGCCAGCGCCTGCGCGAAAGCAATCGCGAACTGGAACTGAGCCTGCAGCACCAGGCGCGCCTGCAGCTACAGAACCAGCGGATCATGGACCACTCCATGGACGTGCTCTGCTCCATAGACGAGACCGAGCGCTTCACCCAGGTCAGCCCCTCCTGCCACAGCGTGCTCGGCTACCGGCCCGAGGAGCTGATCGGCCGCCGCTACATCGAATTCGTCCTGGCCGAGGACCGCGAGCGCACCCGCAGCGACATCCAGGCCATCATCCACGGCGAATCCTGGGATGCCGTGCGCAACCGCTGCCAGCGCAAGGACGGCAGCGTGGTCCACCTGCTCTGGTCCGCCGGCTGGTCGGAAGGCGAACGCACCCTGTTCGCCGTGGCCCACGACATCACCAGCCTGGTCCGTCATGAAGCCTATTCCGAGGATCAGCGGGACATCCTCAGCATGATCTCCACCGACCAGCCGCTGATGGACATTCTCAAGGCCATCTGCCTGATGAGCGAGACCCTTGAGCCCACCGCCCTTTGCTCGGTGCTGCTGGTGGACGGCGAACGGAAGCGCCTGCGCCTGGGTGCCGCGCCGAGCCTGCCGGACGGGTTCGTCCAGGCACTGGACGGCCTGCCCGTCGGGCCGCTGGCCGGCGCCTGCGGCACCGCCGTGTTCCGTCGGCAGATGGTGGTGAGCCAGGACATCAGCGAAGACCCGCTCTGGCGTGACCAGCGCGACCTCGCCCTTCGTCACGGCCTGCGCGCCTGTTGGGCCATTCCGCTGATATCCCACCACGGCGACGTGCTCGGCACCTTCGCCGTCCACCTGCGCCAGCCTTGTACACCGGACGACGAGGCGCTGCAGCTGATCGGCACCGCCGGCCAGCTGGCCGCCATCGCCATCGAGCGCCAGCACGACCGACTGCGCCTGCAGGAAAGCGAACAGCGCTATCGCTCGCTGTTCACCTTCAACCCCGACCCGGTGTTCTCCTTCGACCGCGACGGGCGCTTCGTCAGCCTCAACCAGGCGGGCTGCGAGCTGATCGGCTACAACGCTGCGGAGCTCCTCGGCCACCCCTTCTCCCGCCTGGTACGGGAGGAAGAGGCCGAGCGCGTGCGTCAGCACTTCCGCGCGGTGCTCGACGGCCAGGCCCAACGCCACGAAGTGCGCTGCCGCAACCGCGATGGAGAACTGCTGGAACTGGACTTCACCAACCTGCCGATCGTGGTCGAGGGGCATATAGTCGGGGGCTTCGGCATCGCCAAGGACATCAGTGAACGCAACCGCATGACCCGTGCGCTGCAGCAGACGCTGACCCAGTCCGAACGCAAGGCGCAACTGCTGCGCGGACTCAGCGAAACCGCCCTGCGCATCGGCGGCATCCTCGACACCCGCGCCTTGCTGGACTTCATGTGCGAACAGCTGCGTCTGCTGGTGGGCACCCATATGTCACTGCTCGACCTGGCCGACGGCGCGGGCCTGGGCGCGGTGTCCCTGTCCGCGAAGTACCAGGCCTGGCACACGCCGTACACGCCCGCCGAAGGTCCCACCCTCCATGCCCGTGCCTGGGCCGGGAACCAGCCGGTGCTCCTGGCCCGCGCCGAGCTCGAAGCCCCCGGCGATCAGGACAGTGGCCAGCTGCCCCTGCAAGGCTGGCTGGCCGTCCCGCTGATCGACCATGGCGGTCACAACCTCGGCCTGATCCAGCTCTCCGACAAGTTCGACGGCGATTTCGACGAGGACGACCTGGCCATAGCCCAGCAGTTCGCGCAGATGGCGGTGGCGGCGCTGGAGAACATCCGCCTGGTGCAGCAGGTGCTCTCCGGTGAACAGCGCCTGCAGGAACAGCTGGATTTCACCTCGGCCATCACCGACAGCGTCGGCGAAGGACTGCTGGCGGTGGACCGCCAGGGCCGGCTGACCTTCGTCAACCCGGCGGGCGCCGAGCTGCTCGGGCGACCTGTCGAGGGCCTGCTCGGCCAGGCGCTGGTCGACCACCTGCCACTGGACCTCTACAGCGCCCCGGCCCCCGGCACACGCCATGGCGAAGTGAGCCTGGGCGGCGACCGCCACATCGCCTATGACTGCGCGCCCCTGCTGCACGCCCAGACCCTCGGCGGCTGGGTCATCGCCTTCCGCGACATCAGCCGCGCCAAGGAGTCCGAGAAGCAGCTGCGCATCCTCCAGCGCAGTATCGAGGCCAGTTACAACGGCGCGCTGATCTGCGACGCCACTGTCCCCGATCTGCCGATCATCTACGTCAACCCGTCCTTCGAGCGCATCACCGGCTACCCCGCGGAGGAAGCCCTGGGCCGCAACTGCCGCTTTCTCCAGGGGGCCGACCGGGAACAGGCGGGCATCGCCGAGATCCGCCATGCGATCTCGGAAAAGCGCGAAGTGCATGTGGTGCTGCGCAATTTCCGCAAGGACGGCACGCCCTTCTGGAACGACCTCTACATCGCCCCGGTTCCCGACGAGAACGGCGAGATCACCCACTTCATCGGCGTACAGAACGACATCTCCGAGCAGAAGCGGGTGGAGTCCGAACTGGCCTACAACGCCAGCCACGACGTGCTCACCGGCCTGCCCAACCGCTCTCTGCTGGAAGATCGCCTGCGCCAGGGCTGCCAGATCAGCCAGCGCTACCAGCGCAAGCTGGCGGTGATGTTCATCGACCTCGATGGCTTCAAGCCGATCAACGACTCCATGGGCCACGGCATCGGCGACCAGATACTGGTGGAAGTGGCGCGGCGGCTGGCGCAGCAGGTACGCCCCGGCGACACGGTGGCGCGCCTGGGGGGCGACGAGTTCATCCTGATCCTGCCTGACCTCGCCCGCGAGGAAGACGTGCTGCAGGTGGCCGAGCGCGTCATCGACTGCATCGCCCGGCCCTACCCGATCGCCGGCAGCGAGCTGCACATCACCGCCAGCATGGGCATCGCCCTGAGTGAACAGGGCATGCAGCAGCCCATGCAGCTGATCCAGCAGGCGGACCTGGCCATGTACAAGGCCAAGCAGCACGGACGCAATTGCTACCAGTGGTACACCACCGACCTGGAACAGAAGGTCAGCGAACGGGTGACCCTGCGCAACGAACTGCAGAAGGCCATCGAGGCCAATGCCTTCATGCTTTACTACCAGCCGCAGATCGACGGCCGCAACGGCCGGGTCACCGGCTACGAAGCCCTGCTGCGCTGGCATCACCCGCTGTTGGGCTTCATCTCCCCGTCGCAGTTCGTACCGGTCGCCGAAGACACCGGGCAGATCATCCCGCTCAGCGAATGGGTACTGGCCACCGCCTGCCGCGACTGCCGCGAACTGCTCGACCGCGGCATGAGCGCAACCGTGGTGGCGGTGAACATCTCGGCGGTGCACTTCCAGCGCAATATCTTCGTCGACAGCGTGCGACGCATCCTCGAAGAGACCCGGCTGCCGGCCGAGATGCTGGAACTGGAGATCACCGAGACCGTGCTGCTGGACAACGCCGAGCGCGCCATCGCCACCCTGCAGGCGCTCAAGGCCCTGGGCGTGCGCCTGTCCATCGATGATTTCGGCACCGGCTTCTCCAGCCTCAACTACCTGAAGCGCCTGCCCATCGACAAGGTGAAGATCGACCGCGCCTTCGTCCAGGAAATCATCAGCGACCACCACGACGCCGCCATCACCCAGGGCATCATCTCCATGGCCCACCACCTGCGCCTGCGGGTGATCGCCGAAGGGGTGGAAAGCGAGTCGCAGTTCGCCTTCCTCAAGAAAAGCCACTGCGACGAGTTCCAGGGCTACTACTTCGCCCGCCCGATGCCCTTCGAGCAGCTGGAGCAATTCCTCCACGAACACCACAAGAGCCCCGCCGCCTACCTGGAAACCCGCGCGGGAACCGGCAATACCCAGACCCTGCTGCTGCTCGACGACGAGGAGAACATCCTCCGCGCCCTGACTCGCGTGCTACGCCGCGACGGCTACCAGATCCTCACCGCCACCCGCGCCCAGGACGCCTTCGCCCAGCTGGCCAAGCACGATATCCAGGTGATCCTCTCCGACCAGCGCATGCCGGAAATGAATGGCACCGAGTTCCTCAGCCGGGTCAAGGACCTCTACCCCGACACCATCCGCATCGTGCTGTCCGGCTACACCGACCTGAAATCCGTCACCGATGCCATCAACCAGGGCGCCATCTACAAGTTCCTCACCAAGCCCTGGGACGACGACCAGCTACGCGCCGTGATCGCCCAGGCCTTCCTCCACCACAGCCTGGCCAAGGCCAAGGCCAGGGAAGAGAGCGCGGTGGTGGAACAGGGTGAAGGCTGAAAGCTGGAAGCTGGAAGCTGGAAGCTGGAGGCTGGAAGCTGGAGGCTGGAGGCTGGAGGCTGGAAGCTGGAAGCTGGAAGCTGGAGGCTGGAGGCTGGAGGCTGGAGGCTGGAGGCTGGAGGCTGGAGGCTGGAAGCTGGAAGCTGGAAGCTGGAAGCTGGAAGCTGGAAGCTGGAAGCTGGAGGCTGGAGGCTGGAGGCTGGAGGCTGGAGGCTGGAGGCTGGAGGCTGGAGGCTGGAGGCTGGAGGCTGGA